>NZ_JBGTFY010000420.1:0-52437 GCF_041747015.1 Nostoc sp.
GGGCGAAGAATGGTATCGTCGTTCGATTGTCTCGGAACAGTTTCGTGATTTGAACCTTGATTAGATGAAGGTTGCGGCTGCCCAAGAGTTTGACCGGGTACACTAGTAGTCCCTGTTACAAATTTGGCAGCAGCTTGCAAAGCTTGATTGAGTTCTTCTACCGTTGCAAATCGGTTAGCTGGGTTTTTGTGGAGGCATTTCATCACAACTGCCTCCAATTGTATAGGTAAATTCTCGCACCCTGGTTGCGATCGCAGTGGTTTCGGTGGCTCATAAGCGTGAGCTAACACCCAAGAGGCTTCGCTGATCTGACTACCCTTAATACTAATCCCAAAGGGGTCGGCTGCACTCAGCATTTCGTAAAGGATAATTCCCAAACTGTAAATGTCGCCCCTAGCATCCAGGTTTTTATCACTTTGGATTTGTTCGGGAGGTGCGTAACGAAATGTACCGATAAACGTACTAGTTATATTTGTAATGTTGGAATTTTCCGAAGATTCACTGCGAATTTTGGCAACACCAAAATCCAAAACCTTTACCCACTCTCCTAAATCTGTAGGTACTAAAAATATATTATCTGGTTTCAGGTCACGATGAACTACCTGAATATGCTCAGTACTTTTTCCGCCATCGCGTTGGAGAGTAACTCCTTGATGAGCAAGCTGTAGACCCTTACAAACTTGCGCCATAATCTTCACAGTCCGCTCAACAGATAGCCGCTTTTCGCGCAGCAGTAGTTGCCTGAGCGTTTGCCCCCGCAAATATTCCATTACGTAAAATGGAAAGCCTTCCGGGGTGACTCCACAATCACTAATTTTAACAATGTGGTCACTTTGCAATGCAGCACAAACTGCCACCTCACGCTCAAAACGCTTTCTCATTTCTTGTGATGCCACCAGCGTATCTTTGAGAAACTTCAACGCTACCTGCTGACCTACACGGGTGTCCATTGCTAGGAAGACTTCTCCCATGCCACCCCCGCCTAACCGTTTGTCTAAACGGTATCGCTGGTTATCACCTACGAAGCGACCATTCCAAGAATTTGAAGGAGGTGGGGATTTCATCTGGGGCAACCCATCCTAGTTACTTTTAAATGTTAGCTTTAGTCAAAGATACTACATAGTATTACAAATCTTTTGCGCGCTTCGATAAATATTAGTACGATATTTTACTAAGACTTACCTAATTACACTCAGTTTATCATATTAGAAACTTAAAGTAATGCCACTAATCTGATAAAATACTTAAAATTAAGACCTATAGCAGTTGAAATTTGTTCCTGATATTAAGTTAACGTAAATCTTGCACCAGAGCAGCAAGAGACTGGAAGTTGCGACTACACAAACATTTGCGTAGCGTCTGTCTGCGACACGCTACGCGAACGCAGAGAAGTCCGCCTATGCTGACTAAGGTCAATAGCCTCTGTTACAGAATATTTAAAGTTTTGCAAAATATATTCTGTCAATGTACTCTGGCGTACATGATTAATATGTGCTATTGCCATGAGGAATGAGAATGAGTAATGTGCTCTCTATAGCCGCTGTGACAGCAGTACTAAAAGTCTTGCTGGAAAATGGTTTAGTCAGTGATCCGATCGCTGCTAGTCTTGGTGATGTAATTGTAACTGCCCTACCGCCTGATCGAATTTCAGTTGAGGCTGACGAGCGTGCTCAAATCAATCTCTTTCTCTATCAAGTGACGCAAAATCGCAATGTCGATTGGGTGTCTCAAGAATTTCGGAGCAGGCACTCACGCATCAACGGAAACCCGCGCTCTCCGACTCCACCACTGGCTCTCGACCTCCACTACCTACTAACGGCTTACGGAGCCAAGGATTTTCAAACAGAGCTTTTACTGGGCTACGCAATGCAACTGTTACATAAAACACCAGTTATTACGTCTGATATTATTGAAAATACTTTGATAAATGCATCTACAACCAATACCTCAAGTGCATTTTCGCAAGCTGTAGCAAGTGTGTCTGTATCCCATTTAGCTGAACAAATTGGGCAGATTAAGCTGACTCCAGAGTTTTTTAACATGGAAGAAACTTCTAAGTTATGGTCTGCTTTACAGACGCACTATCGACCTTCAGCTACCTATTTAGCATCAATGGTATTGATTGAGAGCAGTGACTCTGATAACCCTGAAGGTTTCTACATCATGCCCTTGCCTCAACCGAATATTGAGCAAGTGACAGCTCCAGCAAAGACTGAACAAATGATTGTTGCAGGCACAACATTAGTAATTCGTGGTAAGCGGTTACGCGGTGATATCACCCGAGTTCGTTTGGGTAATACGGAGACGTTACTAGTACCTCAGGATGTTAAAGAAACACAAATCAGTTTGTTAGTACCGCCAGATTTATACGCAAGCGTGCAGGGTGTCCAAGTCGTACACCTGACAATGGGCAATGCAGGGCAAACAAATCATGTCGTTGAATCGAACGTTGCAGCTTTTGTGCTACATCCCACAATTACAGCATTTGTTGCTCAACTGGAAAATAGCAGCGACAATTTACGTTCAGCAGAAATTACCGTTAAATTTCAGCCCAAAGTTGGCAAGGTACAGCGGGTAGTGTTGCTACTCAATGAACTATCAAATGATAGTCCGGTAGCTTACTCTTTCTTTGTTGCACCACGCACCCAAGATACTGATGCAATCACTATTCCTGTCAAAAACATCAAGCCAGGAACTTATATCGTCCGGGTGCACGTAGATGGAGCCGAAAGTCCACTGCACAAGAATCAGTCTGGAGAATATGATTCGCCACAGGTGACAATTTTATGAATCTTACAAATATTGGTAAGAGTTGGGATGAGGCAAACTACCGCTACCTATCAGCAGCGCTCGCCGTAGTGCGGAATATTTTAGAAGATCACACGGACAGGGAGCAAAATCAACCACAGGAGAAAAACCCAGAGCATTTACAACAAGCGCTAGAGGAAGCATCTGCTGCTATGCCCACACCATCGGCATTGGAGAGAGTATGCAAAATGTTTAACCTCTCATCCTTTGAACGTGATTTGTTGCTGTTGTGTGCAGGTATGGAATTGAATGGAGATTTTGCTAAATTGTGTGCTATAATCCACGGGGATTTACAAAGAGCTTACCCAACCTTTAGTTTAGCTCTGGCAGCTTTACCCAATGTCCACTGGGATGCGATCGCTCCAAATGCTCCCTTACGGCATTGGCGGTTAATTCAGCTTGGTGAAGCTCATGCCCTTACCCTCAGTTCGTTGAGAATTGACGAGCGGATTTTACATTATTTGACGGGCATTCAATATCTTGACGAACGATTAGCTGGCATCATTGAGCCATTACAAGAGGTTAATGACTTAGTACCCTCGCACCAAGATTTAGCAGAGCGAGTGGCGGCAGTGTGGGCGCAAGCCTACAAGGTTAATAGCTTGCCAATTGTCCAGTTATGTAGTAAAGAAACTGCTAGCAAACGTACCATTGCGGCCACAATTTGTCAACTCCAGGGTTTAAGCTTGTGGGTAATGCCTGCACAAGTCATTCCATTAGCACCTAGCGATTTAAATAATCTGATTCGCCTGTGGACTCGTGAGACGATTTTAAGTAAGTGTGCCTTACTTATAGACTGCAACGAACTCGACACCAATGATACAGCACGGCTGAATGCGATCGCACATTTCATCGAACGCACAAACGGCTTTTTAATAGTCACGAGTCGGGAACGCATAAGCTTATCAGAACGCCTGGTAGTTAATTTTGACGTACATCAACCAACTACCAAAGAACAAGGTACAGTATGGCAAGATGCCCTAGCTGCAATGTCTGACGACAAGACGCAAAGCGTCTACGCACCGCAAATGAATGGGCAAGTGAAATCTTTAGTGGAGCAGTTTAACCTAAGTGCTGCAACCATTCGCGCCGCTTGTGCAGAAGCCGCAGGACAGTTAGCACAAACATCCCAAAACGATATCACCAGCATTTTATGGGATGCTTGCCGTGTGCAAGCACGTCCGCGCTTGGATGAACTCGCCCAACGCATTGAGCCATCTGGTGATTGGGAAGACTTAGTATTACCAGAGGCCCAGAAACAAATTCTCTGGGAAATTGCGGCTCATGTACGGCAACGTAGTACTGTATATAATAATTGGGGTTTTGCCGCCAAGAGTGAGCGGGGGTTAGGAATCAGCGCCCTATTTGCAGGTGCTAGCGGCACCGGTAAAACCTTGGGGGCAGAAGTGCTGGCCCATAGATTACGCCTCGATCTTTATCGCATTGACCTGTCATCGGTGGTTAGCAAATATATTGGAGAGACAGAGAAGAATCTGCGCCGGGTATTCGATGCAGCCGAACAAGGCGGAGTGATTTTGTTATTTGATGAAGCTGACGCCTTATTTGGCAAACGAAGTGAAGTCAAAGATGCACGCGATCGCTATGCCAATATTGAAGTTAGCTATTTATTGCAACGCATGGAAAGCTACCCAGGTTTAGCAGTTCTGACTACGAACCTGAAGAGTGCAATTGATACAGCCTTCCTGCGGCGCATTCGCTTTGTAGTCCAGTTCCCCTTTCCCGATACAACCCAGCGAGCCGAGATTTGGCGACGCATCTTTCCAGCCAAAACTCCCACCGCAGACTTAAATGCTCTGCAACTGGCACGGCTAAATGTGGCTGGGGGTAATATCCGTAACATTGCCTTAAATGCAGCTTTTTTAGCTGCTGATGCTGGGGAAGCCGTGCAGATGAAACACGTTTTGCGGGCGGCTCAAACAGAATACACTAAGTTAGAAAAGCCTTTGACTGAGGCGGAAATTGGGGGGTGGGTATGATTTTAAAATTCCAACTTTAGTCGAAAACGCTGACAGCTTGATAGTTTGTAAAATTTGTGAGCGGTCTGCTACATACCAAAAAATTAGGTGTTGCTGAATCTGGGTATGAATTAAGATTTTCACTAAGAATCAAGTTAGATTTTTCGCGCCTTTGCGCGGCAGTCACTCATGGGGAAAACCCCCTTGGCGCTAGCCTCTCCCTTTGGGAGAAGACCGCGCTGCCTTGCCTTTGCGCGAAACAAAATAATTTCTACTTAAGTCGATAGCGATCGCCACTGAAAAAAGGCAAAAATATAGGCTAATATTTATGTGCTTCTCCAGCGAGTGACAGGATGCGCCTGGAAGAAAAAACAATAGAAGTTGATTTAAATGAATATTTTTTAAACCAGATTGGTAAAATTCTAGGTATTCTCAGTCTGGGATTAGAAGAGAAAGTTTTTTAGAATCCGACGCTAGAAAACAGTGATACCATTCATTCCAAAATTCCTACCAAAATCTTCATTAAATCTGCTAAATCATCAGGAATTCTATACAGTGAAATATCCTGAAAAATCTGCTGCTTGCTTTTTTCTAAACGACCAAAACGCCAAGCATCACCCATTGTTACTGAGCCGTAAAAGATATCACCTTCTTCAACTTCAGAAATTGCAATTAACTCTACTGCAAGTTGTGTAAATCCTCTGGTTAAGTCATTATTTTTTGCCTCAACTACCAGCAACCCAGGATTACATTTGAGAAAGTAATCCAAATTGCCTTTTAGCCAGTTATTAACCAACAAAGGATACTCAATTCGCACTTGGCATTGACAATACCGAGCAACCTCCAGCAATGCAGGTGCTACAAGCGTTTCCCGGCGCGCTGTCTCACTGCTCAAACTAACTAGCAGTAAAGACGCATCAATTCGCTGTCGTAACTCTTCCAAACGTTCTAAGTGGCGATCGCTACGTGGTAAATCAAGAGGCTTTCTTAACAAAGAATAGCCCAATTCAGCCAAGATTTCGTCTGCCTCATAAGGCATTTCAAAATAGGATCGAAATGTGTAGGATTGATCCTCTTGCAAAATCCGACGACGACTCATAACTTTTGTGCTTGTGAGTACCATTAAATTTTAGCTTTTTTATCATGCTTCAATTTATTAACCATTAATAATACCTATGAGAATTTTTATCAGCAGCGATAAATCTTCTGGAACTTGATAGCGTTTCTGATCTTGAGTTACCTGACGATTTGCGCGATGGTAAACTCCAAAACGCCAGTCTTCACCAGTCGTAACTGCTCCATATAGAAGCTTTGATGTAGATTTAGTCCATTGATCAAGTGCGATTAATTCGATTGCAAGTTGGGTAAATCCCCTAACTAAATCTGATTGTTTGGCTTCGATGACTAATAAATTTTGAGGCGCTGCAATATAATAGTCGAGAGTTCCTTTCAAATAGTCGTTGACAGCAATAGAATATTCTATATTGAGTCGCTGATTAGTTAAATCGCATACCTCAAACAAAATCGGGCCAATTAAAGCTTCCCGTCTGGCAGTTTCATTAACTAAATCGATGTGAGATAAATTCCGCTGAAGTTGCTGCTGTAAAAACTGGATGTCTAAAATTTCTGAATATTCAGGTAGCGTGAGATTCTTCCTTTCAAAAGTGCAATTTAATTCGGCTAAAATATCATCAATAGTAAATGGTAATTCAAAATATCGGCTAAAAGTATAAGATTCACCAGCTTTCAGAATGCGGCGGGAATTCATAAAAAACCTCAGCCAAATCTATACTCCCTATTTTATACCAAGACGCACCAGAACCTAATGCCAGAAAATTAAATCGATAGCGATACCCTTCTCTGCGAGACGCTGCGCGTAGCTTGCTTCCCCGCAGGGGTACGACGCAGGCTCAGGGTAAGACCTGCCGAGGTAAACTACGCAAATAGCCAAAAGTGAGTTTTATTGAATTTTATTGGATTATTTATCCAAAAAATTGCGATCGCAGCTAGGATTTTTCAGTCTGAGAAGTGTCAAAATACTCCTATATAATTTTTAAGCAACTGGTTGATCATCTTGTAATGACTCATTCTACTGATATCGCTACCTTAGCCCGCTTGATGGCAGCTGACTTTAGCAATCAAGCACAAGCTTTTGAAAATCCGCCTTTTTATGCCCATATTCGCGTGTGTATCCGTCCTCTACCCTTGGAATTGTTATCTGGGGTGAGCTTGTTTCTCGAACAAGCTTATGATTTTATGCTCAATCAACCCTACCGAATGCGGGTGATGAAGTTGATTCCGACAGAAAACCACATTGTCATCGAACACTACACAATTAAAGAAGAACAAAAGTTTTATGGCGCATCTCGTGACCCCGAACGCCTAAAAGTCTTATCCATTGACCAACTGGAAAAAATGCCAGGTTGCAACATGGTTGTAGAGTGGACAGGTCAGAGCTTCAAAGGCAGGGTTGAACCTGGTAAAGGTTGTATTATAATTCGTGATGGCAAAAATACTTATCTGGATAATGAATTTGAGATTGACGCTGAAAAATTTTTCAGCCTCGATAGGGGAAGAGATTTAGACACCGATGAACATCTCTGGGGGTCTATCGCCGGAGCATTTCACTTTGTCCGTTGGGGCAGTTTTGCCGATGAAGTGAAGGTATAACAAGTAAGGAGTTAGGAGTGAGAAGTTAAAACTCATAACTCCTTACTTTCATAATATCCTGTAGCAGTTAATAACAGTGAACGAAAATAAGGAACTCACTCAATCCAAGTTTTCCGGCTGCCATTAGGATACAGTTTCAGCTTTTTAGTGAAGGTATTGATCTCGGAAAGAGAATTGCCTCATTTATTTGGGAACACTAAATTCAGAAATTGTCAATATTTAGTGGTGGGATAATGATTACAATTAATATTGCCGGATATCACCTCAGCGACCAACTCTACAATGGTTCCAGAACCCTGGTTTATCGAGGGTATCGACAGGCTGACTCATTACCTGTAGCCATTAAACTGCTGAAAAATCCCTATCCTAGTTTCAGCGAACTGGTGCAATTTCGCAATCAGTATACCATCGCCAAAAATCTCAACTCACCCCTAATCATCCAAACCTATAGCCTAGAACCCTATCAAAATGGTTATGCCTTGGTAATGGAAGATTTTGGGGGAATTTCTTTAAAGGATTATTTTACCTGTGTAGAAATATCACATACAAAGTCTCTGCAAGAATTTTTGCTTTTAGCGATCGCTCTGTGCAATACCTTAGATATACTCTATCAGCAGCGGATTATTCATAAAGACATCAAACCCAGCAATATTTTAATTAATCCCGAAACTAAACAACTTAAATTAATCGATTTTAGCATTGCATCACTATTACCAAGAGAAACCCAAACCCTCGTCAATCCCAATGTGTTAGAAGGGACACTAGCTTATATTTCCCCAGAACAAACAGGCAGAATGAATCGGGGAATTGACTACCGAACTGATTTTTATTCTTTAGGTGTGACATTCTACGAGTTACTCACAGGAGAATTACCTTTTCAATCAAATGATCCAATGGAGTTGATACATTCTCATATTGCAAAAGTTCCGCCACTTTTAGGCAATAAAGAAGAGATTCCTCAAATTCTTTGTGATATCGTGATGAAATTGATGGCGAAAAATGCCGAAGACCGCTATCAGAGTGCATTAGGATTGAAGTTTGATTTAGAAAATTGTTTACATCAGCTAAAAGAAACTGGCGAAATTAAGAGTTTTGAGATTGCCCGACGGGATGTGTGCGATCGCTTCATCATCCCTGATCAACTTTATGGACGAGAAACCGAAGTAAAAACCCTACTCGAAGCCTTTGAGCGGGTTAGTCTGGGTGCAACAGAAATGATGCTGGTCACAGGATTTTCGGGTATTGGTAAAACAGCAGTTGTTAACGAAGTTCACAAACCAATTGTGCGGCAACGTGGCTATTTTATTAAAGGAAAATATGACCAATTTCAACGTAATATTCCTTTGGGTGCTTTTGTGCAAGCATTCCGAGATTTAATGGGTCAATTGCTCACAGAAAGCGATGCTCAAATCCAGCAATGGAAAAATAAGATATTAGAAGCTGTTGGCGAAAACGGACAGGTAATTATTGAAGTCATCCCCGAATTATCAATAATTATTGGTCAACAACCACCTAGTACAAGATTATCAGGCACTGCGGCACAAAATAGATTTAATTTATTATTCCAAAAATTTACCCAAGTCTTTACCACTGTCAAACATCCATTAGTAATGTTTCTAGATGATTTGCAATGGGCAGATTCGGCATCATTAAAGTTAATGCAACTATTAATGGCTGATACAGGGCATCTTTTGTTAATTGGTGCGTATCGTGATCATGAAATCAACCCAGGACATCCATTAATGTTGACGTTGAGTGAAATCAAAAAAACACAAGCAACGATCAATACAATTACCTTAGCACCACTGAATCAAAAGACAGTGAATCAGTTAGTTGCTAACACACTGAGATGTACAGAAAAATTAGCGTTGCCTCTTTCTCATTTGGTATATCGTAAAACTCAAGGTAATCCGTTTTTTGCTACACAGTTTCTCAAAGCATTGCATCAAGATAAATTGATTGAATTTGACGTTAATTCAGGTTGTTGGCAGTGTGATATTGCACAGGTGAATCAGCAAGCAGTAACAGATGATATTGTTGATTTTATGGCATTGCAATTACGTAGAATGCCACCATTAACTCAACAGGTGTTGCAACTAGCGGCTTGTATTGGCAATCAATTCGATTTGGCAACTTTAGCGATTGTTTCGGAAGCATCAGAAATCGAAACGGCGGCTGATTTGTGGAAAGCTTTACAAGAAGGGGTAATTTTACCAATTAGTGATGTTTATAAGTTTTATCAAGGGGAAGATAATGATAAATTGACACTGCAAAATGAGAATACCAGTAAACAATTAGCCAAATACAGATTTTTACACGACCGAGTACAGCAAGCTGCCTATTCTCTGATTCCCAATCTCCAAAAACAGACTACCCATTACCACATCGGACAACTACTCCTAAAAAAGATTTCCCCCGCAGCCAGAGTTGACCGGATTTTTGAACTGGTCAATCAATTAAATTACGGAACCTCTCTCGTTAGCCAACAATCAGAACGAGATGAATTAGCCCAACTTAACCTTACCGCTTGTCGCAAAGCTAGAGCCGCCACCGCCTATCAAGCAGCTCGTGAATATGCCGCAGTGGGATTATCTCTGTTGGGAGAAAAGGCTTGGCAACAGCAGCATGAAATGACCCTTGCCTTACATGAATTAGCGGCTGAAGTAGCTTTCCTCTGTAGCGACTTTGCACAGATGGAACAGTACATTGATATTGTTACCAAACAGGCGCACTCTTTACCTGAACAGGTTAATGTTTACCGCATTAGAATTCAATCTCATGTTTCCCAAAGTGAATTTACTGAAGCGATCGCCATCGCTCAAACAATTCTGCAACAGCTTGGCGTCACCTTTCCAGAAACACCTACACCCACAGATATTCAACAGGTATTCCAAAGACTCGGAGAGTTGATTGGAGACAGAAAAATTGAAGATTTAGTTCACCTACCTGTGATGACGGATGATTCAAAACTCGCAATTGTCCAGATTGCCAGTAGCATCATCTCAGCAACTCATATTACTGGTTCTCCCTTGCTCCCATTACTAGTTGCGTTGTCGGTTAAACTATCCATTCAATATGGCAACACATCAGTTTCAGCCTTTCATTATGCTATGTATGGGATCATTCTGTGTAATATGCTCAAAGATGTAGATACAGCAGTGCAGTTTGGTCAGTTAGCACTCCAGGTCATCTACAAACTGGATGCCAAAGCAATTAAATCTGAAGTATTAGCTGCGCTGGGAGCATTTATTCTGCACCGCAACTCTCATACAAAAGAAACGCTACCACTCGCGCAAGAGGGTTATGCTACTGGACTAGAAGTCGGAAACCCAGAGTTCGCTGGAAATAATGCCATCAATTTTTGTAACAATTCTTTTTGGTGCGGTCAGCCTCTTGCCATCTTAGAACAGGAGACTCGCATCTACTGCAATGCTTTGGTGCAACTGCACCAAAGCATTGCAGCTAATAACTGCCGAATCTTTTGGCAATCTATATTAAATCTGTTAGGTTTTGCAGAGCATCCCTGGATTTTGTCGGGGGAGAGCCATCTCCAAGAGACAGAATTTCTGCCACTGTTGCTGTCTACCAATGACTTATTTGGGCTGTATTCTTTCTATTTATATAAGTTGACGCTTTGCTTCTGGTTTGGGGAAATTGAGCAAGCTATAAACTACGCAGTTGAGGTCAGACGCTATGCAATTGCTGGTGCAGGATTTATTGGTGAACCTGCGTTTTATCTCTACGATTCTCTGATCGTTTTAGCACATTTGAGTCAACCATCAGATGAGACATCAGAAGCGCTCCAACGTGTGGCACAAAACCAAACGGAATTACAGCATTGGGCGCATTATGCCCCGATGAATCACCAGCATAAAGTTGACCTAGTTGAAGCAGAAAAATATCGGATTTTAGGAAAGCACTATGAAGCAGCCGATTGGTACGATCGCGCGATCGCTGGAGCCAAAGCCAACGGTTACATCCAAGAAGAAGCCTTAGCTAACGAACTCGCTGCCAAGTTCTACCTTCACTGGGGCAAAGAAAAAGTCGCCGTTGCATATATGCAGGAAGCTTACTATTGTTATGCCCATTGGGGAGCAAAAGCCAAAGTTGATGACTTAGAAAAACGTTATCCTCAACTACTGCAAGCAATTCTACAACAGCGACAACTTAACTTCAATCCTCTAGAAACCATCGCTTTTTCTGGTATTTCTTCATCTACTCGCACTTCTAGTTCTGGCAACACCAGTATTTCCGGTATTCTAGATTTTACCTCTGTTCTCAAAGCCGCTCAAGCTATTTCTAGTTCTTTGGAAGAAGATACACTTATTGCCAATCTTACCCGGATTATTTTAGAAAACTCTGGCGCGAAAAAAGTTGTACTGATTCTTTCTCATGAGGATATTTGGCAAGTAAGAGCAATTACTTATATTAATCAAGAGTCAAATTCCTCAATAGATATCCAAACAATTCTTGAATCCCAATTACTAGATAATTGTCAGCATATTCCTACAAAAATTATTCATTACGTCAAAAATACCCAACAAACAGTTGTGATAGACAATTGCAAAACAGATATTATTGGGGTAATTGGAAAGTATATGTTAGAACATCAACCTCAAAGTGTGTTATGTACTCCGATTATTAATCAAGGGCATTTGGTGGGGATTCTCTACCTAGAAAATAAACTGACGAGTGGTGTATTTACAAGCGATCGCCTTGATGTTTTGAATTTCCTCTGTACTCAAGCTGCCATTTCTTTGGAAAATGCCCAATTATATAATCATCTTCAGGAACGAGAGAAGTTTCTAAGTAGTATTTATGAAGGTGTTGGCTGTCTCATCTTTGTAATTGATGTCCGGGAAAATGGAAGGTTTGAGTACATAGGATGGAGCAAATCCTGTGAACTAGCAGTTGGTATACCTGCTTCGGAAGTGTTAGGTAAAACTCCGCAAGAATTACATGGTGATGAAGGTATAGTAGTATATCAAAATTATCTGCGTTGTTTCCAACTGGGAGTACCAGTCACTTATGAAGAATGTCTAACATTTAATGAGCAAAAAAGTTGGTGGTTAACTACACTCAGTCCCTTAAAAGACGAGACAAACAAAGTTTATCGCCTAGTTGGGACAACTATTGATATTAGCGATCTCTACGAGGAGCTTCGCTTACGCAAACAAGCTGAAGAAGCGGTAACAGAAAAATCTCAAGCACTCATGACAGTATTAGAAGATTTACAACACGCTCAATTACAGATTGTGCAAAGTGAAAAGATGTCTGCGCTGGGTAATTGAGTTGCTGGAGTAGCCCATGAAATGAATAATCCCCTTGGTTTCATCGCTGCTAGTCTCAAACAGGCTAAACCCAGTATTGCTGATATTATAGAACACTTGAAACTATATGAAGAAAAGTTTCCCGCTCCAGGGGATGAAATCAAAAATCATGCCGAAGAAATCGACTTGGAATATAGCTTAGAAGATTTGCCGAAAATGATTGATTCGATGACGATGGCCTGTGAGAGGATAAAAAACATCAGCATCAGTCTTCGGACTTTCTCTCGTGCAGACCAAGCCTACAAAGTACGGTTTAATATCCACGAAGGTATTGATAGCACGATTCTAATTTTGAAACATCGTCTCAAAGCAAATGAACAACGTCCCGCCATTGAGGTAGTGACTGAGTATGATAATTTACCTCAAATTGAATGTTTTCCTGGTCAATTAAATCAGGTATTTATGAACATCCTCGCCAACTCTATTGATGCGTTGGATGAATCAAATACAGGTCGGAGTTTTGAAGAAATTAAAGCTAATCCTAACCAGATTACGATTACCACAGCTTTGAAAGAGACACAGGTTGAGGTAAAGATTGCTGATAATGGAGTTGGCATGAATGAATCAGTTAAACAAAAAGTATTCGAGCATTTATTTACTACCAAAGGTGTCGGTAAAGGCACAGGATTAGGATTGGCGATCGCTAAGTCTATTGTATTAGAAAAACATGGCGGTTCGCTCTTGGTAAATTCTACCCCTGGCGAGGGAACAGAATTTGTGATCACCTTACCGATTCTGGCTCAGACTGACAGTTAATTTGGCAATTTCATAGTGACATCTTAAACGGATGCTAAATATCTTCATTAAGAGATGGTCTCTAAAGAAATGCAAAGAGAGCAAAATAAGGCGATCGCCTCATCTGAAGATAAATCAAGAAGCGATCGTTTTTTCCTCTGTATTAGTATTTCATCTTTTGGTGGCTTCTGTTTTAGCCCTTGTAACATCCAAGCCTTGCGGCAATTTCACCCTTGAACAAGAGACAGCCTCGCCCTTGACAAAAGCAGCAATAGCCTTATGTAACCATTTTTCAAGATTTGAAGTGGCACACTGAGCCGTTTTTTAATTTGTTGAATTCAGGTTGTAGAGGTTGAGACTACAAAAATGTAGTGACTATCGCCGGGTTAGTCGCAGCATTTTTGGTGCTTGTCAATTACTAAGGCTAGGTGTACTATCATGATGCGCCAGAAAACTTACTCTAGGGCAAAGCACTTTATACACTCGTATACTCGTGTTTACTTTTTTCACAAGCTCTGCAAATAAAGGAGGATTTCTCCAGAGAAATTAACAACTCTGATAAGCAACAAGCCACCACTTTATTAGCAATCAATCCCAATGATGAAAATTCCCGAATGGGAAACTTATGCTGATTTGGAAATAAGGTGTCCTCGTCGCCTTGTGTTTCAGCATCCACCCTTGCAGATGCCTTGAAAAAACAGAAAATTGTCTGATTCATCCTTTTGATACCAGCAAAGTCCCAAACTTTTGTGATCTCAATGTATACCAAAGAATCAATCAATTGTTTTGCCAAAGTAGAAATTGGGAAAACCAGTCGTATTCTAGTAGCAGAAGGTGAAGAACTAAACCGGAAAATACTAGCTGTAGCATTGTCTGAGTCAGGTTATGAGGTGATTACATCCTCTAATGGACGATCTACAATGGAATATCTTAAAAGGTTTGAATCTGACTTACAAGAACCTGCCTTTGACATAGTTATTCTGGATTTGATGTTGCCTGAGATCAATGGGTTAGAAATCTGCCGCTTACTACGTTATCAAGGTAACCTAGTACCGATTCTGATGCTCAGTGCTAAAAATAGTGAAACTGATTGTGTTCTGGGGTTAGAAGTAGGAGCAGATGACTACTTAACAAAACCTTTTGGAATGGGAGAGCTAGTGGCTCGTTGTCGAGCGTTACTCCGCCGCCAACGCTTAACTAGTTCGCCACAAACAACAGTATTAAAGTATAAAGATGTCACCTTGAATGCTCAAGAGTGCCGTGTTCTAGTTCGTGGTCAACAGGTAAATTTGTCTCCCAAAGAGTTCCGTCTGCTAGAAGTGTTTATGAGTCATACACAGCGTGTATGGACACGACAGCAATTAATAGATGAAATTTGGGGAGGCGATTTTTTTGGGGATAGTAAAACTGTAGACGTTCATATTCGGTGGTTACGTGAAAAGTTAGAGCTAGACCCTTCTCATCCTGAATATCTTGTGACTGTAAGAGGTTTTGGCTATCGGTTCGGATAAAGCCATTACTGGCAAATTTTCTCCAGATTTTATCAGTAGGATTAGTACTAGTAGTTAACCGACTATAGGTTAAAGAGTAAAGAAAATAAACTTTTTCTCCTTCTGTTTTACCCGACCTACACCTGTCATTTTCGGGTTGGTGAACTACTAGCTACCCCTTTCCATCAACTAATTCTCTGACTGTGAAAATAATCATTTACTATGCCAATTTCATGTGAAGCGCACAGCTTCATAATTCATGAACATCTAGGAATATAAACTTTTCTATTGTCCGATAATGTGTAGTCTCTTAAAGAATTATTATTAGGTTTTTGCTTTTAACTTAAGTAATTGTACGGAATGAATTATCCAGTGTCATTGCGATCACTTCTCTACAAAATGCTCCGCGAGCCCTCGCAATGGCTGTAAATATTTTTGTATGCCGAACTTACACACGAGTGCTTTCTCTGTATTGTGCGTAGTGTACTACAACCCAAAGAGCGCCAAATTATCTATCTCCCTATGAAGCGGATTATGGTCAAGGGATTAGTATAAAATATGCCTCCTTATAACTTCAAAACATCATCAGAAGTCCCACAAAATAAAGTATTTATGAATACTAGTGCTACTACTCATGCCTGTTAAGCATAAGTAAAGCTATCTTGTATTAAAATAGGTATGCGAAAAACATGAAAACTATACAACAATATCTCGATCAAAAACAAGAAAAATTAATTAGCAATAGTCTGTTTAACAAGTTAAAAATGTGTGAATCTAACCTAGAAGATTTTGCAGGACTTGCACATAATATTAGTTTTTGGGTAATGTCTTTTCAAGATTTATTAAGAATAAATTTATCACAAATCACTGATAAAGAATGTTATAAACTAATCCAACAACACCTCATGGAAGATATAGGTCACGAAAAGTGGTTTTTAGATGACCTCAAAGCAATGAATGTTGAACAGCCCAACTTGCAAACTCTATACAGCAAACCGCACACTGCTGTGCGTGATGCCACATTTTCACTTATGTCAGAGGTATTTCGCACTACTTATGATTACGAAAGAATTATCATGATACTGACGCTAGAATCTGCTGGTCATATTTTCTTTGAATGTGTTGCAGATTTGGTAGAAAAAAATGACTGGAACCCAAGTTTAAAATATTTTTCAAAATATCATCTTGATGTTGAAAAAAGTCATGATATTTATGAGGAAAAAATACAATTGTATTTAAATAGTATACAACTCAATCATCAACAAGAGAATAACCTTCTTAATATGATAGATCGGATGTATAAAGCTTTCAGCGTTATGTTCGACGGACTATCTGTCGCCTTATCTTCTTCAAGAATAGTTGAATTTGCCAAATAGCTGGTAAAAATGAATTTTTCTCTAAGCTACATAGTAACAAAAACAAACTGAAGCAATAATCATAACTACTTACTCATGGAAAAACTTAGCGCTACAAAAAAACCTGAAATCAACGTTTCTGATGCTTGGGAACAATATTGGAACAAAACTTTAGTTAAGTCTACTCCAATTTTGTGGGATGCCAATGTAGAACGAGCCGCAGCAGTTGACTTACCTCGTTTCCAATCATTTTTAGATCCCCAATTACCACTCATTGACTTTGCTTGCGGTAATGGCACGCAAACCAAGTTTCTTGCCCAATTTTTTTCCCATGTTATTGGAATTGATGTCTCTAAGAGTGCGCTCGAAATGGCATCTACTGAAAATACGGCTACAAATATTTCGTATCGCCTTCTAGATGGTTTAGAACCCCAGCAAGCAGAACAACTACATTCTGAAATCGGTGATACCAATATTTATATGCGAACGGGTTTCCACCATATTCCCATAGAAAAACGGGAAATGCTAGCCCAATCGCTACGCATACTTCTGGGTAAACACGGCGTAATGTATTTAATTGAACTAGGCGCTGGATGCATTGATTTCTTTAACTCACTCAGTGAAACTTACGGAAAACTACCATACGAACTATCACTGGTAATGGAACATGGCATTAGACCAGGCATCGTCAGAGCAGAAGATATTGCTGTGTATTTCCCAGATTTTGACATCTTGAGTCAAGGTGAAGACTTATTCCAAAGTGTTCACAAACTACCTGATGGGAAATATGCAACACCACCAGCATTATGGGCAGTTATTAAACATCATTAATACAGCTGCAATTGACTGTCAATTTTGTAGATAAAACTTTTACTTTTTATCAAGGAGATGTTGTATGTCGCTCAATGGAAAGACTGCATTGATTACAGGTAGTTCGCGTGGCATTGGTAGAGGGATTGCGTTAAAACTAGCAGAACTGGGTGTTAAGATTGCTATCCATTATTACCAGAATGAGTTAGCAGCAAAAGAGAGCTTGGCTCAAGTCCGGGAAAGAGGTTCAGATGGGTTTATTATTCAGGCTGATATCTCTCGCCCCGAAGAGGTCAGCCACCTGTTCAAGCAAACCCAGTCTGAATTTAAAACGCTAGACATTTTCGTAAGCAATGCTCGACCAGAAGCCCATACGTTTTACAAGACACCGATGGATATCACTCTGAAAGAGTGGGATATAGCTTTCAATTCTCAGTCAAAGGCATTCCTCGTCGGGGTTCAAGAAGCATCAAAGATTATGCATGAGGGCAGCAGAATTATTGCTATTACTTATAGTGCTGGCAGTCGTACAGGAAGCTGGCAACCTTGGGTTGGTATGGGGTCAGCCAAAGCTGCGGTAGAAACCCTAATGCGCTACTTTGCAGTAGCACTGGCTTCGCGTGGCATTACTGTGAATGCTATTAGTCCTGGCCCAACCCAGGACGGACTGCTAGATAGCTTGCCAGAACAAACGCAAGACTTGATTAAAGAGTGGCACACTCAATGGTCGCCTATGGGTCGTCTAGGAACTCCAGCAGACATAGGAAATGCAGTAGCGCTTTTATGTATGGAAGAAGCAAGTTGGATAACTGGTCAGATAATCTGTGCAGATGGTGGCATTTCATTGATGAATCCAGAATTGCCGCTTGAACTTCAGCTAGGATAAGCACTTGAGAACTTATGGGCAGAAGCTTTATTGTGTATTTTCTTGATTTTGAAATTTTCAGTCAGAGTGAAGACTTATTCTAAAATATTCACAAGCTACTTGATGGAAAATATGCAACACTACCAGTAGTATTATGGGCAGTGAGCAAACACCGCTAATACAGCTACAATCATGGAACAACAAATCAGTGTTGAAGGAGTGAATATAATCCAAGATTATGGTAGCATATCCAGTGCTACCACAGACTTTGGCAACCTTGTTACGGGTAAAACCCTTGGTATTATCCAACCTCGTAGCATTGAAGAACTCAGTTTAGCCATACAATTCGCTAAAGATAACCATTTACGACTAAAAGCTCGTGGTAAAGGTTACACTCAAAGCGGACAGTCTGTTGCTCAAGATGGCTTCACCCTTGACCTGACACAAATCAACCACATCTGCGAAGTGGATACCGAATCGCAGACCATCACAAGTGAGGCTGGTACAAAATGGCAAGATATAGTTGCTACAACTGTTACTCACGGGATGCTTCCCTGTGTCCTACCTCTTAACCTTGAACAAACAGTAGGAGGACTACTTTCTACTGGAGGTATTGGCAGCACTTCCAAAACCTATGGTCCTGTAGTTGCCAATGTGGTTGATTTAAATATCATCACAGGGAATGGTGAATATATCCAATGTAGCCGCACACAAAACCGCGAATTGTACAATGCAGTTTTAGGTGGTCTGGGAAGATGCGGTATTATCGTCAGCACTACGTTGGCGTTACGCACAATCAAAAAATACATCCGTACTTTCCACCTGCTCTATGATTCTCTTGATGCTTGGATGAACGATCAAGTATTGTTGGGTAAAAGTAATCAGATAGACCATCTTGAAGGTTTCTGTTGGACTTCTGCTAAGGGTATCCGTAACACTATTAGTGGTAAACGCTTTTTTGCTCATTGGCTTTATGGATTGCAAGTTGGCGTAGAGTATAATTCGACAGCACCATATCCGAGTGATGTACTGAAGGACTTAAATTATTGGCAGCTTGTTCATACCGAAGATGAAGAAACAGTAAACCACGTTTTTCGCTATCAACCCCGCTTTGAGATGATGCGAGCAAGCGGAGCCTGGAACCAAACTCACCCTTGGATAGAATGTTTCATCAGTGCTAAAGCCTTGGCAGAAATTTTACCCGAAATTCTCGATATGTTACCACTCAGTTTGGGAGATGGACACAAAGCCATAATGGTTGCATCCGAGAATTTACCTGATCTATTTATGATGCCACCAGAAGATAATATCCTTTGTTTTGCGATTCTTCCTATGGCTGTTGCGACTGGGGATACCAAAAGTCTTGATGTTTTAGAAGAAGTTAATCAAGTGCTGCTAGATGCAGGTGGAAAGCGCTACCTTTCTGGGTGGCTTGGCAGATTAGATTTTAATTGGCAGCAACATTATAGCAAACATTATGATACTTGGGAGACTATGAAACAAAAGTATGATCCAGATCATATCTTGAGCTAGGTGGTGTTTTAGTTATTTTGCTTCTCGAAAAATGTAGATTTATATCTGGAATTATTCTTAATAACCGTAGAAAGCACTGTACGCAAAGTAAAAATCAGGATTTGAGTGAAAAGTAAACTTAATTTTGTTATTCAGAAAAATTAATGGGAATCCTAGACATAGCAGTAATTTTAGTCTAGGAGAAAGACAGTGGAAATTTCCAAGAATCTTCAAATTTCGGGTTACAACATTCTAGAACTTATCTATTCTGGAGCTAAAACTAACATTTACCGCGCTACAAAAGTTGGTACTGAGACTCCAGTCATCCTCAAAGTCCTATTAGATAACGACTTTTCCCTAGAAGCAATTGCCGGATTCAAACACGAATATTATATTTCTGCTAACCTTGACCATCCCAATATTGTCAAGGTTCTAAATTTAGAAACTCATGACAAACGATTGGCACTAGTTTTTGAAGATTTCGACGGCATTAATCTTAAACAGTATATTGAATCTCACAAACCTTGTCTGCAACTTACTCTCAAAGTCGCAGTTGCTATCACCCATGCCCTAATCTACGTTCACGACAACCACATCATTCACAAAGACATTAAACCTGCCAATGTCATCATCACAAGGGCAGAAGGTATGAGAAATGAGATACGACAAGAAAAAGAAGTACTTTCTAACTTAATTATTAAACTTACTGACTTCAGCATCGCTTCACGGTTGAGCAAGGAAACGCCACAACTTGTCAACCCCAACCAACTAGAAGGAACACTGGCATATATATCACCAGAACAAACGGGACGGATGAACCGTAATCTAGACTATCGTAGTGACTTCTACTCATTGGGAATCACACTCTATGAAATGTTAACTGGACAACTACCCTTCACCAGCAATGAGCCTTTGGAATTGCTACACGCCCATATTGCCAAGGAACCAACACCCATCCAACAGCTTGTACCAAGTCTTCCTAGCGCTGTTGTGGCCATTGTCCACAAGTTAATGGCAAAAAATGCAGAAGATAGGTATCAAAGTGGCAAAGGATTATTGGCTGATTTACAGCAATGTTTAGAACAGCTTAATAATACAGGAGCGATCGCAGACTTTACACCAGGTCGCCTAGATTTTCTTTCTCAGCTACTCATTCCCCAAAAGCTATACGGACGAGAAACCCAAGTTGAACAACTGCTCTTATCATTTGACAGAGTTAGCAGTGGTAGCAGTGAGTTTATATTGGTATCTGGTTACTCAGGTGTTGGTAAAACTTCTGTTATCAATGAAGTTAAAAAGCCCATTACCAAAGTTAAGGGATATTTTATTGGGGGTAAGTTTGATCAATTTAAGCGGGATATACCATATTTATCCCTAGTCCAAGCTTTTTCTTCTCTGGTGCATCAACTGTTAACAGAATCAGTAGAAAAACTAGAAGTATGGCGTAGTAATATACTTCAATCTGTTGGTAGTAACGGACAAGTAATTATTGATGTGATCCCAGAAGTCGAACTAATTATTGGTAAACAAGCAAAAGTAGCGCAATTAAGCTCCAACGAATCACAAAATCGCTTTCATCGAGTATTTCAACAATTTATTCAAGTATTTTGCTCTCGTGAACAGCCATTAGTTATATTTTTAGACGATTTGCAATGGGCAGATTCAGCAACTTTAAAATTGATGGAGTTGTTAATTGGTGATGTTGAGATTAAATACTTATTACTGATTGGAGCATATCGTGATAATGAGGTCAGCAAAACCCATCCTCTGATCAGCACTATTGAAGAAATCAAGAAATCTGGCACGGTGATAAATAATATTGTGCTGCAACCATTAGAGTTAGATAATGTAGTCCATTTTGTTAGAGACACACTAAATGATCATGCGACTCGATGCTATCCATTAGCTAAACTGATTTTTCAAAAAACTGCTGGCAATCCTTTCTTTATAACTCAGTTATTAAAAGTTTTGCATCAAGAATTATTGCTTGTATTTGATTTCAGTAAACAAGTGTGGTCTTGGGATGTTCAAAAAATTATAACTGTTGGTATTTCTGATAAAAGTGTAGTTGAGTTAGTATGCGATCGCATTGAAATATTACCAGAAAATACCCAAAAAATATTACAGTTAGCAGCTTGCATTGGAGAGAAATTTACCCTAGATGTACTATCGGTGGTGAATGAAAAATCTGCCTGGGATACAGCAAATCAAATTGATGCAGCACTGCAAGCTGAACTTATTTTGCCATTAAATGAAGTATATCCTATACACCTATTATTTACATCTGAAGAAACTAGCTCATTTGATAGCAAGGATATTAGTTATAAATTTATACATGATAGAGTGCAGCAAGCAGCATATTCATTGATTCCAAATAACCAAAAGGAAGCTACTCATATTAAGATAGGTAGATTATTACTCAAAAATACCATAGATACAGAAATAGAAAATAAGGTTTTTGATATTGTTAATCAATTCAATAAAAGTATTGATATCCTTGTAGAAACATCAGAAAAAGTTAAAGTATCGGAATTAAATTTAATCGCTGGACGGAAAGCGAAAAAGTCCGCAGCTTACGAACCTGCTCTCAGTTATCTGACAACAGGAATCAAACTTTTAGAAACGACATCATGGTTAACTAACTATGAAATTACGTTGAATTTATATGAAGAAGCAGCAGAAGCTGCATACCTATGTGGCAACTTTGAACAGATGCAGTATTTAGCAAATATTGTAATTAATAATGCTAATAAACTAACAGAAAAAATCAAAGTTTATAATTTACAAATTCTTACAGCTATAGCCAAAAAGCAGCTACAAAAAGCTTTGCAAATTGGATTGCAGCTACTCAATCAACTAGAAATAAACTTTCCTGAAGAACCAACTGACGATTTTGTTAATCAGGTATTAGCAGAAACAAATTCCTTAATTCCTAGAAATAATATTTCCAGTTTATTAGAGTTATCTGAAATGACTGATATAAATTCTTTAGCTGCTATGGAAATTTTAGATGCAATTTCCACTGCGGCTTATTCAGTCTCTCCCAAGCTAATGTTACTAATCAACTTATTGCGGTTAAAATTATCTTTACTTCATGGAAATTGTTCTTCTTCGGCGATTGCTTATGCAGCTTATGGACTTATTCTATGTGGTGTACTTAATGATAGCGAATTGGGCTATGAATTTGGCAGAATATCACTTGATTTAGCAGCCAACCTCAATAAAGTTATCAACGGTAAAGCATTATTTTATGCTAGTAATTTTATTTTTCACTGGAAAACTCATCTTAGAGATACATTACATTTTTCTAGATTGGGATCTCAGTATAGTTTAGAAAGTGGTGATTTAGAATATACAGCATGGTCGTACCAATTTGAATGTCGTTCTTTGTTTTGGCAAGGAGAGGAATTAACTAGCCTAAAAAACAAAATAGAAAATGATATTTGTGCAATTCGCCAAATTAAGCAAGAACAACCTTTAAGTCATCAATATATGCTCTATGAAGTTGTTTTAAACTTGATGGATCATTCTCAAGATGCTGGTGATTTATTAAGTGAGACTTACAATGAAGAGGAATCCCTTGCACAGTATCAAGCTACTAATGATGCATTAGCAATCTACTTTTATCATTTATATAAACTTATTCTTAGTTACATATTTGGCAAGTACAATCAGGCTAGTTTTCACGCAAATATAGCAGCAAATTATTTAGATAGTGCAATGGCGCAAGTCGTTGTGCCTATCTTCTATTTTTATAATTCGTTAACACAGTTAGCAATCTATAGTTATAAAACCGAGCTAGAACAAAAAAACATACTTTCTCAAGTACAAGGAAATCAAGATAAAATGCAAAAGTGGGCAGAATTAGCCCCGATGAATTATTTACATAAATTTTATTTAGTAGAGGCAGAAATATATCGAATTCAAGGCAAAACATACCAGGCTATGGACTATTATGACCGTGCGATTAGTCTTGCTCAAGAGCAGGGTTATATTCAAGAATGTGCCATTGCTAACGAAATTGCTGGTTTGTTTTATTTAGGATTGGGTAAAGAAAAAATAGCTTTTAGCTATTTGAGTGAAAGTCATTATAGCTATATTCGTTGGGGAGCGATCGCCAAAACAAAAGACTTAGAAAAGCGCAATCCTCATATATTTAATTACGTAGTACAACCAACATCATTACAGATCAGTCTTTCTAATAAACTCACAACTTCTCCAAAATCTCTATCTCTTGATATTTCAACAGTAGTTAAAGCCTCTCAAGCACTAAGTAGCGAAATTGTTCTCGAAACTTTGCTAGAAAAACTTATGTGTTTAGTCAAAGAAAATGCAGGCGCCCAGAAAGTATTTTTCCTTGCTAAAAAAGATGAAAAATTAGTTATTGAAGGCTCACTAATTGAGGAAGGAAACATCACAACTTTGCAGTCTCTTTCCATTACTGAAAATCAGGTATTACCAACATCTGTAATTAATTACGTAGAAAGAACTCAAACACCCTTAGTATTAGATGATGTAACTTATGCGGAAAATTTTAACAAAGATCCTTATATTGTCACTCATCAACCAAAATCCATTCTTGCATCACCGATTATCCATCAGGGAAAGCTAACCGGAATTTTATACTTAGAAAATAATCTAACTACTCATGCTTTTACTAAAGATAGACTAGAACTTTTGCAAATTTTATCAGCGCAAGCTGCTATTTCTATAGAAAATACTCGTTTATATTCAACATTAGAAATACGAGTGAAAGAACGCACTCAAGAATTAGAGGATAAAAATCACCAATTGCAAGCCATTTTAGGAGAATTACAACGCACACAAGCTCAATTAATTCACAATGAAAAAATGTCTTCATTGGGTCAATTAGTGGCGGGTGTAGCTCATGAAATTAATAACCCGATTAACTTTATTTATGGCAATTTAACCCATGTATCAGAATACACCAAATCTTTATTAGAAATAATAGAATTTTATCAAGAAGAGTACCCCAATTCATCCAAAAAAGTTATTGATAAAACAAATGAAGATGATCTAGATTTTATCAAATCTGACATACCAAATTTGCTCATTTCTATGGAAACAGGAGCAGAACGTATTCGTGATATAGTTAAATCATTACGTAACTTCTCACGCTTAGATGAATCAAGCATTAAAGAGGTTGATATTCATGAAGGTATTGAAAATACTTTGATGATTTTACAGCAAAAAATCCAGGATATTCAAGTTATCAAAGAATACGGCAAATTACCTCAAATCATCTGTGATGCCAGTCAAATGAATCAAGTTTTTCTACATTTATTGACTAATGCTATTGATGCTTTATCAGAACAAAATACCAGTGTAAAAATAACAAATGATCAAAAGCTCAAAGATAAACCGACAATTTGGATTAGTACGGTTGTAGATTCTAGCCAACAAGTAGTTATTCGGATTACTGACAATGGGGTTGGAATAAATAATGATATTAAAAGCAAAATTTTTGACCCATTTTTTACGACTAAGCCAGTTGGTAAAGGTACAGGATTAGGTCTATCAATAAGTTACCAAATTGTCATAGAAAAGCATGGCGGAAGTCTGGATTTTATATCATCACCGGAAGATGGTACAACTTTTATAATTAGACTTCCAATACCTTCGAGGTAGTTTTCTGTTGGTGGAAGGATATAGCGGTTCTCGATTGAGTGAGGTACAAGAACCCCACCCCCAACCCCCTCCCCGCTCTTCGAGAGGGGGCTATTTGGTGTCCTTTGCATTGAAAAACACAGGTTCAATGCCTTAGTGAGGGCAAAAGTGACCATCACTTTATTCCCGACACTGCCGTATTTAGCCACTTCCGGGCAGCCTAGTATTAACGAAGCCTCAGCGAGAGTTCATTTACATTTACCCTTCCAATCTTCCTCTTGCCCCCTTTCCGGTTTGTGGATACCAGAGCGGTTGGGCTTTTCTCCATAGCTGTGAAACGAAATAATTACTTATTTCGCCCCTTGGAGATGAGGACAAGCATTGGACACTTGCTTGCAGAAATCCCTTGGAATAATCCATTTAGGTCGTCCTGACTCATTACGAGCGACATCGACTCGCACTGTGTTTGCCATATTTTATAATTTTTGAGCGTGTCAAAGTAGAATTGGTAGGCTGACAATAGTTTTTAGCCGGGTTGAGATAATTGAAAATGCTGCAAGATATCAGTCAACCTAACTTTGGAAAGCAAATTCTGACAGTTTTGAGTTCTGAACTCGGAGTTCCGTGTTCAAAGCTCGGAGTTCCGTGTTCAAAGGTCGGAGTGCCGTGTTCAAAGCTTAAAATTACGAAGTCGGTCGTTCGCCAAGTGCGATCGCTAACTCAATTAACACTCCACCACGTATAACTTGTACGTTGACAGTTTTGCCAATGCGATCGACTGTAGTTGTAGGGATAGTCAGAGCAGTACCACGCCGCCCCGATGTATTCATACCTACCACTTGGGGAAAGACGTGTACCGCCATTCACCGCAACCACAGCCTTTCCAGCTTGCTCTACGGTGTCAGCCAAACTATTAGACAAAGCCAATAATGAAGACATAAGATTTTTACGTAAACGTTCTTAGATGTTCATATCGTGCCCTTTTGTGCACACAGTAGACATCGGAAAAATGGGGAGAATTTATCCTAGAAAAATGGCTAGGATTTACATAGTAATTAAGCGAATATGATATCTAGATATGAAAAGCTCACACAGAGTCGTAGAGTTGCAGAGAGAAAATGCACACCTAAAATATAGACTAGTAGCACATAAACCCGTAGTATCGAAAATGGAGTTTATATTTAGCTAGGAGTTTTTACATGGCAACTTACAAAGTTACATTACGTACCCCAGATGGAGAAAAAATAATTGAAGTTCCTGATGATGAGTTCATCTTAGAGATCGGTAACGAAGAATATGATCTAGACTTGCCCTATTCCTGTAACGCTGGTTCTTGCTCTACCTGCACAGGGAAGCTGATTTCAGGTACAGTTGACCAATCGGATCAAAATTTCTTAGACAACGATCAAATGGACGCTGGATGGGTTCTCACGTGCGTTGCCAAGCCCACTTCTGATTGTGTAATCGAAACCCATCAAGAAGAAGCGCTTAACGCTTAATTTAGAAATGTGGATTTAATAAAAAGCAAGTTTTGTAGGGGAGGCAAGATGAGCGGCGGCTTTTGCGATTCATAACTACCGTTGCGTTAGGACGAATGTCTTACAGACATTTAAAATTTTGCACTTTCCTAATAAATCTGTATAGGCTGAGTAATTCACACTAAAAAGCGCTCCCCTTTTGGAGAGCGCTTTTTATTTTTTAATAGATAACTAGCAAATATAAAGGAGAAATTAGCCAGATAATCCTAGATTAACTTTGACAACATTGTTCTTGTCTTCTTCAGCTTTAGGTAGCAGTCTAGGGCAGACGCACGTAATTTCTGAAATGCTTACTGGATAAGAACATTGATGAAAAAATCACCTAAATAATCAAATACCTAAACCCTTGCTATTAAGTGATTCTTATACTTCATTTGTGTTTATTTAGTTTGACTTCTGAATTTTACTTTATTCTCTATTTAATAAATATTGAAAACATCTAAATAGGAAAAATGTATCCCTGTCAGGGGGATTGTTTGGTATCAAGAAGTGTGCTTTTATAAAAACGTTAGTAATAAATTCCAAAAACTAATTAGGGAGTTTCCATGCTTTTACCAAAAATTAAATCACTGCTGATAGCAGCAGCTATTTTACCATGCTTTATACAACCAGTATCAGCACACGTTGTCTGGTTCGACTACGAAAATGGTGAATATAATATTTTGTTTGGACATCCAGAAGATGGCCCTGAAACTTATGAACTGTCGAGATTTCAATCAGCAATAGTTTATGACATTAATAAACAAATTCTTCCTTTTAATCTCAATCAAAAACAAGATGGTTTATCGCTGACTGCTAGCAAAAATGTAGCAGCTATCGAAGGTTTTTTTGATAATGGCTATTTTGCCAGATTATCGAATGATGAATATCTCCGCATCACAGAACAGGAAATTTCTAAGTATGATAATGTCAGTCATAACCTTAAATACACCAAGGCTTTTTATGATTGGTCTGATGCTTTAACCAAACCATTCAATTTGCCATTAGAAATTCTACCTCTACAAAATCCTTTAGCTCTTACTCCAGGTGAAAGCTTACTAGTTCAGGTATTATCTCAAGGACAACAGATTACTGATAATCTGACGGTAGAATATCTTGGTCAAATAGTAGCGAAAAATCCTGATGGCACATTTTCTATACCTATTGGCATAGAAGGACTAGAGCAGCCTATTGAAGCTAGCTACTCACTTCCCCAAAATGGGAATCTGACTATTTCTTACGAAACTAGTTTGACAGCACAAAATACCTCTGTCCCAGAACCTTCAGCTTTGTTAGGATTGGCTTTTGTTGGATTAATAGCTCTACGCAAAAGTAATTTACTGTTGAGTAAATAGCAGAGTAATTATTAATTATTATCAAAAGCAGGTTCGGTAAATTCGACAAAAGCAGACTTGAAATATAACAACCCTATTTATAGGTCAATACGGTTTGGTTAAGGCTAGCACTCTTTGTCAAAGTCATTTTTTTTACAAACCGCCATCTATACGAGAAGCTTCCGCCAACACACAGTGTCTCGCAGAGAAGAACGCCTTGGCGCAGCCTCTAGTAGAGAAGAGAAGGACGCAGAGAGAGCAGGAAGAAATGCTTAACTGATCTTTATTGATTTATAGTTAACTATGAACAAAATACAGTAGATTTCAAGGAAAGTGAAGTACACAAGCTAAGTCTCAAAGCCAAGTATAAAGCGTGTTTTACTTCTGGATTCTGAATTCTGAATTCTGACTCCTGCTATATTATCTATTGTATTTTTTTGTTTTCACAGAGATAATAAAAGACTCCTAACAAACTGCTGAAAACAGATATGTCAATAAGTTGGATTTACCTGATTGCAGCAATTCTTTTTGAAGTTTCAGGCACAACTTGCATGAAATTATCGCAAGGATTTACTAAAATAGTCCCTTCGGTATTAATCTTTGTTTTTTATGGACTTTGTTTTACTTTTTTGACCCTTGCTCTTAAAAGGCTTGAAGTGAGTGTGGCTTATTCTGTCTGGGCCGGATTAGGAACTATCCTAATTGCGATCATTGGGATTATCTGGTTTCGTGAATCTGCCACATTCATTAAACTAATATCGATCGCCTTAATAATCATCGGAGTAATTGGCATCAATGCAAGTCAATAAAGAAGAATTCAGGAGTCAGAATGGGCTAATCGCCCCGCTATCGCTAACAGGAGTCAGAATTATCGTTTTACGTGTATAACGATGTTTCACCCCAATGGGGAAATATTCAGGATCACCCATTGGGGCTAATGTAACTTGTGGTGTTTGATATTCTGGGGGAACGTAGTTAGCAAATTCACTATTTAAGCGTAGCAGTTGTGAAAGAATGGAAGATGCGATCGCTTCTTTTTGAACTTCACTACTCTCTACTCCTGGTGCTAATTCTACAACCACAGATAAAAATCGATTTTTATCAGCATCTTCTAGTACCTGCAACACGAATTTACCCGTCACCCATTCTTGAATTACTGGTTGCTCTAATCCCACCGTCACATTTTCTGGATAGATATTCGCACCAAAGTAGGAAACTGTAAAGTTAGAACGACCGAAGACATAAACGAAAGGTAGCTGATGAATACCTCTGAGTGAGTGCTGAGTGTCAGAACGGAGATTTTCGAGCGGATTAAATCCCCATTCTGCTAGAAATTGCAGCACGGCATCATAACTAATTATCCCGCCAGTATCCAAGATGTCATAACGCACTAAGGGAATGCCATTATCTCCAGAAAACAACAATCCGCCATCTTGAACTTCAAAGAAGCGACTGCAAGGATCATACTGTACTAGCGTGGGCAAACGTGATTCCCCAAATAAAGCTCTAGCTGCATCAGGATTTTCTGCCAAAAAACGGCGAATGCAAATACTTAACGGCGTTTCATTACCCAAAACTCCTGCATCCGCAGTGCCGTAAAGTGATGCAAAATCATAGCAAAGATTTTGCGAACCAATCCTTTCGCCAACTAAACTTCGCCATTCTTCACTAAATACTTCTCCCGCCATAACTAACTTAATCTGATATTGCTGCCACTCCACACCACGGGCGATACCAGTATCAATCACATCTTTTAAAAATGGCGGATATCCCAAAAGCACCACTTGCTCAAATTCTGAACCTAATTCCTGGACAACTCGCAAGATTTCTTCTTTGTTGTTACCAGGAGTAATTACAGTGATGGGATAACCTTTGCTGGCAAGATAACGACAGCAATTAGTGGTGAATATTCCACCTACCCAAGTGCCCAAAGTGAAACAAATAACTGCTAGGGTACGTCTGGTACTTGCATAAAAACTATCGTGAAAAATCTGTTCAAAACGTGTGGCAATTTCTAGTTCATCTGTAAAAAAACGAGGACAAAATGTCGGTTTACCACTGGAACCTGAAGAAGCAGCTATCATATCGCACGCTTCTAGCTGTCCGTTACGACACAAGTCAGCCAGAGGATAACGCAGTATATAATTTTCTTTAGCGTAGGCGTAGCCCGTCGTAGACATCGCTGGTAATTTTTGAAACTCCTCCAAGGTTTGAATAGTCGCGGGATTAATCTCCCTTTCTGCTAAAAAAGCCTTGTAGGCAGGTACATTCGCCGCCACATCGTGAAATAAACTCAAAACTGCCGAAGTTTGAGTGTTGAGATGCCGTTGCAGTAGCGTTTCTAGGGGCGTAGACAAAAAACCTTCAAATGCTTTAATTGCTCGCTGCTGTTGTGATTTGCAGTTCATGACGCTTGTTGTTTATCGTAAAGTAGAATCAACACCGTTAAACAGTGCTGAGTCATGAGTGCTGAGTCATGAGTGCTGAGTGCTGAGTGCTGAGTAAAAATAAACGCACCGCTACCGCTAACAGCATCAAATGCTCCTAACATTTCGTAAGATATCCGAAAATGAGGGTATGCGCGTTGTAGTCATTCAATAAAACCTTAATTTATCCTTCAGCACCATGCAGGTCTATTGCAGTAAACAACACACAAATAATGATAGTAACCGCTTTTGTACCCATTGCGGTGAACCATTACTTCTTGCTGTGGGGCAGATTGTAGATAATCGCTATCAAATTATCCGTCAACTAGGGCAAGGTGGCTTTGGACGCACCTATTTAGCGGAAGATAGAAAAAAATCCGATCAAACCTGTGTGCTGAAGGAATTTGCACCCCAAGTACAAGAACAGCAGGATTTACAAAAAGCTAAAGAGTTATTTGAGCGAGAAGCGAATGTTCTGAAAAAACTCCAGCATCCGCAAATTCCGCGTTTTCATGCCTCGCTGCAAGTAAAGATCAGTAATAAAGATTTTTTCTTTCTAGTGCAAGATTATGTGGATGGTGACAATTACTACCAGTTATTAGAACAGCGTCAAAGTGAAGGAAAAGCTTTCAGTGAAGAGGAAGTAATCACCCTACTGCAACAGATTTTACCCGTATTATCCTACATCCACTCACGAGATGTAGTTCACCGCGATATCACTCCTGATAATTTAATATGGCGGCGTTCTGATAATCTGGCAGTGCTGATTGATTTTGGTGGTGTTAAGCAGTTGCCGGCTTCTCAAGGTTTTTGGCGCACTAAGTTGGCTGAAAATAACACTTTGCTGGGTAAAAAGGGCTACGCCCCAGAGGAACAATTACGGCAGGGTAAAGTATTTTTGAGCAGTGATTTATATTCTTTAGCGGTGACAGTATTGGTGTTACTCACAGGTAAAGAACCGCAAAAATTATACGACAGCTATCAGGGAATTTGGGGATGGGGAAAGGAAATTAGAGTTAGTCCCCAATTGGAAGCTGTGTTAAAAAAGATGCTGTCTTATAAACCAAGCGATCGCTATCAACGAGCCGATCAAATCCTCAAAGATTTACCATCGACAACTGTTACAAAATCACCAGGTAATTATATTACCAGCAAAATCAAGACAATGATAGTTGCTCCGGGAAGACAACGCGCCAGTGCTATTGTGAGTAGATTCCAGAGCAAAACACAAGCGATTGCTAAACCGATATCTTTTCCCGTTTGGATTCGCCCTTTTGTAATGAGTTTAGGGGGGACAGCTTTAATTGTATTAACTGGCGCAGGTACTTTGGCGGTAGTAAATGCAGTTATTCGGAGTGTAACTTCCATTACCATCCCATCAATTTCATTACCGCAAATTCCCCAGTTTCCCAATCCAAGCGGAAAACCAGTCAGCGACAAAGGGAAAAATCGTGAACTCCAAGAAATTATCAGTCGTCGCCAACAGCTAGAAATTACTGAAGGATTTTTTACCCGATTAGTAGATAATGCATTTTATACAAAAAAACCGGAATTAAAAAAACGTAGCCTGACATCTAAACCTGAAGACGCTGGTTTACGAGATGAATGGTCTGGTATCGCTGATGATTTATTGAATAAAATAGAACAGGCTAACCTCAGTACAGCAGATCGTCGGAAACTGGGGAACTATAGTCAAAAAGATTACGAAACATGGAGACGACAAGCACGATCGCGGCAGTTTGGCAAGTATACAATTGATCAGCTGACCAAAGATACAAATGAAAAATTTGATCAGTTGTTTCCTGATCAACAGCGTGGGAAACTGAATCAACAGACTTTTGGTCAAATTTGGTATGCGATCGCCGCTGATCAAGTCAGTAAAGTCCAATCTGGCAAATAAGGGGACTGGAGAAGAATCACTAATGACAAATGACAAATGACAAAATTATATTGTTCTAAAGGACATGAAAATTCTCCAGGTAGTCGCTTTTGTCTCCAATGTGGTGAAAACTTATTGGATACACCCGTGAATAATAGTATCCAACCGGGACTAACTTTAGGCGATCGCTATGTGATTGTACGTCAAATTGGTCAAGGTGGCTTTGGACGTACTTATTTAGCTGAAGATGTCAACCGTTTCCGCGAACTTTGTGTTTTAAAAGAATTTTCTCCCCAAGTTCAAACCGCTTACGTTATCCAAAAAGCTGAAGAACTGTTTGAGAGAGAAGCGAGTGTTCTTTATAAACTCCAACATCCCCAAATTCCCCGCTTCCGGGAACTGCTTCGCATGAACTTAGGGGGCAAAGAATATCTGTTTTTGGTGCAAGATTATGTGGAAGGGGAAACTTACAATTCGTTGTTAAATGCCCGGATACAACAGAGTTTGCGCTTTACAGAGGCGGAAGTACGCCAATTGTTGCAGCAACTTTTGCCAGTGTTGGAATATATCCACTCGCTAGGAGTAATTCATCGAGATATTTCTCCAGATAACTTAATGCTTCGCACTGTTGACAAACTGCCAGTGTTAATTGATTTTGGCGGTGTCAAACAAGTAGTAGCAACCGTTGCTTCCCAATATTACCAACCCGGCGTAGTTGCATCTTCTCCATCACCAACCCTATTGGGTAAAGTAGGATTTGCTCCCGCCGAACAGATGCAAACTGGGTTAGTATCTCCCCACAGCGACTTGTATGCAATGGCCGCAACAATGTTGGTTTTACTAACAGGAAAACAACCGCAAGAACTAATTGATACCTATACTCTCAGTTGGCAGTGGCGACGAGAAGTTACCCTGAGTCACCTTTTGGGACAGGTATTAGATAAAATGTTATCTACCAGGCCAAGCGATCGCTATCAATCAGCCCGTCAAGTATTACAAGCCCTCAACCCGCCCCCAGTTAACTATCCCCCAACTCAATATCCCACCCCACCACAACCCACATCTGCCACCGTCGCCGTCTCTCCACCTCCTCCATCTCCCACCCTGCAGGAAGCTAAAGCTACATTTTCTCCATCGCCTCAGCCCACAAGCTGGTGGACACCAACAACAACCTTCCTAGTGACGCTGGTAGTAGCTGGTGCTGCTGGATTAATTTTCTGGGGAGTAAATAGCAGCCGAGATGTCGGAGAAGTTCAACCTACTCCCACAGCTAGCCCCACCGCAACCAGTGAACAACCAACCGATCCTTTAGCGGAATATTCACCAGAAGAACGGCAGCGTAAAGAAAGATTAAGCGATCGCCGTCAACAGTTGGGTATTAATGAAAATTTCTACGTAAACTTGGTAAATCAAGTCTTTTGGGACAGAAATCCCAGTTTACGGGGACGCACTCTCAGCGATCGCCCCGAAGATGAGGGTTTGCGGTCAGAATGGGATAAAACAGCTTCCGAATTGTTGGAAAAGCTGGTGCTACTGAGTTCAAGTACACGCCGACAACTGGGAACTTATACAACTGCTGAACGCGATCGCCAGAAAGTGGAAGTCAACAAAATCAATGTTGGTAGTCGTTCTTTGGATGATTTGGGAGATGCTGTTTTCTTCAGTGTATTCCCTGAACAGCGCGGTAAAAATTTCCGAGGTCAGCCCATAGGACAAGTTTGGTACGGATTTGTTAACGATAAACTTAGTGCCATTCTTGCGGGTAGCGCTTTCCAGAAACTTGCTTTTGATCAAGGTGCGCTCGGTAAAACAGTCAGTGGTACTCTTCAACCTGGTGATGGTAAAGTATTCATTGCTGAACTTGCCAAAGCACAATCTCTGGAATTGAAGCTACAAGGAAATTCCCAAGTTTTGTTATCAGTTTATTCACCTTCTGGCAAAATTAAATTTTTAGAAGATTCTAGCGATCGCACTTTGTCAACTAAATTACCAGAAAACGGTTTTTACGAGTTTGTTGTGGTTTCCACAGCAACGAAACCAGTAGATTATCAACTCAGCATCACAGCTGAAACTCCCACCCCACCCCCATCACCAACGCCAACGCCCACGCCAACACCAACTCCTACCCCTACTCCCACACCTACTCCCACAGAAACCTCTACACCTGAACCTACACCGACGCCTAGTACTGAGGTGACGCCTGAAAGTAATTAGGACTAGCCTTTTAACTGAACCGTATTAATATCTATCTAATTTTAGCTACAGTTTGGTTGTTACTCCACCACCAATCCGTTGTCTAAGAACACGATAAAGAAATAATGGATAGCCAATAAGAAAACGTTTCCATAAGCGCTGTGGTTCCATCACCACCCGGGTTAATCCTTCCAATCCAATATTGGTCAACAAACGTGGAGCTCGAGTTACAGAACCAGTGTAAAAATCAAGACACGCACCTAAAGGGAAAAATACACGAGCTTCTATTCGATTTATGTTGTCCAAAATCCACTTTTCCTGTAGTGGCATACCCAAGCCTACGTAGAGAATTCCCGGCTTAAATTCATTAATCTTTTGGATAATCAGATCATTTTCTGCACCAGATTTCTCAAAATAGCCATGATGTCCTTGTATCCTAATTTTCGGTGCTATCGATGTTAACTTGGTAATTGCCTTATCTACTACACCCGGTTTACCTGCTAGTAAAAATAAAGAAACTTCTTGTTTTTCACAAGCTAATACAAGGTTTTCTATGTAATCTGGACAGGTCATTCGGTGTACAGATTGAACAGAATATCCAAGCAGTTTAGCTCCAAATAATGTACTAAAACCATCACAAAATACTAAATCTGAACTATTTAAAAAATCCTGAAACCAAGGGAGTTCATAAGCAAGATTCATTGCATAAACATTTACATTGCTCACTATTGTCTTTTTTTCAACATTCGCAGATATTACTATGTAATCTATTAATTGGCAAACTGTTAATTTATGAAATCTTGTATTGAGTATAGTTAATTCTTCAAAATTTTCTGTAACCATGAGTTGATCTATCAGTACTTTTAAAAGCTTGATGTCATTAGATGTGAACTTTAGAGTTGCCTTACCGGATTTATTACTTGTCGTCTCTAGATAATAAGAATATACCAATTGCCATTACTACACTCAATGAACGTACTATATCAAGTATGTACATCAGAGGAATAGCCTTGACTATAAAGCCTAGATTCCTTCTAAAGAAAACTGAGAGTAATTCATATCTTGCCATAAAATAGCTTAATAAAATAACGAACCATAACAAGCTAATTATCTGATATTTACCTGCATTCAGAAAAATCATTGCTAAGAAAATTATTCCAACATTTACTGCTAAAAAAACTGCCAGAATATCGCCACCTTTTGCATGGCGATGGTTACTGAAAGAACGACCTTTTTTCAGATAGAGAAGCATAGTACAAATGCCTTTACTAAAGTCATTTTTGATTAACTTTAATATATCAAAATAACGAAGGTGCTTACCTTTAGCAGTGGGTACTGATAAGATTCGCCAGTTTTGCTGAGATAGACGTATACCAAACTCTGTGTCCTCGCCACCAGAACCTTTGTATGACGAGTCAAATTTGCCTATGTTATGAAATACATCAGCACGAATTGCACATATAGCAGTCCAAAAATCATTTTTAATCAACCCATCACTTCTTGCATAAACTTTTGATATGTAAAGTTGCTTATACTGCTGAAAAAAGTTAAGGTCTTCAATATTGTTAGAGGTATAATTTCCCAAAGTTGCATCTGCTTCACCTTTTAGAATAGGATGTATTAAATTTGCAATTGTATCTTTCTCAATTTCAACATCAGCATCAATAAAAACAAGCACACCATTCTTAAAATCGGCTGTTCCGCAATTTCTCGCATAAGCAGCGCTGGCTTGCTCCTGGCATAAAAGGTATGTGGCAGGATACGCTTCCACTAGTGAAGAGCCATACTTTTCATTACCACCGTTATCTACTACAACGACTTTCAGATTCTCTACATCTCTAGAATTAAAAATTGCTTCAATACAAACTTGAAGTGTATTTTCAGCATGGTACGCAGGCACAACAACTCTGACGTTAGATATATCTTCTTTCAAATCGCTAGTCTTTGGAAGTTCTTCTACAGTTTTATTCATAATCTTCTATTTTTATCATCACAATCTTGGATAACAGACGTGGGCTTGTTTAAGCCCAAAGCTTGTTAATGCACACTCAAATAGATGATTTATACTATTTATAATTTAGGGCAAACACACAGGGCTATTTCATTCTTATCTAGCCCGCCTCAGAATGAATTCTGAGTCTAATAGCGAAAGTCATCTAAAGACGACTGAAAAAAGGTTATAGTCCGTTTTAACGGACTTTAGCTCTGGGCGGTTTATGCCTAGAATGAAATAGCCCTGGCAAACACATATAATCTTCTAACCCCTTCCTACTTAAAGAAACAGTTTAAAAACTAGCCCAAGTTATTTAACGCCTAAACCTTTGCTATTAAAGGATTTTTATACTTGACGTGTGTTTGCCCTGGTTTCTAATCTATTTCTAGCTTTCCACTATTTTGATATATTGACCAAGCTGTTTGTACAAGTTTTGGCCAAAGTTTTGGAGTTCTAAAAATAGTAGGGCTAATGAAGCAATGATGATAGCACCCTTCACACTCTGGAACTTTACCTGACGTATTACGAAAATCATTCGCTTGGTCATTAAACCATATTTTAGAAAAATCCATTCCAACATCTCTTAGATTGCCTAAGACATCACTTCGGAGTTCACATCCAGCAACATCACCAGTCGGATATATGACAGCTGTTTCTCTTCCTCCGCTACACACTACTGGAGAATTATTTGTCTCACTAATCTCACCAATAATGTCACGCTGAATATACTCTTTACTATTTACTACATAATCCATCGGTGAAAAGCGTGTCGTTCTTTGTCCATTAACCCAAACCCTATCTTGGTCAATCACATTTAAGTATGTTGTTTGACATACTTTGTCTAAGGTGTCTCGGTTGAGTGGATTGCCTCGAACTAAAATAGGTTTTAAAAGATCGATTGGTAAATTTTCTCTAACCCAGCGTGCGGTGTCTTCAACCGTCTTATAATTGAGTCCGTGAACTGTTGTTCCAACAGCAATACGTAAATTTGGAAAATGCGTTTTTAAAAGCCCCAATTTTTTAATAGTAGCTACAGCTTTATCAAAGCATCCAGGTAACTTACGAAGCTGATCGTGGTCTTCACCTATGCCATCAAGTGAAATCGCAACTGTAAATCTTTGACCTGGACATGTGCGTAGCATCTCTTCAACCTGAGACAAAATCCTCTCAGTGCTATATCCCAACATGCAAAAAGTTATATTTGATGGCTTACATTCCTCGTGGAAAATTTTTGTAATTGCGGGCAAATCGTTACGCAATTCAGGACTCCCGCCAGTAAGAGTTATTTGAAGCATTTGCCCTAAAGAGCTAGCAAGCCGTTGAAACTCATCAAGCGTCAGTTCTTCTTTTATCTTAGTATTGAGTTCTTTCCAGTAAAAACAGTGCTCACAGCTAGCATTACAACGGTTTGTAACGAACATGAGGAGATAGACAGGCTTTTGAGTACCTGGAGCTAATAGCTTTTTGAAAGCGCTTGCTTTTTGCGACAAAGATAAAACTTGATTCATTTTTTTTCCTTAGCTAACTATCATGAATGAAGAAAAACAAAAAATGTCTTGCCTGATCTAGTAAAAAAAGAAGTAAATTCTCCTTTAACTAACACATATTTCTTTATTTGTTGCTATTAATACAATTGCTTTCTACAGACGATACCAAAATCTATGTTTTATTTCAATAGTTAAAAAAAAATAACTTAACATGAGTTCGACGAGTTGAAAAAAGTAAAAAAAGGAGCAACATGATTTTGTCAAGCCGTTTGACTGTTAACCCAACTACTTAAAGACAGATTATCTTGAAATAATGCTCCGTAAAATATCCCTTACAATCAGATTTTTTATACTACACACTAAGTAACCGCACTTTTCTACCATATAAGCAGCAAGGGTACTTATGCCACTTGAAAATGCTGTAAAAAAATAAACAGTCGATGAATGTTATTTGAAGATAAGTTAAAGTAATACGAAGTATATATTGACACAAAAATTTACAGTGACTGATAAGAAAGATAACAGAGATGTATAATTAGCGCGTCTCCTGCATAATCCATAATAACGATTAAGGCTGGCCGACTTTCTGTTTCCTTTACCTTGATAGGGGGCATATGTGGCAACAAGAAAAAAAAGATAGTTCAATAATCAGTCTAGTATTATGGCTGGCATTAGCTTCGACCCCTATGGCAGCAGCTCTGGTGGTGTCTGCACCCATGTTGGCACAATCTGCGCCTGAGACTCCCTCTTTTCCACTGCCGCAAACAGTGCAGAGCGGGACGACAGTGCGGATTGATGGTTCAAGTAGCTTGGCTGCAATCAACCAAAGCCTGAAAGAAAATTTTGAAAACCAGTTTTCGGGTACAAAAATTGAAGTTGCTGCTAATGGCACTGATCCGGCACTGAAGGATTTGTTAGATGGCAAAATCGACATAGCAGCAATCGGGCGTGGTTTAACGCCAGCAGAAAAAGCCCAAGGACTAGAGCAAATCCGCTTGCGCCGTGAGAAGATTGCGATCGTGGTTGGTGCAGATAATCCTTTCAAGCAAAGCTTGACCAGTAGGCAATTCGCCCGGATTTTCCGAGGAAAAATTACAGATTGGTCGGAACTTGGGGGATCTCAAGGGAAGATTCGGTTAATTGATCGCCCGCAAACGAGCGATACTCGGAATACTTTTCGTGATTACCCAGCCTTCAAGGCTGCTGACTTTGCTACAGGCTCGACTGCTACCCAACTAACTGAAGATAATACCGCAGAAATTATTAAACAACTGGGCAAAGACGGCATCAGCTATGTGTTAGCTAATCAGGTGTCTAAATTGCCAGGTGTGCGAGTTCTGCAATTACATCAAACCTTGCCAGACGATGCTAAATATCCCTTTTCGCAACCTTTAGTTTACGTTTACAAAAAAAATCCCAACTTAAGCACAGTAGATTTTCTCGGCTTTACCCTTGCAACCCCAGGACAGCAGGCTATAGAACAAGCTAGAACTGCCGAAGCGGCTGCGATCGCAACTGCTATATCACAACCTACTGCCACGGCTTCGCCCTCTGTCCAGACGACACCTGTTGCTACACCTTCCCCTAGTGCAACTACTTCCGTATTCACCGAACAGCCCTTTGTGGCTCCTGTTGCACAAAATAGTCCAATTGTAAACAGGGAAACACCATTTTGGTTGCTGCTACCTTTGTTTATTACTACTCTAGGTGGCTCATTATTATGGTGGTTCCTGGGAAAACGCCCATCGCCCACCGAGAAAACAGATAACTTACCAGAATCAAATCCTCATCCACCTAGTACAAAAGATGGAGAAACGGCAGTACTCCATACCAGTACGGCTGCCCCCGTTAACGAAGCGGTGCTTGAGGAACCACTATCACACTTCCAAGCGCCGGAAACTTCTGATAGCACTCCTTTCAACGTCTATGCTCAAACACCATCTGACCTAACAGAGAATGCAAATTTAGTACAACAAACAACTAATGGCAACTCTAACTCTTTTGAAGGCGCAACTTCAAGCGTAGCCAATGGATCAGAAAATAATAACTTGGGAGCCGCAGCTTTAAGCGGTGGTGCTGCTTTAGTAACGGGAATAGGGGCGGCAACCTGGTCTACCTTTGCCGACAAAGGAACAGAAACAGACATGATTGAAGAGACGAGTCAACCAAGTAATCTTACTGAAACAACTCCTGATGATTCCGACGAAGTAACATGGGATATAGAAGCTCCGGCGGCTGTAGTCAATACTTCATATCCTCACCTGGCTAATATTCCAGAAGAGGCATCTGATGTGGAACTGCCTTCATCTGAGGTGACAGCCTCACTCCCGGAATTACCAAATGTACCAGAAGTAACATCTGATTTTGAATATTGGGACACAGAAGTTAGTGAAGATCGGATAGATGATGAACTTCAGGCAGAATTGGATTGGCTAGAGAGTATTACCTCAACTGAAGATATAGCCTCAGTAGATGAATTACCCTTAGCAGAGTCTGGCGAATTAGCAGCCGATGTGGAACCGTCTGCGGCACAAATAGCCTCACCGCTCGAATTGCCAGAATTGCCAGAAGAGGTATTAAATGTAGTAGCCGATGCAGCTGAACCTACTGTTGACAATGTGCCAATCGCAGCCGAAACAGCTTTTGGCTTGGTTGATGCAGATCAAGAGAGCAATATTGTGCTTACACCCCGCACTTGGGAATCGGCTGATGTCTCTTGGGAGATTTCCGAAACTCAGAAGGCAGTGCTACGCCAAGAAGGCGGCTCTCAATTGGTAGTGCGGCTCTATGATGTTACAGGTATTGACCTGAGTTATCAAAGTCCCCAGTTTGTCCAGCAGTATGAATGTGAGGAAACAGCACACGATCGCCTGGTGGAGATTCCGGTCAGCGATCGCGATTACGTAGCTGAAATTGGCTATATTGCTGATGGCGATGCCTACGGCGGTAAACTACGCTGGTTATTTATCGCCCGTTCAGCGATTGTGCGTGTCTTCAGTCCCGTAGGTATAGATCCCATAATTGATGATCATGTGGCGTTAGTGAGCGAAACAGCTATTGACTTGGTAGATGCAGATGAAGAGAGCAGTATTGTGCTTACACCCCGCACTTGCGAGTGGGCTGATGTCTCTTGGAAGATTTCCGAAACTCACAAGGTAGCGTTAAGCGAAGAAGGCGGCTCTCAATTGGTAGTGCGGCTCTATGATGTTACAGGTATTGACCTGAGTTATCAAAGTCCCCAGTTTGTCCAGCAGTATGAATGTGAGGAGACAGCAAACGATCGCTTTGTGGAGATTCCGGTCAGCGATCGCGATTACGTAGCTGAAATTGGCTATATTGCTGATGGCAATCGCTGGTTATTGATCGCCCGTTCGGCAAATGTGCGTGTCTTCAGTCCTGTCGGTACAGATCCCATTGTTGAAGATTTACCCATATTAGACGAGACAGCTTTTGACTTGGTAGATGCAGATGAAGAGAGCCGTGTTGTGCTTACACCCCGCACACCCAAATGGGCTTATGTCTCCTGGTACATCGCTGACAATTACAAGTCAGCAGCGCAACAACAGGGCGGCTCTCAATTGGTAGTCCGGCTCTACGATGTTACAGGTGTTGACTTGAGTTATGAAAGTCCCCAGCTTGTACAGCAGTATGAATGTGAAGAGGTAGCAAGCGATCGCTTTGTGGCTATTCCCGTGAGCGATCGCGACTACATGGTTGAAATTGGCTATATCGCTGATGGCGAGCAGTGGTTACTCATAGCCCGTTCAGCTAATGTTCATGTCTTCAGTCGTTCCCACGGAGATTTTTGGTTTGTAGCAGATGCTGAGTTGATTATTCACGGAGCAACGCAACCAAATACAACTGTAAACATTGGTGGCCATCCCATCAAAATCAAGCCAGATGGTACTTTCCACTTACGTCTTCCCTTTTCAGATGGTTTAATGGACTATCTAATCACCGTAGCTGCTGATGGAGAATCCACCAGAACTATCTACAAGAAGTTCTCTCAGGAAACTTCAGAAAGCTAGCAATTACTCACACTTATCCCCTCTCACCCTACATAGTCTCCCCTTTATGAAGAAGCTACGGTGTACAAACAAGTCGGAAATAGTAGTCTATGAAGGAATTTGACGAGTACATTCTCTGTAGAGACGGCGATTTATCGCGTCTTTACATGAGCATCTTAGTTGTATCGACTCGCACCTTAGTTGCATTGACCTGCACCTTGAGTTGCATTGACTCGCATCTTAGTTGCATTGACTCGCATCTTAGTTGCATCGACTCCCATCTTAGTTGTATCGACGTTGTATCGACTTGCATCGACGTTGCATCGACTCGCAACAATTAACTTAGCCGACGTTACGCAGTCACTCTAAAAGATTTGTGTGTACACGGTAGTTTATGAAGAAGGGGAAGGGGGAAAGGTAAAAACCTCGCAAGAAAGTGGGTAGACTGTTCACCCCTTTTCCCTTTTCCCTTTAACCTTTAACCTTTTCCCCTCTTCTTTATCGGGTAGGGCTGTTTCATTCCCGAAAACAGCTAAAATAGCAAGTGTTGAGGGGATAAAATTACGGTAAACATTAATAATATCCACCTTTATTTTTGCAATATTGTTATCATGTAAAAATGTTTAACGACAACAACTTTCAAGCTAACCAAGCTGGTGTTCTCTACAGACATGGTGACGTTCTGATCAGACGTATTGCTGGCTTACCTGTCGCTGCTCAAAAGCGTGTAGGTGCGACTCTGGCTCATGGTGAACTCACAGGACACAGCCATCGCATTCAACAATCCAATACTGTTCAGTTGTGGGTGCATGGTAGTGACCTTTTTCTTGAGGTTAAAGAACCAAGTGCCACTTTAATACATGAAGAACATCGGGCGATTGAATTACCTCAAGGGATTTATAGTGTCTGGAAACAACGTGAATATCGCCCTGATGCTTACGTGGAAGTGATGGACTAATGCTCAAAATAATGTCGAATGGACGTGTGCCTAATAAACCAGTTAAGCAGCGCCTAAAGGAAAGCCACGAGCCTTTATCGGCTGAACTAGCTCGAAAACTCATCCTTGAGCATCGCGCTTGGGATAGTATGCACGTTTTGGGTCATCTGGATTTAAGTGGTGCATCAAATCTTTACAATTTACCTGAAAATCTCACCTGTGAAAGTCTGGATATCAGCGATTGTGTAAACCTCACTACCCTTGCCAAAGGTCTGCACGTCACCCATTGGATTGAGTTAGCTGGGAGTGGGATTACTAGTGTACATGGGGGGCATGGTTTCGTCTGGCGCTGGCGAGGCGTGCAGGTGAGCGATTGCATCGCCTTTGAATCCCAGTCCATAACCGGGCAGGATATCCTCAATATAGAGAATGTTGAGTTGCGCCGGGTGTTGATTGAGCGTCTGGGATACGAAACATTTTTGCATCAAGTGGGTGGATTAGTGCGCGATCGCGATCGAGATGCAGGTGGGGAACGTCAACTTGTCTGCATTCCTTTTGAAGATGACGAGCCGTTTATGGTTTTGAAAGTCACCTGTCCATCTACAGGACATACTCATATCTTGCGCGTTCCCCCATATATGCAAACTTGCCATCAAGCAGCTGCCTGGATTGCAGGCTTTGATAAAGCAGATGACTATAATCCTGCGATCGAAGCGTAATATCAATTTTGAAGAAGAATTCAGAAGTCAGAATCGGCTAATCGCCCCGCTATCGCTAACAGGAATCAGAATCATCCTGTAAGATAGACAGGCAAGAACCCTGCCCTATAAAAAATATGGGAAAATTTTTTGGAAATCCCTCAAGACTCACTACCTAATCTGCTTACTCAGGACTCTTTATGTTAGCAGGCACAATTTTGCAGGATGGAAAATATACCCTAATTCAAGAAATAGGACGGGGTGGTTTTGGCATTACGTTTAAAGCTATCCATCACTACTTGGGTCAGGAAGTGGTAATGAAAACCATTAATGAACGGCTGCGACAAAATCCTGATTTTGCCAAGTTCGAGCGCCAATTCCAAGATGAAGCTAGGCGACTGGCTACGTGTATCCACCCAAATATAGTCAGAGTCAGTGACTTTTTTGTAGAAGCTGGACTGCCTTACATGGTGATGGAATACATTCCTGGCGAAACCTTGACAGACGCATTTGTATTACCAGGGATACCAATGCCAGAAGCCACAGCAATCCATTATATCCGGCAAATTGGGGCAGCCTTGCAGGTAGTACACAACAACGGTTTGCTGCACCGAGATGTCAAACCAGATAATATTATCCAACGCCTTGGAACGCAGGAAGTAGTACTGATTGATTTTGGCATTGCCAGAGAATTTAATGGCGGTGTCAGACAAACTCATACGGGTCTGGTTTCTGAGGGCTATTCTCCAATTGAGCAGTATCTAACCCAAGCATCGCGCACACCCGCCACGGATGTTTATGGTTTAGCAGCAACTTTGTATGCACTTTTGACAGCACAAGTTCCCATGCCAGCATTATTGCGCGATCGCGAGCAAATGCCTTCACCCCGCGAACTGCAACCACACTTGAGTGCTGCTGTCAACCAAGCGGTAATGCGCGGTATGGCGGTGGAGTCTCGTTTTCGGACAGCGACAGTCGCAGAGTGGCTACAACTGCTACCTGGAAATGGGGCGAATATAACACCGCAAGCTTTAGCTACTTCCGCAGTGCCAACTGTCAATTTATCTGCCCAGCAAACAGCAACTTTAATTGGGAAAACTGCCCAAAATCGGATTCATAGACCATCTGCGATCGCGCAGCCCAACCCAGGCATCGCCAAGGAGACTGTACTGGCTAAAAAACTGGGTTTATCTAAAATATTTATTGGGATAGGTGTAGCCTTAGTTGCTGCTACAGCAGGCTTTGGGATCACGAGTATGTTACCTAAATTTCAGCAGCAGCCAACCGCAAAGCCGCTTTTTGAACAACCGACTCAAGAACCTGCCACGAAAGTACCTAGCTTGGATAGTACATCTTCATCTCCGCGTGAAGAGACTAACACTACATCAAGAACCGAATCAGCACCTGTTTCTAATTCTAGGCAACGCAGGCGCAATCGTCGTTCTTCTCAAGAAGAATCTTCCAGTAGCAGCCCGACACGAGAATCGCAACGCGGCGATTCTGAACAATCCGCACCTTTACCTAGCATTTCTCCCACACCCTCGCTAGTAGAGAAACTAAGGGCGATCCGGTCATCTCGTAATGCTTCTCCTACACCATTGCCACAAAATAACTCACCCGCTTCTAGCCAAGATTCTACCTCCCCTCAACCTGTGAGTCCATCAAATTCTGTAGTTATACCAGCAGCGCCACCAACAGAATCCAAACAGTCAGATCCTTCGGCTGTAGTAGTACCAACACAGGAAACGCAAAATTCACCGACTGATAGCCAACCCCAAAATGTTCAGAAGTTTGAGGAAAAGTTACAAGATGACAATAATTAGTCATGTAAAATATCCCTATCGACTGTGCCAACTCAAAGGACGGAAGCGATTTATGACGGCCGATACCGGGCGGGTTAGTCTTGCGGGTCTAGGTCACGGCAGCCAATGTGGGTGAGCGAGAAGGGGGAAAACAAGTTCTTAAACGGGTGAAACACTCTTAGGAGCAAGTATCTCGTTTGACAATTTATCTGGGTCGATGGTGGCTTTGACGGTGAGCCATTCATGCAGTGGGTAATGGATTTTTGTCGTTGGTGCTACGACCGGAACAAACCTTCATGCTTTATACAGCCTCTAAGGACTAATCTAAAATCTAAAATTACTATGATTAATACTTCTGTTGCACAAACCAGATTGCATAGCCATCGAGAGCAATTTCCCGCTTTAGCAAATAAGACTTATTTTAACTACGGGGGACAAGGTCCGATGCCCCAAAAAGCAATGGATGCGATCGCCCAAACCCAAGCTCATGTTCAGCATATTGGCCCCTTTGGCAATGAGGCGTATAGCTGGATAGCGCCCCAGACTCAAGCCGCTAGAGTTGCGATCGCTTCGGAGTTACACGCACCATCTGAAACAATTACTCTCACCCAAAATGTCACTGTTGGCTGTAATATCGCCATGTGGGGCATTGAGTGGCAAGCTAGCGACCATATACTGCTTTCAGACTGCGAACACCCAGGTGTGATTGCTACAGCGCGGGAAATCGCGCGGAGATTTGCTGTAGAAGTTAGCATCTGTCCCTTAAAGGCAACTTTAAATGAGGGCAACCCTGTAAAAGTCATTGCCCAGCACTTGCGCCCTAATACCCGCCTAGTGATATTAAGTCATGTTTTCTGGAATACTGGTCAAGTTTTACCTCTTGATAAAATTGCCGAAGTATGCAGAAATAATCATTCTTTACTATTAATAGATGCTGCCCAATCTGCTGGTTTGTTGCCTTTAAATTTAACTGAATTGGGTGTAGATTTTTATGCTTTCACTGGTCACAAATGGTTATGCGGCCCTGCGGGTGCGGGTGGTTTGTATGTTCGACCAGAGGCACGAGAAAGCCTGAAACCGACATTTATTGGCTTGAGTGGCATTATTGTGGATAGTCAATCTCAGCCTGTGGATTGGCTTCCAGATGGGCGAAGATATGAAGTGTCTACATTAGCTTATCCGTTGTATGTTGGGTTAAAGGAGGCGATCGCCATCCATCAGCAATGGGGAACGTCACAAGAACGTTACGAGCAAATTTGCCATAACAGTGATTACCTTTGGCGACAGTTAGCGGCGTTAACCGATATTAAATGTTTGCGAACTTCCCCACCTGAAAGCGGTATAGTTTCTTTTCAACTTATAAATAATCACCCCCAAGCTAGTCTCAAGTTAGTGCAGTTTTTAGAGTCACAAAGAATATTAACTCGGACAATTGCCGATCCTAGCTGTATACGCGCCACTGTCCATTACTTTACTTTAGAATCGGAAATCGACCTATTGGTTGAGGTGATTCAAAGCTTTTGCAAAACTTAGTACGACTTTGGGTAAAATCGTGGCGAATTGAGGGGTGAAATTTAAACGCAAAGGGAACCGCAGAGGCACGCAGAGAATTTACTACGAATTAATGAAATGTTGTGCTTTGTTAAATAATTAGAAGTTATAAATTATCAGGGTGGGAATTATGATTTTAACTGCTAACTGCTAACTGCTAATCTTCTAACCCCTAACTTTAAAATGAAACGCCCAATCTTATACTTAGCTATAACTAATCACGGCTTTGGTCATGCAGCCCGCACAGCTTCTGTAGCTGCGACAATTCAAAAGTTATGTCCAGAAGTTCTGCTAATTCTAGCGACTACTGCCCCACGCTGGTTACTAGAGTGTTATTTAGAAGGCGATTTTATTTATCGTCCTCGTGCATTTGATTTGGGTGTGGTGCAAACTGATAGTTTGACAATGGATAAAGTAGCGACTTTAGAAAAGTTGCTGGATATTAAGAAGCATCAAAATTCGCTGATTGCTTCAGAAGTCAATTTTATCCGCCAAAATCGGGTTAATCTGATCTTGGCAGATATTCCTTTCCTCGCTCCTGGATTTGCCAAAGCTGCAAATGTTCCCTGCTGGATGATGAGTAATTTTGGCTGGGACTTGATCTACCGAGATTGGGGAGGTGAATTTACAGCAGTTGCCGATTGGATTAGTGATTGGTATTCCAAGTGCGATCTCCTGTTTCGTCTACCATTCTATGAACCGATGCCAGCTTTTAATAATATCACAGATGTCGGCTTAACAGGCGGTTCCCCCCGTTACTCTGCTAATGATTTACGTTCTCTTTGGGGAATAACTGCACCAGTTGAAAAAACTATTTTATTGACCTTTGGCGGCTTGGGTTTACAGCAAATTCCTTATGATAGTCTGCGGCAATTTCCAGATTGGCAATTTATCGTTTTTGATCAATCTGCGCCTGATTTACCTAATTTAATCAAAATTAATGACCGCAAATACCGCCCTGTAGATTTTATGCCTATTTGTGGGCGAGTTGTTTCTAAACCTGGTTACGGCACTTTTGCTGAAGCCACACTATTGGGAGTGCCTATTGTTACGATACCGCGTGATGATTTTGCCGAAGCAACTTTTATACTAGAAGGCATAACTAATTATAACCAGCATCAAATTATTACCCCATCTGAGTTTTTTCAAGGAACTTGGGATTTTCTGCGTGAGTTACCTCAACCACCAAAGAAATATGAACCAATTGCTAAGAATGGTAATGAAGCGATCGCTCATGCAGTTATTAATTATTTACAGTCAAATTAAAGTTATTCAAAGCAACATAAATTAATCATGGAAAGTCCAACAATAGACAAAGAAACGTTGGAATTAGCCTCCCAAGATGTGCGTCGAGTTATTGAAAGACAAAAAGAAGAACGGCAAATTTTAATTACTCAGATGAACATCCTATTTGTCACAAACACTGCATTATTAAGTTTCCTAACAATTTCTAGACTGATTACGATATTTAGTCTTTTCAGTGCGTTAGAAATATTGTTGTTTTTCATCAATTTTCTGTTACTCATCTGGGCTTTGTTACCACGGAAGTTTTTTATCAGCCCCAATCTAGAAGAAAACGAAGAAAAGAAAGAAAAGCTAAAATTTCCAGAGGATTATTTAACGTTTTCACCTCAAGAATACCATTTACAGATGTTAGCTGACTTGAGAGAGACTTATAATAAGAACCAGAAGCAAGTAGACGATATTTCCCTAGCCTTGAAATATGCTACTGGTGTTACTGCTGGAATTACTGTGGTTGCCTTGTTACATCAAGTAACAGTTTATTTCATTCCTGAACTACAAAAACTATGAATATCAACCAAGACAATACAACATCCTCTAAAAATAGTTTACAACTGCCAGAGCCAAACCTAGATAACATTACAGCTTTATCTCACAATCTGCCTAACACACCTATCATCCCCGATGTTTTAAAAGAGTCTGTAAATGCAGTGTTAAGCCTCTTTAAGAGAAGACGTACTCAGTCTAGTAATCAACCAACGGTAGAACAACAACCAAATCAAGCAGATTGAATTGCTAATTAGTTTTTAGTTTCATCAATAATTACTGTTTTAAATGAGTCACTACCAAAAGTTACTAAAAATTTCCACCACTGCCAAATCTTTTTACAACATTACTGCAAAAATCGAAGCCACAGTTGCAGAGTCGGGAGTTGAAACTGGTCTTTGTACTCTATTTTTGCGCCACACTTCAGCCAGTTTAGTTATCCAAGAAAATGCCGATCCCGATGTCCTTGTGGATTTAGCTAACTTTATGGCCAAACTCGTGCCAGAATCGGGAAAATACATCCACGATGCAGAAGGCCTTGATGATATGCCGGCACACATTCGTACCGCACTCACCCAAACGTCTGAGCATATCCCCATTAATCGAGGTCATTTGGTGCTAGGAACTTGGCAAGGAATTTATATTTGGGAACACCGCCAGCAAAGTCATTTAAGAGAATTGGTTGTCCATATTTCTGGATAGATATTTCTCAGTTTTCATTTATCAAAATGGTTTCGCCGTAATAACTTTCTTATAAAAATTATTGATGCGAAATTAATCAAATAGACATTAAATAATTTGTTTAAATTTGTAAATTCAAAAGTTAAGTTTATTTGTAATTATTGAATAATCTAGTTAGTTCAGCCTAAACTAATATTTAGTGTAAGCTGCCTGGGCTATTTCAATTACTATGAAGCAAAAACTGACACAAACTCATACTTTCCAATTTATTGATGAAATCCTTGCCCAGCAGTCTGTTAATCTGTTGTCACTTAATCCCCAAAAGACATTAATTACCAGTTTTTCAGAATTGGGAAATTTGATTACTAAACAAAATACCGATATTAAACTCCTCACAACCCTTCAGGAAACTCTCGAATCCATAGTGTATACTCAGTTGCAAAATTTCCCAGAAAACATCTTTTGGGATTTTGATTTTCTAGTAAGTAGTATGCTTAGGCAGGCTTTAGTCGCAGATGAGGATGCTATTGCTTTTTTAAAAGTTTTTGGTGAAAAGATGGTTTCTCTCACAGAGATGTTCGGAAATAAAACGGCAATGCGCTTCCGTTACGCTCACGATTTTATGTATGGATTTGATTGGGCAAGATGGGTACAAAAAGAGCCACAAAATCGCGCACACATAGAGCCTTTTAGTCTGGTTTTTTTGGATTATTTGCTTGCCAAAGGTAAAGAACTTTTACAACGTATTAGTCAGGGTCAGATCACATCTTATAAACTGTGTGACACAGGTTATCGTAACCCCTTCACATTTTCCCGTGAACCAGAAGATGAATATCGTTTGCTAACTTATCTTGCTGAAGAACAACTTATACCAGTAGCAGTGTGGGAGTGGAATGCCTGCCCTGTATGGAACAAACCTTTCCAGGAAATGCGCCAGCAATTAGCATTAAAATTAAATATTCAAGCACAGAGACACTGATTAGCAATTAAAATTGCCGAAGAAAATAATTATGAAAATTGCTGATTTAATTACTTGGTTTGAAACATGGGCAAATCCCGCTTGGTGTGAAAGCTGGGATAATTGTGGCTGGCAGATTGAGCCAGGAGTTTTGCAGAAAAAAGCACGGATTTTGGTGTGTTTAACACCGACTTTGGCAGTAATGCAGGAAGCGATCGCTCTTAATGCTAATCTGATATTTGCCCATCATCCCTTAATTTTTACTCCTCCCAAATCTTTACGCAGTGGTGAAGCGATCGCAGAAATGGTACGGTTAGCCTTTACCCACAATATTGGTATTTACAGCGCCCACACGAATTTTGACCAAGTGCAGGATGGTACTGCTGACGTTTTGGCTCAGATTTTAGAACTCAAAGAAGTTACTCCCATAGTACCTACACAAGGAGGATTAGGATATGGTCGTGTTGGTTTGCTAGAGCCATTTATGACATTACAGGAGTTACTTACAGCTATTAAAACTCGACTTGCTCCCCCTAAATTGATTTTTTCCCCAACTGCTGATTTACAGCAAACAATTTCACAAGTTGCTGTTTTGGGTGGTTCGGGGGCTAGTTACATTTCAGCCGTCGCCAAAACTGGCGCTCAAGCTTATCTGACTTCTGACTGTAAGTTTCATCAGTTTCAAGAAAGCCGCGATTGCAATCTAATTTTAATCGACGCTGGACATTATGCTACCGAACGCCCGGCTTGCGATCGCTTGGTGTCAAAATTCCAGTCCTTAAACCTAGATTGGGTGCAATTAAGTCAAGAGGATGAAGATTTCCGTCAGTTTTTTGCTTGATTGCCTGTGTTTGACTATATTTTTTGGATGCTCCCCGAAAAATTTATATTTTAATATTGTGACAACATTATTGCTGACAAATATTGTACCAACCTCTATCCGTATATCAATAATAAATGTATCCAAAGCTCCTAAATAACACTATTATTGTGACGTAAATCACTAGCAAGTTGTAACTATAATCACATATTTTTAATGTTCCATATCAATTAGCAACAAAGAAAAATGTTCCATACTGGACTTAATAAATTGCTCACTCTGCCCTAATCAAGATGATTCGCACACTTATTGAATCTGCTTTCCAAACTGGATATCTTAGTGTTGAATCTGAGGGTTTACTCCATCAAGTGCTGACCACTAAATGCTATCAGTCAGAAGATTTACCAGCTCTTGCAAGCTTATACGATGCAGTTCGCGCCGGCCAAATTAAACGAGAGGCATCCTCGTCAAATGTGCTCATGGAATTTCCTTTACCGGAGAAATAGTGCTGATATTTCAACAGAAGCAGGAGAGCAGAGAGGCAGAAGAGAACTTTGTGTAAGTATTTCTACTCCCTTGCCTTTCCCCTAGTGCTGATCAGGCAAAAACCCTAAAAACTCAAAACTATTTAGGTATTGTTGTTGAAAACCATCAAGGTCAGCAAAAGAATGAGTTAAGATCAGATACAAGTGGGTAAAAGTAAAACCAAGTCCCCGGACTTCCCAGTAATGCCAATGAGTAAAAGTAGGCAAGTTAAACAACCGCAATCAACGATTATTTTGGAGTATTCTTTATTACATAATTGTAAGAATGATTCACCAAGAAATATGAACCTGGTTAGGACAGGTATCCAATTGTTTGACTTCTATGAAACATACATTGCCTAAAACAAGCTAGAGGGAGATTGAGTTCATAGCTAGAGCAACCCTTGATTGATGACCCAACATTTCCCGATATTTTGGCAACTACAAGCAAGTCTTGGGATTGAGTTATCAAGCGTACTTGTTCTGAAGGATGAAATTAACCTCTTAAAGGTGTAATGTAAAGGGGTAGAACCCAGATTTTGACAGGTTTAACTACGTTGTTTAAAAAGGCAGAAACAATACATGCTACACCGCAAGATTTATCAACTGTGTTGCGATGGGCGCGAGGTATGTGTTTTCTTGCGGGACCAGCAACGCTGGATT
>NZ_JBGTFY010000421.1:0-29020 GCF_041747015.1 Nostoc sp.
GAGCAATTTTATCAATTGTGTATTGCCAATCGTGATTTAAGCTTGGAAATGAATGCAGCCGGAGAATTAATAATTATGCCACCAGTAGGAGGAGAAAGCGGAAATCAAGAAGCAGATTTAATTACAGACTTGAATAATTGGAATCGTCAAGCTAAATTAGGGAAAGTTTTTAGTTCTTCAACTATCTTTATACTTCCCAACGGTGCAAAACGTTCTCCTGATGCTGCTTGGGTAAAATTAGAGCGGTGGGAAGCTTTAACGCCAGAACAACGAAAAAAATTTCCGCCACTTGTACCCGACTTTGTGATTGAACTGCGTTCGGAGACAGATAGGCTTGCACCAATTCAAGAGAAAATGCAGGAATACATTAAAAATGGTCTGCGCTTGGGTTGGCTGATTAATCCTCAAGATCGTCAAGTTGAAATTTACCGACTTTTGAAACCTGTAGAAGTTCTGCAAATGCCGGCGATTGTTTCTGGAGAAGATATATTGCCTGGATTTGAGTTGCAAGTAGAAAAATGGTAACTGAGCCAAAAACATAGCTTTTAAAAAACTAGAGAAAGTTGATTACCGAAGTACCATCAATATCGAGGGTGGAAAAATTTAATATAATTAACTGCCCTAAAGAATGGGTAAACCTGTCGGTGTACTTCACTAATTAGGTAAGTAATAAGTTTGCAAGTATAAGGTATAGGTTTCAATGGCACCGCCTCTTGTGTCTGTTCCGATGAAGAAAAAGAAGAAACCGTCTTTGGTGCTGACGCTCTCGGCTGCTGGGTTATTGATTGGGGCGGGGAGTGCCGCATACTGGTTGTTAGCTCCGAGACAACCATCTTGGAGCGATTTGCTAGTAGGTGCAAATATTGTTCCTGGTGATGCCCTATTTGCGGTTTCCCTGACAACAGATCCTCAGCAGTGGCAGAAATTGCGGGACTTTGGGACAAAAGAAACTCAAGCCGAACTGGATAAAAATTTAGTGCAGTTGCGCGATCGCTTTCTGACTAATAACGGTTACAATTTCCAAAAGGATATTGCTCCTTGGGTAGGCAATGAGGTTACGATCGCAATTCTTGCCCCAGCAACAGCGAGTAAACCTCCTCCTAAACCAGTTACCACCAATGAAGATGCTGCGAGTGATCAGCAGTCGATGGTAATGGTATTGCCAGTGAAAAACCCAGAAATCGCCAAAAATATTTTGGCACAACTCAAAACCTTTAAACAAGGCAAATGGATTGACCGTACTTATCAAGGAATCGCCATTAAACAAAATCAGGGACAAGCAGGAGAAAACTTCTCAGCGGTATTACTAGATGGGCGTTTTTTAGTCATAACTGATCATCCCAAAGCCGCAGAAAGAGCAATTGATGCCTACACAAGTAAAACATCCCTAGCCACAACAGGGGGTTTTGCGGAGAATTTCCCGAAAATTGCCAACTCCCAACCCTTTGCCCAGTTTTATGTAAACGTCCCAACAGCAGCCAAAATAGCTGCGGCTTCTCCAAACCGCCCAATACCAGCTCAAGTTTTGGCTCAACTGCAAAATAACCAAGGTTTAGCAGCAACAATGATCTTAGAGCCAGAAGGAATCCGCTTCAAGGGCGTTTCTTGGCTAAACCCTAATAGTCAACGTGTGCTGGCGGTGGAAAACAAAGCTGGGAAAATGCAAAGCCTTGTACCAGCGGAAACCTTGATGATGCTGTCTGGCGGTAACTTACAGAGGTTGTGGGGAGATTACGTTTTAACATCTCAGGGAAATCCCCTCTCGCCGATCGCACCAGAACAGATTAGAAGTGGTATAAAATCTCTTACCGATCTCGATTTAGATCAGGATTTGCTCAGTTGGATGAAAGGCGAGTTTTCTTTATCACTGATTCCGACTACTCCAAAAGAAGGTTCACCAGATGATTTTCTGGCGGGTTTGGTGTTTATGGTTCAGGGAAGTAATCGCAAATTAGCGGAAGCATCCCTAAAACAGCTCGATGAAGTGATGAAAAGTCAATACCAGTTCCAAGTACAATCGGGGAAAGTCGCAGGTGTACCCGTTGTTAACTGGGTTTCACCCTATGGTACGTTAACTGCCACCCACGGCTGGTTAGATAAAGATATTGCCTTTCTAGTAGTGGGCGCTCCCATTACTGATAAAATTATTCTTAAACCCAATAACACACTAGCTAATACTCTTCCCTTCCAACAAACAGTTCCTACAGAGCCAAATCCGACAAATGGTCAATTTTTTCTGGATGTGCAACGGACTGTGAAAAATTTCCCTTTACCAACTCTAATTCCCAATCAACAATCTTTGCTAGCTGCAACGCGCTCAATTGGGATGACATCCTCTGTCAGCGATAGTCGCAGTAACCGTTACGACATTTTTATAGGACTCAAAAAAGTTAGGAACTCGACTGCTTTGCCTAGTCCAGAAAGCAGTAAGAGCAACTCTGCTACACCATAATTTAAATAGGGGAGTGGGGAGTAGGGAGTAGGGAGTGGTGAAAGAAAATTCCCTATTTACCGTTTCACCTGTCCTATGACCTTCTAAAGAGATAGGATCAGAACAGTCAGTATCCATATTTTAAATCATTTACGGAGAGAACACTTTATGAATCTGGTTATACTCCAGAACTGGCTGGACAATGCCTCCTTTGCCATATTATTCCTGACAATGCTGGTGTATTGGGTAGGAGCGGCTTTTCCAAATTTGCCTTATTTAGCCGCTTTGGGGACAGGTGGGATGGCGATCGCTAATTTGTGCATGGCGACTCTATTAGGGGCACGATGGATAGAAGCTGGTTATTTTCCTTTAAGTAATCTGTATGAATCTCTGTTTTTCTTAACCTGGGGAATTACCACCATCCATCTAATTGCCGAAAATAGTAGCCGTAGCCGCTTAGTAGGAGTTGTGACAGCTCCTGTGGCAATGGCGATCGCTGCTTTTGCTACTATGACACTACCATCTCAGATGCAAGCGTCAGAACCTCTAGTCCCTGCCTTAAAGTCAAATTGGCTGATGATGCATGTCAGCGTCATGATGTTAAGTTATTCTGCTTTGATGGTGGGTTCGTTATTAGCGATCGCTTTTCTAATTGTCACTCGCGGTAAAGACATCCAACTGCAAGGCAGTTCTGTCGGGAATGGTGGTTATCGCAGCAACGGCTACCGCTTGCACAAAGGATCTGAGCTAGTTTCTCAACCACCAGCATCTCTTGTCGAAAATAACGGCTTTACTCGTTTTGAAAGTAGTAGCAACGGCAACAGTAACGGTAACACCGCCGTTTTGAATATAGTAGCTGCCCCTGAGTCTCAAGCCGTAACATTTGCTGAAGCCCTTTCACCCCAGCGCCTTAGCCTTGCCGAAACCCTCGACAACATTAGTTATCGCGTCATCGGATTAGGTTTTCCCTTATTGACAATTGGGATCATTGCCGGTGGCGTTTGGGCTAATGAAGCGTGGGGTTCTTACTGGAGTTGGGACCCCAAAGAAACTTGGGCATTAATCACTTGGTTAGTTTTCGCCGCCTACCTTCACTCTCGAATCACTCGCGGTTGGCAAGGGCGTAGTCCGGCAATTTTAGCCGCCACTGGCTTTGTCGTTGTCTGGGTTTGTTATCTCGGTGTGAATCTCTTGGGTAAAGGTTTGCATTCTTACGGTTGGTTCTTCTAAAAACCCCATCTATCACGCTGTAGGGGCAATTCATGAATTGCCCCTACCTAAAAATCAGGGTTTTGGCTATTGTTTGCGTAAGTCCTGATTCTGTGAACAATGGAGTTAAAACCCCAGTTAAAAAATTAACTTTATATTGGGTAGCACTAAATCTACAAAATCATCCTTTTATTTCGGATGAACCGCTAAATGTGTGGAAACTATAGATTTAGTCACAGGAGATTTTTATGGAAGATATATTCGAGAGACTGAATCACGATGAAGTTGTGTCTATAGAACCAGACACTTTTGATAAGTTAAATATTGCTAAAACTTTTAAAGTCCGTGATTTGATTACAGCAATTAAGGAATATATTGGAACAGAGGAGACAGATGAAGTAAATTTATATACTCAAGGATTAAATTGTGAAGTTTTGCAATTTAGTACTCAGGGATGGAAAAAAGGAAAAGTTAGACTCGCTTTAGAATTTTGTCCTGATGAACCTGAATCACCACTTGATGAAATTTATCAACAACTCAAACAATTAGAAAACTAATATCCAGTAAAATTGTACTAAGTTTAAAAACTTTAGCTCTTCTCTCTTCGCAAAGGAGGGCTAAGGAGTAGATGTTTCTTTTAATGTAGCTTTACTATGCTACTAATTGAAGTGCGGAAGGTCTGATAAAAACTCTGTGCATTCCCAAAGCATAATCTTATGTAGTTGCGTAGGCGTAGCCCATCGTAGATATCGCTCCAGATCCGTCACAATAAAAGTTGCCGATGTTTGAGGCGCTGATTATGGAAGAATTATTAACTCTCAAAGACTTGCTTGTTAAGGGCGATGTTCAAGGAGCATTGCTGATAGTGGAAGAATTAACAGAAATGAGCCGAAATGACATAATCAAGACGATTCGTAGCTATGCAGTGATTTTGCTGTTGCATCTGATTAAACAACAAGCTGAAAATCGTACGACTCGCTCTTGGGAAGTCTCAATTCGGAATTCAGTTCGAGAAATTCAACGAGAAAATAAGCGGACTAAAGCTGGAGGTTATTATCTCACGCCAGAAGAATTGTTAGAAATCTTAGCAGAAGCCTATTTAAATGCCATTGATGAAGCAACGCTTGAAGTAGAAGAAGGTCGTTATGAGTCTGAAGAATTAGAAAAGCTGGTTAACCGCGAAGAAATTATCAATCGTGCTTTGGCTTTAATCTTACCAGGAGAGTCTAGCTAATTGGCTAAACAGCGACTCGATACATTATTAGTAGAGTTAAATTTATGTTCTTCTCGCGCCTTGGCACAGCGGTTAATTCAGGCGGGAGAAGTTACTGTTAATCAGCAGTTAATTGATAAACCTGGTACAGAAGTTGATATTTCGGCTCAAATAAATATTAAGGTGCGATCGCCTTTTGTTTCTAGAGGCGGTGAAAAACTCTCCAAAGCTTTGTCAGTATTCGCCATTTCCGTACCAGAACGCATTTGTTTAGATGGTGGGATTTCTACTGGTGGTTTTACTGATTGTCTCTTGCAAGCTGGAGCAAAACAAGTTTACGGCATTGATGTTGGTTACGGGCAAGTTGACTGGCGGTTGCGAAATGATGCGCGGGTGATTTTGCGGGAACGTACCAATTTACGGCAACTACGACCAGATGAATTATATGGTGAAAATGACCCGATTCCTGATTTAGCGGTGGTGGATGTATCGTTTATTTCCTTAACCAAAATTCTGCCTGCTTTGTGGCAACTAACTCAAGCTAACCGAGAAGCTGTATTGTTAGTCAAGCCACAGTTTGAAGTTGGCAGATCCCGTGTGGGTAAAAAAGGCGTTGTGCGCGATCCAAACGACCAAGCTGATGCCATTTTCCAAGTGTTACAGACAGCTCAAGAATTAGGATGGAAATATAAAGGCTTAACTTGGTCGCCGATAACTGGCCCTGCTGGAAATATCGAGTATCTCTTATGGTTGGAAATGGAAAGTCAAACACCACCGCTTGATTTAGAGGCAATTAAGCAAATAACCCAATCAGCGACAACTGATTTACGGAAAAGTTAAACGTCGTAGATTAGACATTCTACAGAATCTGGATGACTATCGCAGTAATTTTCCAGAGAGGTTTTGCTTTGTTTTGCTTGCTGTTGATCGGCTTTCTCGGCTTGCAATTCTTCCACAGTATCCCAAGCTACGGCACAACCAGCAGAATCATTACCATCTAGCTCACAAGTTGTACGTGCTTCAGTAATGGCATCAGTAATGGCTTCTTCAATGTTTGCCGCCCCAGCATTTTCAAATGAGTTTAGGGTAGTTGTCATGATACTTTCACCTTTAATTTACAGAGATAGATATTAGGAGATACAGGATAGTTTTATGTCCTATAACCTGCGCCCTATTTCGGTTATATTCTCAATTTTGCACCCCAAATTGAGAATATCAGGCAATTGTCAGAACAGTTTGATAGAAGTTGATAAATACTTATAAACGGTAACATATAGGAAACAATTTTTATTTATTCTCAATACTTTATCCCTAATTCTTGTCGTAGACGATACAGAATTGTGTTTTGGTCAACTTGAGAAAGAATTTCTTGAATGACGCTGCTAGCGCCCAACTGTCCCCAAGTGCAGCCTTTTTCGAGATATACCTGAGCAGCTTTGCCAACGGTGTATGCGCCATAACCGGCGATACCAGCTTGAGCGATCGCACTACCAGCAAAAGCAGTAATATTAGTGGGATTATCGCCACTGGTTATTGCAGCTGTACTCTTGCCCAAACCTAACAGCAAACTACTGCCTAATTCTGAGAGCAGTAAGCCACCAGAACTAAATAAAATCGTTTTTAAAATTTTCCCGGCTTCATAGCTAGTCATCGGCAAACCATACAACCTAGCCAAAGCGCGAATTAAAGCCAAATCGGCAACAGTTCCGCCAAGGATATCTAAAAAGGCGATGGGATTTAACCCGACAGCCAAAGCTTTGTATTTGGTAAACTGCCAGATAATATCTTCGGCTTGTTGTTCGCCCAAATCGATGGTTTTTTGAGCGATCGCTGCTTCCGCACTCCGTGCTTGGATCAGTGCATTTAAAGCCAGAAGCGATCGCCCTTCCCGATTGAGAATGTTCAAAATTGTCTGCTTTAATTCGTCTACTTGCGGTAGTGGTGTCTCCCATTCATAACTGACACGACCATCAGTCCACTCAACCCGCACTTCCATTGGTGCTGGTTCTGCCGCCACCATGACAATTTCATCAGGTAGCAGAGGCTTTGCTTGAGAATGTCCAGCACCCAATTGTTGCAAATTTTCGTAAATCGCGGACTTGTCTCTATCTGGGTACAAATCTATCTTGTTAAACACCAAAATCAGGGGTTTTTGTGACTGTCGCAATTCCAGCAGCGCCTGATACTCAGTGCGCGTTATATCACCAGACACGACAAACAAAATCAAATCCGCCTGATGCACTACTTCTCGTGCCATGTCTGCCCGTGACTCACCCTCAATTTCATCTAATCCGGGGGTATCAATTAACTCTACTAGCACTTGACCACCGGGCTGCCAACGCACAGAACGAGGCCATTGAGTGACACCGTTTAGAGGTCCAGTTTGCAAAATTTTCTCTCCCAGCAAGGCATTCAACACCGCCGACTTGCCACGACTTACCAAACCAAAGGCGGCAATTCTAATAATGTTAGAATCCAGTTTTTTGAGTGTGGAGTTCAAAACTTCTAATTCTGGTTTCACCAAACCTGCCAATTCTGGGTTAGATGAAAGCCGTCCCGATTTGCGAAGATATCCATACCAAGACAGCGCTTGTCTGAGACTGGCGCGGGCACGATTTAAGTGAGTTTCTTGCAGATTACGCACGAAGTTAGGTTGATTCAAGGTTGAACAAACAACAGGCTACATATCCATTTTGATCTAATTCCCAGGTTTTTAGCCTGTTTTATCAAAAGGAGTCAGAATTCAGAATCCAGGAGTCAGAATGCTCCACCCATGTTCGCGCAGCGTCCCGTAGGGAAGAGATAGAGTAAAAACATCGGAAAAATCTTTTAATTCTGTTTCGCTTGACTTCGGGCAAGGTTTTAAACCAATATTCATTACCCAGTCGTACAGAATTCAATTCTGACTCCTGAGTTCTGAATTCTTCTTATAAAGTTGAGATTAGAACATAGGATTGTGTTCATTATCCCAACATTTGCGATCGCGCCAGTTTCTGCCAGTATGTTCACATTCAGATGCATTATCTATCCAAGGAATCGATGTAGCGTGTTGCGAGGTTCCTATGGAAGTGAATAAAGGCAATAATAAGGATAAAGTTATCAATGTACAAATCGGTAGAGTGATTAAATATCCAGTGAGCAGCACAACGTTACAATGAGTCCAAAAAGTTCTGTATATTTTATTATTTTTTTGATTAGTTTTTAAGCTAGTTGTTGACTTTGAGAAAAGCATAATGCAACCCTATTAATGTCAGTTTATATAGCAATCCCATTTGATTTATAAAAGCCAAGCTGACTGAGAGCTAGCCATATCAGGTTTTGGCTCTCAGTGTATTTAGCAGAAATCAAATAAGAATCCTATATAAGTACGGATTTTTACTTAAGGATATTATTAAAGCTATAGTACTCTGGTGTCAAAGGTGAAGTGGCAACTTCTTAGAAGTTTTAATCTTTGAGCGCTAAAAAATGTTTTTCATGAAAATATGTTGAAGTTGTGGCGATCGCCCTTGCGTAAATCCTGATAAATTTAACGTGAATTCAACGCTTCCATTTGTGAAGATGTTGGACTAGCTACCATAGATCATGAGCAAACTATAATCTTACAAATTGATTATTATAAGTATGCGTACAAAAATATTGATTCCGTCCGATTACTTATTCAGCAGTTTGTGGCTGTGGATTGCATATAGTTCAATACCGTTCAGTTAAGCCCAAAATCCTTGGTAGAGACGCGAAATTTCGCGTCTCTACAGGTCTAAAATCAGTACTAAAAATCCTTAACTGAACCGTATTGGGATATAGTTGCTATTCTAGATGACACAACGAAAAATTGCAGCTTGATTAATTGATATGGCAACTTTAGCCATCAAGTTAGATAAACCACTATCAGCACAATTATTTTCAATTCCAAATAAAAAAGCTGGGGAAATGACTCAATTCAATTCCCCATATCTCTTAGATTGTAAAATATTTAGAGTTAATTAGAATTATTCCGAAAGCAAACTGGGAGAAGTTAGTACGAAAACATCCCAACTTCCTTGAGCATCAGTTTGTGGTTTTATGGGATTGGCAAAGTGGAAGAATTCATGATCATTGACCAATAAGAGTTCTCCAGGATTTAGAACTTTGCTAAATACAGGTTTTTCTTTTTTGGCAGTATACAGATGTGTTTCTCCACCTTGAATATTATCTCTAGCTACTGAGAAGATGCCAATAAAATCAGTGCCATCTTGATGGATACCTTCAGGTGCTGGATTACCTAAATTATCTGGCGAACAAATAATTTTAATTTGATGAACTCCGATTTCAGCTTCAGGATGAAGTTTACAAGAATCACTAAATGCTAAGACAAGATTTCTGAAAATATCAAGTTCTATGAGTGCATCATCTAATTCTGCAAACTCTCTTTTTACGTCACCCACTAATGGATTATACTCTTTACTTTGAGAGAAGTAGCCATGAGGTAATTTGATTAACTGATTTCCAGAGACTGTGAACCGAGATAATCTTCTCGAACGATAGTTGCCTTTGATATAAGGATCAATAGGCATATTACTAAAAAATGGCTTGAAACCTTCTGGATTTATGGAATTTACTTTTCTTAGAGTAAACAGAAAAGCATATTCTAATTCCGTTGATGTCCACACTTTTTGCATAGGATTTACCTCCTTGCACGTTGAAATTCTCCCGGATTTTTATGGGAGGCTTATAATACTTAGTATATGCTACTTATTATTAATATGTTGTCAATTTGACTACAAAATTTGACACTTTGTGATATGTAAAGTTGCTCAAATTCTGTCACAGAGCGGAGTCATGCTCGTGGGTGTATGAGTAGCTGCTGAAAAAATATGCTAATCGGGGTTCGGTGGGGAAGGAATCGACGTATATTTACTAGCAGCAACAAGGTTTTAGAATGATTGATTGGCTTTACCGTTACCCACCTTTATATCCAGGTATTCTGTTAAAACGCTACAAGCGGTTTTTTGCTGACGTTCAACTTATTTCTGGCGAAATAGTAACAGCACACTGTCCCAATACAGGGCCGATGACTGGAGTATCGACTCTCCAAAGTGCGGTACAGCTTTCCAAAAGCGATAATCTTAACCGCAAATTGGCTTACACTTTAGAGCTAATTCAAGTACATGACAACGAGCCGACTTGGGTAGGCGTGAATACTTTTTTGCCCAATCGGGTGGTAAAGCTAGCTTTAGCGAAACATCTTTTCCCAGAATTGGGTAACTACAGCCAAATCAGGAGCGAGGTGGTTTATGGACTAGATAAAAAAAGTCGAGTGGATTTTTTCTTAACGGGGAGTGATGAGGAGCGCCCGATTTATTTAGAAGTGAAAAACACAACTTTTTCTGAGGGGAGATTAGCCTTATTTCCCGACACAGAAACTACAAGAGGACAAAAGCACTTACGAGAATTAATGGCGCTGCTACCTCTAACTCGTGCAGTGATGTTTTACTTTATCAATCGGAGTGATTGTACTGAGTTTTCTCCTGGCGATCGCACAGATCCTGTCTATGGTAAATTATTACGGGATGCGATCGCTCTTGGTTTAGAAGTTTTACCTTGCCGTTTTGACATTTCCCCCGAAGGTATCCGTTATTTGGGTTTGGCAAAACTAAAAATTTGATTACATCTAACTAAGAGAGATGTTACTTTGCAACGTCTCTACAATAATAAAACAATAAATCCATCTAGATACTGTCTAGATGGATTTATTGATAGTTGGTATTTACTAAAAAATATTCAACCAGACTGTAATAAAGAAACGACTATAGATAGTCGCTGCCCCACAAATAGCATTTGCTATTCTGAGGTTTGCTTATGCAGGAATCAAAACTGTGTCAATGACGTGGATGACACCGTTATCAGCAGCAACGTCTGCTGTTGAAACTGTTGCATCATTTATTTTAACGCCATTAGAAGCGTCAATTTTTACATCTGAACCTTCAACTGTTTTAGCTGTCTTCAGTTTAACTACATCAGCAGCCAATACTTTGCCTGAGACAACATGATAGGTCAAGATTTTCTTGAGCTTTGCAGTATCTTTCAATAATGCATCTACTGTACCTGCTGGAAGCTTGTTAAAAGCTTCATCAGTGGGTGCAAATACTGTGAATGGACCAGCGCCTTGAAGTGTATCAACCAGACCAGCCGCTTGGATTGCTGCAACTAGTGTCTTGAAAGAACCATTGTTAGTGGCAGTGTCAATGATGTTGGCCATGTGTTTTACCTAGTTCTGTGTAACCTGTTACAAATCTAAAGTATTTATTCAATAAAATCTATCTATCGTTAGACGTATGTCAAATCAAATTCTTTATTGATATTATAAAAAGTTATATTAATTTTTATACAACTTAGAGAATTATATATTATTTTTGCGTATGGGTTAATCGCTCCTTTTTCTATACATCGGTAGAGGCGATCGCATCCATGAGTATCGACACAGCACTTCGATTACCAAAAAAGTTAGTCAAACAAATGATTAAAAATACTTTGTTGGTATAAACAGCTTTTTAGATGTTTAGAATTTATTTGGTAAATTTACACTTTAATCTATGCTATACAATTAATTCAGGGGTTTTTCCGAATTCATAATCTGCTTGTCATAGCTTTTTGTCAGGATTCGTTAACCAAAAATGTTGGTAATAAGCGTATTTAACTGATATTATTTCATCATTAAATACATTTCACTCTCTGTTTGTGTAATTCTACTTGCTTGGAAATAATAAACGGCTCATCGCACTAATGCTTTTAGCAATTGTGATTGGTCATTTATTTCCATAATTTATCATGCCTATAAATTACGCCAAAACCCCCTCTGACTGAGATTTATCCATATCCTCTGCATTCTGTGCGGTTGATTTTTCCGTTGCCTGTGCCTAGTTCAGGTATGTCAACAATGAGACTTTTAGGTAATATTTCCCCAAACCATAACTTTCATGAACAGAAGAAGACTTATCGCTTGGATGGCTACGGCAGTTACCAGCATGATGCTGGTAATAGGCTTGCAGTTTGTCAATTTATCGCCAGCAAGCTCTGTAACCACACTTAACGTGTATGCGGCTATTAGCTTAACAAATGCCCTAAATAGCATTAAGACTCAGTACCAAAATGCTAACCCAAGTGTCAACGTTGTTTATACGTTTGGTGCTTCTGGTACCTTATTGAGCCAAATACAAGCAGGAGCACCAGCAGATATTTTCATTTCTGCTGCCACCGACCAATTAGATGTTTTGCAGAATTCAAGCCCAAGTAGATTGGTTGCAGGTAGCCGTAAAACCATTGTCAGAAACCGTCTAGCTTTGATTGCCCCTACGACACCTCCTGTTAGTGCTGGTAGTGCTGCTCTCAGAACCATCAATGGTTTAACTAACGCCAACATTACTGGCATTGCTATAGGTGACTACACAGGTACTCCTCCAGTTGTGCCAGCAGGAGATTATGCCAGACAAGTTCTTACCAGTCGAGGTATTTTCACTACTGTTACTCCTAAATTATACCGTGCACCTAATGTACGTGCAGTTTTAACTGCTGTTGAAAATAAAACTCTTGTAGTTAATGGTGTAAATAGAACTATTGACGCAGGTTTTGTTTACACAACCGATGCTGCCATTTCTAACAAAGTAAGAGTCGTACAAACTGCCCAAACAACAGAGAGCGATCCGATTGTCTACCCACTAGGCATACTCACCAGAACTACAGTTTTATCGACGGCACAAAGTTTTTCTACCTACTTAAGTGGTACTACAGCCAGGAATATCTTCAGAGATTATGGCTTTATCCTGCCTTAATCACCACGTCGTTGTCGTAAATTTTGAACTATTTGGAGTCATGTCTCGTGAAGTTCACTAAAAAACTCTCAATTATTGTTTGTAGTTTGACCACTGCCTTAGCTAGCACTGCTGTGATTACCAATACTTATAAGTCAGCAGCACAAGCGGAAGGACAAGAGCTGATTACCAACGGAGGATTTGAAATCGATCCTCTGATCAATCCTAATAATCCCAACGTTACAAATCCTAATGTTACAGGATGGATTAAGTCTGGTGATCCGATAGATACATCAGTTGTTAAAATTAGCAACTTTCCTAACACTGGGAACCAGGGTTTATCCCTTGGTGGATTTTCAAGCATTAGCTACATATCACAGACTATCCCTACAGTTCCTGGTCAATACTACCAACTTACTTACTATTTCGCATCCATAGAGGAAGCACCTGACCTTGAGAATAAATTTAAGGTTTTTATAGGTGAAAAGAAGGTTGATGTGAAAAAGGATACTCCTTACCAGCCCTATACGCAATACACATTAGATTTTAAAGCAAAAGGAACATCCACCCAGATAAAGTTTGCTTCCAAAGCCAAGTATGGGTTTTTATATTTGGATGATGTGAGTGTCAAATCTACATCTAAAAATAAAGGAGTTAACTATGAGTATGAAGTGGTAAATGATCAGGATGAATAAAGCATAAGTAGAAGTCTGTCAAGTTCTTAGTAAGGACTTTAGTCCTTACTAAAAACCCTCAAAACTAGCTTGACAAATTAATGGATGTAACTAGTAACTTGTTTTAATTGTCGGAAATTGTAATTATTTGGAGTCAAGTTTCATGAAGTTAACTGAAAAACTCTCAATTATTGTTTTTAGTTTTACTACTACATTAATTAGCACTGCTGTGATTACTAATACTTTTAATTCAGTAGCAGAAGCGGCAGAACTTGTTAAAAACGGAAGCTTTGAAATCGACCCTCTCGTAGATCCTAATGATCCCAACGTTACAAATCCTAATGTTACAGGATGGACTAAATCTGGTGATCCGCTGGATACATCATTAACTAAAATTAGCAACTTTCCTGAGCATAATAGTGGTAATCAGGGCTTATCACTTGGTGGATTTATAGACCTCAGCTACATATCACAGACGCTTTCTACACAACCTGGTGTGGAATATGAACTTAGTTACTTTTTAGCATCTATAGACGAGGCACCTTGGCTTGATAATCAATTTCAGACATTTGTAGGTGGAAATAAGATTTTTGATCAAAAAAACATTTCTTATCAAGCATACACGCCATATAAGTTCAATTTCACGGCAGACGCATCATCAACAGAGTTAAAGTTTGGATCTGTGGATAGATACGCATTTTTATACTTAGATAACGTGAGTGTAAAACCTGTGCCTGAACCATCAGTTATTGGAGGAATAGCTGCTGCTGGTTTGTTAGGAATTTGGCTGAAGAAAAAGAAGGCAATTAGCTGGAAAAAATAGCTTTTCTTGTCACTTTCGGAAAATAATAGAGCGATGTCTATGCAATCTCAACAAAAAAGGTGCATCACTCAATAGCCCGTCGTAGAAGCGCCAACTTGACGCAAGTGCGAATAATTAATCAGTGGTGGATATAAATCTACCACTAATTAATTTTTACTCCTGAATTCTGACTGATGAATTCTTATTTAATGACACTACTTAGAGCCAGCATGAATGTAACTATCAACTTGTTTTAATTGTCAGAATTTGAAATTATTTGGAGTCAAGTTTCATGAAGTTAACTAAAAAACTCTCAATTATTGTTTTTAGTGTTACTACTAACTTAATTAGCAGTGCTGTGATTACTGGTACTTATATTCCAGTAGCGCAAGCACAATATGATCTCAACTTTGTTCTAGATCCTAAAAACCTTGTTTTTAACGGAGGATTTGAACTCGACGATCTCGTAGATCCTAATAATCCCAACGCTACAAATCCTAATGTTATAGGATGGACTAAGTTTGGCGATCCGATCAATACATCAGGAACTAGAATTAGCAATTTTCCTCACAGTGGTAATCAGGGTTTATCACTTGGTGGATTTGTAGACCTCAGCTACATATCACAGACGCTTTCTACACAACCTGGTGTGGAATATGAACTTAGTTACTTTTTAGCATCTATAGCTAAAGCACCTGATCTTGATAACGAATTTCAGGCATTTGTAGGTGGAAATAAGATTTTTGATCAGAAAAACATTTCTTATCAAGCATACACGCCATATAAGTTTAATTTCACGGCAGACGCATCATCCACAGAGTTAAAGTTGCAATTTTTCAGTAGATAATATACCGATCGCACAATGTAAAATCTAAAAGAGCGATTGCTTTGCTATATCTATTAATAAATATTGCAAATTTTGTCATAACTACACTACTGCTGCTGAAACTATACCCTTCACTTCTAATACAGCTGCAATCCGTAAAATTAACGCTTCATTATATGGTGCTGCGATCAATTGCACACCCAAAGGTAAGGCATTTTGGCGCTGAATTGGTACTGATAAAACGGGTAAACCGATAAAAGATAATGGTTGAGTAAATAACCCTAAATGAGGACGGACAAGAATTTCTTCGCCATCTAAAATCATAGTTTGTTGACCAATTAGCGGTGCAGAAATTGGTGTAGTTGGGGCAAGAATTACATCGACATTTTGAAAAACTTCTCGAATGCGATCGCAATACCATCTTCTAAAGCGTTGCGCTTGCAGATACCAGCTACTAGGAATTAACGCCCCAGCCAAAAAGCGATCGCGTGTAGCTATGTCAAAATCTTGAGGACGCGATCGCAACTTATCCAAATGCAGATTTGCACCCTCACTAGCTGTAATCACAAATGCTGCTGCACGAGCGCGGTGTGCTTCTGGTATTGTTACGTACTCAATGATATTTAAAGCATCAGCTACCTTCTGCGCTGCTGCTAAGGCTTCCGGTTCTGCGCTTTTGGTAAAATAATCATCGGCGATGCCTACGGCGGGCTTCGCCAACGCAATTCTAATTGCAGAGATATCTTGATTGAGTTGTGGTAAAATTAATTCAGGAGGACGTTTTGTACAAATTGGATCGCGATCGTCTTTGCCTTGAAGCACATCAAACACCGTAGCGATATCCTGTACCGAACGCGCAAAAGTCCCAATATGGTCAAAACTGCTAGAAAATAAAGCTACCCCAGCACGAGATAACCTTCCATAGGTTGGTTTAAAGCCAAAAACGCCACACAAAGCAGCCGGAACGCGAATCGAACCATTAGTATCAGAACCCAGAGTCAACGGTACTAACCCAGCAGCAACCGCCGCCGCCGAACCACCCGATGAACCACCAGCAACTCGTTGTAAATCGTGGGGGTTGTGAGTAGCGCCGTAATGGGAGTTTTCCGTCACAAAGCCATAGGCGTACTCATCCATATTCAAAGCGCCAACCAGCACCGCACCCGCTTGTTTTAGCTTGGCTACTGCGGTTGCATCTTGGCTAGCTGCTGGGTTTTCTGCATTAATTTTCGACCCCGCCAGAGTTGTTAAACCAGCAATATCGAAGAGATTTTTGACTGCAAAAGGAACACCAGCAAGCGAACCAGGGTTATTACCTTGAGCAATTTCTCGATCAATGCGCGTTGCATCCACCAAAGCAGTTTCAATAGTTATAGCCGTAAAACAGTTGAGTTGATGATCTCGCGCTACAATTTGTGCTAATGCAGCTTTGGTAACTTCCAATGCGCTAACTTTACCTTCACGGACAGCAGTTGCTATTGATACAGCGTCATTCATGGTTCAAAAACTGGTGCAGCTTCAACTTCTTCTGGTAATGGAAAAGAGTTTACTAGTTGTGCGATCGCTTTAATTCTCTCAAAATTTGCCACCACACCATCACGATACTCATCTCTTAACTGTGAATCCAACAACAACGCCATTTGATCAACATACACACCCACATCAAACTCTTGACTTATCATCTTTCTTCCTTTGCGGTAGCCTGCGGCAAGCCGAAGCGTCTACGTTATTCTAAATTTATAACTTCTTGCGGGAACTCAAAAAAACCATTTTCCCCAGCTACAAAATCAATCACCTGATATACAGCATCAATATTTAACTCACCATAAACGTGAGGAAATAATTCGCCTATTTCAGCCTCCTCATAACGAATTTCAGCTTGAACTTGATCAGAATCAATAAAAATTAACACTAATTCTTTTTGATTATAAAAAAATCTATTTGCAACTTTGACTATTTGCGTTGCTTTTGAACAGTGGATAAAACCTTCAGTGTCCAGCGTATCACCGCGATAGCTGTCCAAATCTTTTGCTTGTTCCCATTGTTGGCGTTGAGTGATGTGGAAGATAGGATTCATGTTGCTTGTACCATTTTACGAAGATCATTTAAAGGTGATTCGGGTTCATTAGGATTATCAGGATAAAATTCTAACACTACAGTAATGTTAAATTTTATACCTTCCTTAGAAGTTAATGGAGAAATAATTTCTGTAGATACTTTTATTCTGAGTTTCCCTGTTTGCCAGTCCGTAGAGCCAACTTTGAAAACTTGACAATTTATGCCTTCACTAGAAGATTGCCATGTGATATCTTCAGCTTGAAAATAGACTTCGTTTATGCATAGCTTTTGAAAAGCTCCTGAAACAGTTACATTAGCATTATCTAATTTTGTAGCAAATTTCTGCCTAAAATTTTGAGATATCAATTCTTTGAATCTGCTAACGATATATGTATCTTTATTAAATAACAAAACATCAGCATCAAAGTCTAAGAGGTTGTTTGAAAAGTAGTTTACTGTGATTTTAGGCACTTATCGATCCCCCCTAACCCCCCTTAAAAAGGGGGGAACCGGAATTAAAGCCCCCCTTTTTAAGGGGGGTTGGGGGGATCAATAACGTTTTGCTACCTACGAAAGAACTTTTAAAACATCCTCTAATAGTTGGCATATCTTGTTCATGTTAATCCTAGTAGTCAATGTAAATTAGGAAGTGTCCGCATGATAATTTAAACTAATCAATTATTTTAATCCGCAATTATTAACATAAATTCAGTGATAATACTGCTATTCAAGCCGCTAAAGATAATCGCTCTACAACATTATTCTTTAAAATCATCACGCAGAGGTGAAAAGAAAAACTCTGCGTCTCTGCGCCTCTGCGTGAGGTAATCATCTTATAAATTAGGCGGAATACAAACATCTGGCGCACATAACCCAAGAAACTCTAGCGTTGTCACCTCAAAAGTCTCCAAATCTACGCAGCGGATGGTGTGGTTATTAGTATCAGCAATATATAAATATGAACTCATAGCACTCAATCCCGAAGGTTCAAAAAACCGAGTATTTTTACCTTGGCCATCTTGTAAACCAGCAGCACCATCTCCCAAAACTGTTTGACAATTTCCACTGGAACTAACTAATTTAATTTTATGGTTATAGGTATCTGCCACCCACAAATAATTCTGAGCGTATTCCACTCCTAAACAGTGCTGTAAACGGACATCTTCACCCTGTCCATCAACATCGCCAAAGCCAAATAAACCCCCACTACCGCAAACTGTTCGTACTTGGTAAGGTTCTACAATTCCCACGCCCCGAATTGAGCTAACTTCACTGTCAGCAACATATAATTCTTTTCCATCGGTAGTAATACCACTAGGTTGAGCAAAAGCAGATTCAGTAAGTGAACCATCAACACAAGCTTCTGCACCAATACCAGCATAGGTTTTAACAATGCCAGTTTCCAAATCCATTTGCCAAATTTGATGCATCCCAGCCATTGCAATAAACAGAGTATTTCCCACTTTCACTAAATCCCAAGGGGAATTTAGCGCAGTTTGTAAACCAGCACCGCCATGAGGACGGATATTACAGCTTTGTTCACCAGTTCCCGCAATAGTCTCCACTACTTGGCGCTTCAGGTCAACTCGCCGCAGGGCATGATTTTCTGTATCAGCAACATAAAGAATCTGATTTTCAGCATCAAATGCCATTCCCTGTGGTGCAAAAAACTGTACTTCGTTGAAGGAACCATCAGTTAAGCCAGATTTTCCAGTACCAATCAAGTGCAAAATTTCGCCGTCAAAGTTACTCATGACTAGGCGGTGATGTCCAGAGTCAGCAATGAACAAACCCATTGGAGTAGCTAAGACTTTACCAGGAAAAGCTAGGGGTGTAATTAATAGTTGGCGCTGTTTTTCTAAAGTCAAGCTAAATTCTTGAAAATTAATTGTGCCTTTCTCTTCGTGTTGCTGAATTAACTTTTGAATCAACTTTTCTAAAGCGTCACGGTTTCCTTCACCAGAAATCTGGCCAATCACGTAACCTTCTGGGTCGATAATTATCAAGGTAGGCCAAGCACGCACAGCATACTCTTCCCAAACTCGAAAGCCGTCGTCAACTACAACGGCGTGTTCGATATCGTAGCGGAGGATAGCTTGACGAATATTTTCTATTTCTTTCTCGTTGTCAAATTTGGCAGAGTGGACACCGATAACGGTAAGGCTATCTTTATATTTTTGTTCTAAATATTTTAGGTTTGGCAAAATATGCAGACAATTAATACAGCAGTATGTCCAAAAGTCTAAAATTATAACTCTACCTTTAAGCTGTTTAATAGACAAAGGTCTATCAGTGTTGAGCCAAGAGTAATTTTGTGGTAATTCTGGCGCTCTGACACGGGGAATCATAAAGTATACTTTGCTCTTAGAGGATATTTATACCAATTTTCTGAAATAGACCAAAGTTTAATTCCAGGAGAGTTAAATATTTAACCAGTAAATATGAAGTCAGAAACACGAAACATATTATTACAACCTTACGCACAATTACAAGAAATCATTGATGAGTTGTACGAAGCTCATGACAGAGCAATAACAAACAATGATTTTGATGATGCTAGCTTGTTGGCTAGTAGAGCAGATAGACTTTATGAAGAAGCAGAAAATTTGGAAATTGTGATTTCAGAACAGGAGCAAAGATGAAAACAATTGAAGAATTAAAAACTTGGATTAAGGAACTCAGTAAACTAGCTGTTGAACTCAGGCAAAAAGCATCTGAAGTGTATTTAACTAACCAAGAGCAAGCCAAACAGTTTAGGCAACAGGCAAGAGAAGCTAGTAAGCGCTGCCAAGTATTGATACAAGAGTTAAAACGCCAATAAGTATAAACTATAAGTGATTTGAGCGTGTGTCACTTTTGAAAAGACTTGACAAACTAACTACTGAAAATTTATCAACTTGGGTGCAACTAGCCAAAACCCAAGCTGAACGTGGACGAGTTTGCGATCGCATTCCAATATTAGCTTTAGCTAATCCCAATTCGTTTGCAGTTCACATCTCCTGTCAATTGGGCAAAACTATCAGCTTTGGGGATACCGCTTGTATATTCCCCTTGATGAGTGCCATTAAACCATTTTCTTTACTTTATCTGTTAGAACATTTTGGCGCAGAGACGGTTTTTGATTGGGTTGGGGTTGAACCATCGGATGCACCCTTCAATTCTTTAGAACAACTCATTGCCGATCGCGGACACCCCCGCAACCCCATGATTAATAGTGGAGCAATTACCCTGGCTGATAAATTACCAGGAAACAACCCTAGCAATCGCACCCTTTTATTTTGTCAATGGCTGAACCAATTAGCAGGTTGTCAGCTAAGGTTAGATGAGGTCATGTTAGCTTCAGTGCGATTAACACGCTCAACAGCCAATCAAGCGATCGCTAATTATCTTACCGAAATCGGACATCTAAAAAATATTGAAACAGCACTTGACACCTACGAGCAAATATGCTCTCTATCTGGGCGAGTTGAAGATTTAGCCCTGCTAGGAAAACTCCTAGCTTGTGAAAGCGACTGTTTATCAGCACAAAACCGCCGGATTGTCAACGCTGTAATGTTAACTTGTGGATTATATGAAGCTTCTGCCGAGTTTGCAGTCAAGATTGGTCTACCGATGAAATCAGGGATTGGTGGTGGACTTTTAGCAATAGTACCAGGAGAGGGAGCGATCGCTTGCTACAGTCCAGCCTTGGATAATATCGGAAATCCGGTAGCGGGGCTGGTCTTTGTTGAGGCTTTAGCGCAAAAGTTACAGTTTAGTATCTTTGGGTAAATGCTGCTTTTGAATCGGCAGAGAAATGATGAATTCTGTACCATTACCCATTTCCGATTTACAAGTTAGTTCTCCTCCATGTTTTTCGACTACAATCTGATGACTAATCGAAAGTCCCATACCAGTGCCAACGCCTCTGGCTTTAGTGGTAAAGAACATCTCAAAAATTCTTTCTTGAGTATCGGCGGGCATCCCACAACCGTTATCAGCAATGCGGACAACTACCCAGTTTTTATCTTGGAGTTCAGTAGCGATCGTAATTCGTGGATTGTCCTGTTCCTGCAATGCATCAAGAGCATTGCTGATAATATTCATGAACACTTGATAAAGCGAGCTAGAAAAACCTTCAATATTGGGAATATCACCGTAGAATCGCTCAATTATAACGCCTTTTTTGATGCGGCTACTGAGGATGAGCAGCGTACTCTCAATGCATTCGTGCAGATTGACCGGATGCATTTCTGCTTCATCTAAGCGAGAGAAGTTTTTTAAGCTTAAGACAATTTGCAGCACGCGATCAGCGCCGAACTTCATTGAATGCAAAAGTTTAGGTAAATCTTCTTCTACGAATTCTGCATCAATTTCGGTAGCGTAGGCTTGCACAGCTAGAGGTGAATTAGGCACTTCTTGACGATAAATTTGTAACAATCCCAACAAATCGTCTACGTGTTGAATAGCCGGATCTAAATTGCCGTAGATAAAATTTACCGGATTATTAATTTCATGGGCAATACCAGCTACCATTCGTCCTAAGCTAGACATTTTTTCACTTTGGAGTAATTGGGCTTCTTACATTTGCTGCTGACGAAAGGCGGCTGCTTGCTGTTCTTCCAGTAGACATTTAACCCTGTGCAAAACTTGGTTGAAAGCAGTAGCAAGTATCCCAATTTCATCTGTAGTTATGACAGGTGCTTGCAAATCAAAGTTAGATTCTTTGGTGACTCGCTGCGCCACATTCGTCAGCATTTCAACGGGATAGGTAATTGTTCGACTCGTAAACAAAGCTAAAAGAGTAGCAATCATAACTGACAACAGGATGCTGGCAGCCATGATTTGAATCCGCATTTGTGCTGCTGTCTTTAACGTCGTCGTTGCTGCCTTTAAGTCGTCATAAGAAGCATTAATTATAGTGACCAGTTCATCGGAGATACCGTCAAACTTAAGTGCTAACTCACTGTTAGTAAACTTTAAGAGTTTTTGTTGTGCGATCGCAATCTTATTGTCAGTTAAAGGCGATAGATCAATTTGCTTAAATAGCTCCTGAAGCTGCTGAATATAAGCTTCTGACACACCATCATAAGTTTTTAGAAGCAGGGGAATATTTTCATAGTGCTTTTCCTTGGCATAATCGGCAGTTTTAATATAGGCTTGGATTTCAGGCAAAAACCGCTCAATTTTAGCTATATGCACAATAATATGTTGATATTCCTCCCTGTATAAGTCTGGAGTCGCGGCCAAGGGAATAAGTTGCTGTTGGTGCGTCCGAGTTTGGAGGATACCTGTCTGGAGGCGATGAAGCAAATTGATTTCCTTAAAAGCGTTTTGTTGCTGCTGCAACGCCTGTCCTTGATAATAGTCTCCAAAGATTAACCCAATTGTGGTTCCTAAAATTCCCACACTGAGGGCAAGAGCATAGCCACATTTAATCTTGTTACCAATACTCAAACCATTGGTAACTCGTATAAACCACCCTCTTCGGCTCGATTGTCCGACGGCGATATCGCCGGAAACTGGCACAAAATCTGAACCTTGAGTTTGGGAAGCCATAGTAATTCTAAGTAAGCAATAAGAGTCAATCCTTACTTAGAATTCCCTGGTTGTTCATCAAAAGCAACAATTTTGTGCCTTCTATATTACTAAGTCCCATGAAGGTGAAGAAAACTGAGTTATTTCACTTCTCCTTTTTCGAGTAACGGCGTTGATTCAGGAGTTGGTGTTACCTCTGGCTGTAATTCTGGTTTAGTTTCTGCTGCTGGAGACTCAATAATCTCTGGCAACATAGGTGGCAAATTAGAAGATGGCGCAACTGGTGCTTGCGGCGTGGACATCCTACCCGCCCGACGGTTAAAAAATCCGCCCAATCTTGGTTTTGTTGGCTGAGGGGCTTTTTCAGGTAACGGCGTTACCTCTGTCAGTGGTTCTGCTATTGGAGACTCAATAATCTCTGGTAGCTTCGGGGGCAAACTGGGAGATGGTGCAACTGTCGGAACTTCTAATTTCGGTTGTTCCGGCAAGGTTTGCTTTGTTTTAGAAACTTCTGGAACTTCAGTTTCAGGAATGCGCTGTTTTTCTACCTTTGGTTGGATTTGGGGAGTTTTTTCAACGGACGGCGTGGGTATAGGTATAGGTATAGGTATAGGTGTAGATGTAAATTTATAATTCGGGTCTACAATGCCACGCACCTCATCTGCTGTGAGTTCTCCTCTGGTAATTTTCGCCAGAGTGTCTTTACCCTTTGGCTCGTAGTCAATCAGTCTAACTGTGGTGTTAAAGGCATTTTTGAGAGGATTTCCCTGATTATCAAGAAATTCCAGTTTTACCCAGTTTTTCCCAGGTTTAAAGCCTTTGAGGTAAACTGCTTGCCAGCGATCGAAAATAAAGCTTTCATTATTGATTGTGACGCGGATGCGCCAATCACTAAATTCGTCAGCCTTTTCCTTGCCGCCAAGATGTAAGGGGGCATTAGTTAGGTAAAAGTCGAGTAAGATTGGTTCTGCTCCATAGCTGCTTTGAGGACGGCTATAAGTTAGCAGAGGTAAGTTGGGATTTGGATTGTTGTCGTCGGTTTTGGTGAAGACGTGAAATGTTGTCTGGGCATAAGCACCTTCATTTTTAAAGCTTTCATGCCAAGGACGGGAGGCAAAGACGCGCAGGGTATGAGTACCTGGCGACAAATCTGGCAAAGCCAAGGGCTGATTCAGGTCGTAAATCGGTATATAAGGTTGATTATCCAGAATTACGTGTAGATGTGGCCCCAATTGCAATTGCGGCTCTTTAAATATTGGTAGATCCTTAACCTGAAAGCTGGCTGTGACTTTGTTATCTTGGAGAACTTCATCAGGTTGTGGAGTAACAATTGTCACCTGTGGCTGATAAACCTCCAAAATTGGCCGCAGTTCTTGAATAACATTTGGTGGGGCTACTTCCGCAAATTGCTTTGAAACTTGAGAAATCTGTGGAGAGTTTTCTCTATGGTCAATAGATACCTCCTGGCTGTCGGCTTTCTCGCCACAACTGCTTAAGCTACATACCAACACCAATATCATTACCCACCTGAAAATCAGAAACCTCTCAGGGAGGAACTTTTCTAAGACCTTCTTCTGCCACGAGTTCATGCGTTGCACCCAGTATATATAGTCTTCGACAATTGACAGATTATTTTGGCTCAAACCGTCCATCTGGAACTATAGCTGTTTCCAGCCCAAAAGGTGAAATCTGCCTCACATCCCATAACTTTTTCTGTATATCTCAGGAAATTTTAAAACAAGTCATATTGCTTACAGCTTTTTACTTGCAAAAATTGAAACATGACACAAATATTTACGACTAACAGCAGTAAAAGCTGGAACACCGCCTAATACAGCCAAACGACAAATTTTAAGAATTGTTATTCTTTGTAAATTAAATGGATAATCTATTGACTTTTGAGCAAATAGTTTTAAGTTAAAAGCCAGATCAGGCAGGAATTCCAGCCAGATTTGAGCAAGTTTGAATTATTGTTAAAAGATCTCTACCAATGTACAAGTGAAGACTCTATAATTCAACGAGAAACAACTATCCACATAGGCTCTTCATCGCGGCTTTAGTAAAATTCTGGAGTATGCGGTAATGGTTAATTTTGTGGTATACATGATTCCTCATTCCTTATCAAGAGAGGAGGTCAAATGACAATAAGTCCTCCAGAGCGAGAGGAGAAAAAGGTAAGAGTAATCGTCGATAATGACCCGGTTCCTACCTCATTTGAGAGATGGTCCCAACCTGGGCATTATGACAGAACCTTAGCCAGAGGTCCCAAAACCACCGCATGGATTTGGAACCTGCACGCACTCGCCCATGATTTTGATACACATACAAGCGATTTAGAAGATATCTCCCGCAAGATATTCTCAGCCCACTTTGGCCACTTAGCCATAGTGATGATTTGGTTGAGCGGGATGATTTTTCACGGCGCGAAGTTTTCTAACTACGAAGCTTGGCTAACTGACCCGTTGAACGTTAAGCCTAGTGCCCAAGTCGTTTGGCCAATTGTTGGACAAGACATTTTAAACGCTGATGTTGGCGGTGGTTTCCACGGGATTCAAATCACCTCCGGTTTGTTTCAAGTATGGCGTGGCTGGGGGATCACAAACTCCTTCCAGCTTTACGTAACTGCGATCGGTGGCTTGGTATTAGCAGCCTTGTTCCTATTTGCTGGCTGGTTCCACTACCACAAACGCGCTCCCAAACTGGAATGGTTCCAGAATACGGAGTCGATGCTGAATCACCACTTGTCAGTATTGTTGGGTTGTGGTTCCTTGGGATGGACAGGTCACTTAATCCACGTGTCCAATCCGACCAACAAGCTTTTGGATGCAGGCGTTGCTCTCAAAGACATCCCCTTGCCCCACGAGTTCATCTTGAACAAAGACTTGTTGACCGAGCTGTATCCTAGCTTTGCTGCTGGTTTAGCACCTTTCTTCACCTTGAACTGGGGTCAGTATGCTGACATCCTGACGTTCAAGGGCGGTCTGAACCCAGTAACAGGCGGCTTGTGGATGACTGATATTGCTCATCACCACTTAGCGATCGCAGTCTTGTTCATCATTGCTGGTCATCAGTACCGGACTAACTGGGGTATTGGTCACAGCATTAAAGAGATTCTAGAAAACCACAAAGGGCCCTTCACTGGTGAAGGCCACAAAGGTCTCTACGAAAATCTGACCACATCTTGGCACGCTCAACTGGCTACTAACCTGGCCTTCTTGGGTTCCTTGACCATCATCATCGCGCATCATATGTACGCGATGCCCCCCTATCCATACTTGGCAACTGACTACGCTACGCAGTTGTGCATCTTCACCCACCACATGTGGATTGGTGCATTCTGTATAGTCGGCGGTGCGGCTCACGCTGCCATCTTCATGGTGCGGGATTACGATCCGGTTTTGAATCAAAACAACTTACTGGATCGGGTGATTCGTCACCGGGATGCAATTATTTCTCACCTCAACTGGGTGTGTATTTTCCTCGGCTTCCATAGCTTTGGACTATACATTCACAACGATACAATGCGTGCTTTGGGGCGTCCCCAAGACATGTTCTCTGATACAGCAATTCAGTTGCAGCCAGTATTTGCTCAGTGGGTACAAAACATCCACACCTTAGCTCCTGGTGGCACTGCTCCCAATGCCCTAGAACCCGTTAGCTATGCTTTCGGCGGTGGGATATTGGCTGTAGGCGGTAAAGTAGCGATGATGCCCATTGCTTTGGGTACGGCGGACTTCTTAATCCACCATATTCACGCATTCCAAATCCACGTTACTGTCCTAATTCTGCTCAAAGGTGTACTGTTTGCCCGTAGCTCTCGTCTGGTTCCAGATAAAGCAAACTTGGGCTTCCGCTTCCCCTGCGACGGTCCTGGTCGTGGCGGTACTTGTCAAGTGTCTGGTTGGGATCACGTATTCCTCGGACTTTTCTGGATGTACAACACAATATCCATCGCAATTTTCCACTTCAGCTGGAAGATGCAATCGGATGTCTGGGGAACGGTAGATGCAGCCGGGAATGTGACTCACATCACTGGTGGTAACTTTGCCCAAAGTGCTATTACCATCAATGGTTGGTTACGGGACTTCTTGTGGGCGCAAGCTTCACAAGTGATCAATTCCTACGGCAGTGCGCTATCTGCCTATGGACTGATGTTCTTAGGCGCTCACTTTGTCTGGGCATTCAGCTTGATGTTCCTGTTCAGTGGTCGCGGCTACTGGCAAGAACTGATTGAGTCCATTGTCTGGGCGCATAACAAACTGAAAGTAGCACCAGCAATTCAGCCTCGCGCTCTGAGCATTATTCAGGGTCGGGCTGTCGGGGTAGCTCACTACCTCTTGGGAGGAATCGCCACTACTTGGGCGTTCTTCCATGCACATATCCTTTCAGTAGGGTAGCAATCAGTTGTGGAGTGCTGAGTGCTGAATCTTGAGTTCTGAGAAATCAAAACTCGGAATTTGGGACTCAAAACTTAGCACTCTAGACGCCGGTACTTGATGGCTAAAGGTCAGAGGATTTATTTAACCTATGGCGACAAAATTTCCCAAATTTAGCCAGGATCTCGCGCAGGACCCGACGACTCGTCGGATATGGTATGCGATCGCTACAGGCAACGATTTTGAAAGCCATGATGGCATGACCGAAGAAAATCTTTACCAAAAGATTTTCGCAACTCACTTCGGTCATTTGGCAATCATTTTCCTGTGGGCATCCAGCCTCCTGTTCCACGTAGCCTGGCAAGGTAACTTTGAACAGTGGATTCAAGATCCCCTGCATATCCGTCCCATCGCCCACGCGATTTGGGACCCCCACTTTGGTAAACCAGCTATAGAAGCTTTTACCCAAGCTGGCGCTAGCAATCCTGTTAACATTGCTTACTCTGGTGTCTACCACTGGTGGTACACCATCGGTATGCGGACGAATACCGAACTGTACACAGGTTCAGTGTTCCTGTTACTGTTGGCAGCTGTATTCTTATTTGCTGGTTGGTTGCACTTACAACCCAAGTTCCGTCCTAGCCTTTCTTGGTTTAAGAGCGCTGAACCCCGGTTGAATCACCACTTATCAGCTTTGTTTGGTGTTAGTTCTTTGGCTTGGGCTGGTCACTTGATTCACGTTGCTATCCCCGAATCTCGTGGACAGCACGTAGGTTGGGATAACTTCCTGAATACTCTGCCCCACCCAGCAGGTTTGACACCTTTCTTTACTGGTAACTGGGGTGTTTACGCCGAAAACCCTGACACAGCTGGTCATATATTTAGTACTTCCACTGGTTCAGGAACTGCGATTCTGACTTTCTTGGGTGGCTTCCATCCTCAGACAGAATCCTTGTGGTTGACTGACATGGCGCATCACCATTTGGCGATCGCAGTACTATTTATCGTTGCCGGTCATATGTACCGGACTAACTTCGGAATTGGTCACAGCATCAAAGAAATGCTGAACTCCAAGTCCGGTTTAGTACCTGGTACCAAGAGTGAAGGTCAGTTCAACCTGCCTCACCAAGGTCTGTACGACACCATCAACAACTCCCTGCACTTCCAACTGGCTTTAGCCTTGGCAGCTCTGGGAACCATCACCTCCTTGGTGGCGCAGCATATGTACGCCCTGCCTCCTTACGCATTTATTGCTAGGGACTACACAACACAGGCAGCGCTTTACACCCACCACCAGTACATTGCAGTTTTTCTGTTGGTTGGTGCATTTGCACATGGTGCGATCTTCCTAGTGCGCGACTACGACCCCGAACAAAACAAGGGCAACGTCCTTGATCGCGTGTTACAGCACAAAGAAGCGATCATCTCCCACCTCAGCTGGGTGTCGCTATTCTTGGGCTTCCACACCCTGGGTTTATACGTTCATAACGACGTAGTAGTTGCTTTCGGTACACCTGAAAAGCAAATCTTGATTGAGCCGGTATTTGCCCAGTTCGTTCAAGCTGCTCACGGTAAAGTACTGTACGGCTTAGACACCTTGTTGTCTAACCCCGATAGCATTGCCTACACAGCCTACCCCAACTACGGCAACGTTTGGTTAAGTGGCTGGTTAGATGCCATCAACTCTGGCACAAACTCCCTTTTCTTGACAATTGGCCCTGGCGACTTCTTGGTACACCATGCGATCGCTTTGGGTCTGCACACCACCACCTTGATCTTGGTCAAAGGTGCTTTGGATGCCCGTGGTTCTAAGCTGATGCCCGATAAAAAGGACTTCGGCTATGCCTTCCCTTGCGACGGCCCCGGTCGTGGCGGTACTTGCGACATCTCCGCATGGGATTCCTTCTACCTGTCTCTGTTCTGGGCATTGAATACAGTCGGTTGGGTAACTTTCTACTGGCACTGGAAGCATTTAGGTATTTGGCAAGGCAACGTTGCTCAGTTCAACGAAAACTCCACATACCTAATGGGCTGGTTCCGTGATTACCTCTGGGCTAACTCCGCTCAGTTGATCAACGGATACAACCCCTACGGCGTGAATAACCTGTCTGTCTGGGCTTGGATGTTCTT
>NZ_JBGTFY010000422.1:0-17355 GCF_041747015.1 Nostoc sp.
TTAAGTGTGAAACAACCTAGTTATGTAAAAAAAATAACTAGTCCGACGCGTTAGTGAACTAGTTTTTAAAGAAATCCTCTTCTCATGCCATGAGTATTATTACTCATCCACAAATAGTAAAAACTGCAAAAGTATAGATAATAAAAGAACCCCAACGCCTCCCCCCTTGCGGGGAGGGGAGACAAAGCATAGCTTTGGCGGGGTGGGGTTCTTTGGGTTTAATAAGCAATCAAGCGGACATAATATAATTAGGTTGCATACACCCCGACAATTTAAACCAGTGCTGCTGTTGCTTTCATTGCAAAAATTTTCTCAATCACATCTTCTACTACCTTATCTGGCGTGGAAGCACCAGAAGTAATTCCTACAACAATTTCTCCATCTGGTAGCCAGTTTTCTGTAGTTATTAGCTGGCCATTTAATTGCCGATGCTCAATAGAATTTCTTGATTTAAGGCGTTCAACAGTATCAATGTGATAAGAAGGAATTCCCCTCTCAAAAGCAATTTGTTGTAATTGAGTAGTATTTGATGAATTAAACCCACCAATTACTACCATCAAATTTAAATTATGCTGCACTAACTCCAACATTGCATCTTGTCGTTCTTGGGTGGCGTCACAGATGGTATTGAAGCTTTGGAAATGCTGATTTAACTCAGTGGGGCCATACTTCTGCAACATGGTACGCTCAAAAAGCTTGCCAATTTGCTCAGTTTCGCCTTTAAGCATCGTAGTTTGGTTTGCAATGCCAACTCTTTCTAAATCTTGATCAGGGTCAAATCCTGCTGAACAAGCTTTAGCAAATTTGGTCAGAAATTCTTCCCGATTTCCACCATTGCTAATATAGTCAGCAACATATTCTGCTTCTGGCAAATTCAACACAATCAAATACTTGCCAGCAAAAGAACTCGTAGCGACTGTTTCTTCGTGCTTATATTTACCATGAATGATTGAAGTGTAATCAATTTTTTTGTGCTTTTCGACTGTATTCCAAACTTTAGAAACCCAAGGGCAAGTTGTATCAACAATTGTGCAGCCTTTATCGTGAAGTATCTGCATTTCTTGAACGCTAGCGCCAAAAGCAGGTAATATGACTACATCACCAGTTTCAGCAACAGAAAAGTCTTTTTGATTTGCTTCAATCGGGATAAATTTTACTTCCATCTCCTGCAACCGTTGATTTACAGAAGGATTGTGAATAATTTCGTTAGTAATCCAGATGCGTTCTGTGGGGAAGTGCTGACGGGTTTCATAGGCTATCGCTACAGCCCGTTCTACACCCCAGCAAAAGCCAAAGGCTTGTGCTAATCGAATCGTTACATCACCCCGTTGCAAAATGTAATTGCGATCGCGAATTTCCTGAATCAAGTTACTCTGATACTGAGATTGCAACTGGATGGCAACTTCTGCTTGATGACCAAAGCCTTTGCGATTGTAATTTTCTGAATGTTGGAGCGTGCGCTTAAAAGCTTTTGTATCCATTAGATTTGTTTACTTAAACTACTACTTTTTATTGTCTCGTGCCAAGACGCGATTTATACAGAGTTGTATTCAAAGATATTACCAGAGAGAGGAAAAGAGATTTAATGCCTTTACCTTTTCCCCTTTTTTTCTTGCTGGGGTTTCAATTCGATATCGCTATAAATCTGCAATGCCGAACGCCAAACTATATAGCCTTCACGACTTAAGTGTAAGCCATCAGTAGTAAATTCCCGCCGGAGATTACCTTGCGTGTTGGTAAATAGGGAATATAAATCGAGATATTTGATACCTTTTTTGGCAGATATGCTTTGCAGTTTCTCATTCAACTTGCGAATGCGACTATTGGCAATAGCCAGAAGTTTATCTCGTTTTTTCCAAGTTGCTGACTCTGCCCCATGTGGCAAAATCGATTGGACAACAATTTGGGCTGTGGGATGCGTGTTTCGCAGGTAATTAATAATTTGCCGCTGATTATTTAAAATTACCCTGTCGCTCGTGCCTCGAATTAGGTCATTAATACCAATCATCACAAAAATTACCTCTGGCTGGGTGCGGTCAAATATATTCAATCTTTTCAAGAGTCCATTGCTGGTTTCGCCAGAAATTCCTTGGTTGAGCCAATTTTTACCTTCGGGTAATAACTCAGTGGGAAACCACAAACTCAAAGAATCTCCCGCCAGAATGGTTAAATGCGGAGGACTTTGGTCAGCGGCTACCTCGGCTTCTTGATTGAGGATGTCTACCCACTCCTGGTAATTAAGTTGATGACGGCGACCCAAATCAGGTGTAGCAATTTGGCGATCGCTATTTAGGTTGATTGGCTCTGGGGATGTTATTATCCCAAAAAAAGCGGCCACTCTCTGCTGTTGCCAAATTAGCAGGATCACCGCCAACATTAGGATGCCGTTGGTTAACAGCGAGAAAAATGCCCAGAGAGGAAAGGTTTTAACAGAAGTAGACACGACTAGCGAAATTTACCCATTATTTGAATCAGATTTTAACGCTAGCGATCGCAAATCACCTAATTTTAAACTGGGGAGTTGGGAGTGGGGGAAGCAAACAGAAAGTTTTTCCCTCCCAACTCAGCACTCTTTACTCACATCTTGCACCTAACGATTAAAATCGTGGCTACCACAACAAAGCCTGCCGATCCAGGCTTCAAAACCCTTGATTTCCTTTAGTCCGCGCAGGCGGACTTTGTTTGTATAGCCGCGACTTCCAGTCGTTTGGGCTTGGTGCAAAATGTGAGTTTATTGAATGGAACGATCGCTGAACTCATAGTTATAACCTTCTTCACCGTGTTCGTTGATATCCAAACCTTGCAATTCAGCTTCCTCTTCAAAAAGAGCTAGTATCACAAAACTTATTTGTCGGAAATAATCTAGAAATTTTACTTAACTTCTGGGTGCAAACATGATAATTAATACACTTATTAAAGCTAAACAAGCTCCGATTAGGTCATAGCGGTCTGGGGTTACTTCGTCTATCTTCCAACCCCAAAGCATTGCCATTGCAATAAACACTCCGCCATAAGCCGCATATACTCTGCCAAAATTTGCTGGTTGAAGAGTTGCAATAACACCATAGACAGCTAAAGCAATTCCACCCAATATCCCCCACCAAAACGGCTTACCTTCGCGCAACCACAACCAGATCAAGTAGCCGCCCCCGATTTCAAATAAACCAGCCGACAAAAAACATAGCAGAGACTTAATCATTTGACCAGTTTGTGAATAAGGTCTAACTCCGTGAAATTACGCTAACGCTTTTGACCAAACTATTGTCATTAATTGAAGTAAGTTTGTTGAACTGGGCATTGGGTATTGGTAATTTCCTTCCCCCCCTGCTTTTTTCCCAAGCCCAGAATGTAGATAAGGCTCAAGGATGAAAGCACCATTACCTGATAACGAATTACAGAGAATCGAGACGCTCTTGCAGTATAAAGTTCTCGATACCCCATCTGAAGCCGCCTTTGATGACCTCACCCGTTTAGCCTCGTATATTTGTCAGACTCCTATTGCCTTAATTAGCTTAATTGATGCAAACCGCCAGTGGTTCAAGTCAAAAGTTGGTTTGGATGCTCTAGAAACACATCGAGATTTAGCATTTTGTGCCCATGCTATTTTACAGCCTGATGTTTTGATTGTGCCTGATGCAACAGATGATGAACGGTTTACTACAAATCCATTAGTTACATCTGATCCAAATATTCGATTTTATGCTGGTGTACCTTTGACTAACCCTGAGGGATACGCACTAGGAACTCTTTGCGTGATTGATTATGTAGCACGGGAACTTACTCCAGAACAATTGGAGGCATTACGAGCTTTAGGTCGTCAAGTCATGAAGCAAATGGAATTGCGCCGAAATTTAGCAAGTTTGGTACTTGTTACCAAGAAAGGCAAATAGGAGCAGAAAGTACGCAAGCAATTTTTCAAAAAGATTGCAGTAGGTTTTGGTTTGGCGTTAGCAATTTTAGTTCTGATTGGTGTGGTTTCTTGTCAAAATACAAGAGTATATAATAATAATCGCAGTATAGTAAAAAATGCTTACAAAAAGCTCAACAGTCTCGGAGAGCTACTGTACGATATAAAGGATGCCGGGACTGCACAAAGTCGTTACATCTTCACTGGAGAAAAACTTTATCTAAAACTGTATCAAGCAGCACTTGCTAATGTCGATCAAGAAATTGCCCAACTAAAGGATTTAACCGCAAGTCAACCCAACCAACGACAGCAGATCGCAACGCTTGAATCTCTGATCAAGGCTAAACTTACTGAATTCAGACAGACTATCGACTTGCGCCAGAACAAGGGATTAGAGGCAGCATTGCAAATACTGATGAGAAATGATAAACAAAATCTCATGGATGATATCCATAAGATAATCCATGAGATGGAGAACGAGGAAAGAAAGCTGCTTCAGCAAGAGTTACAAGCAACAAAATCTCGGACTCACGATACAATTGTGGCACTTGCGATCGCCATTTTTCTAAGTTTTATCATTCTGACTGTAATCTACTACTTCATCTATTATGAGGTTACTGAGCGGAAGAGAACAGAAGAAGCCTTAAATCAAGAACGCAACTTTATCTCAGCAGTCCTTGATACAACTAGCGCGTTAGTAATAGTTCTCGATTCTCAAGGGCAAATCGTTCGTTTCAATCAAGCTTCTGAGCAAATAACGGGTTACTCCTTCGATGAGGTCAGGGGTAGGTATTGCTGGAACTTCTTGTTAATTCCTGAAGAAATAGAGTCGTTCAAAGCAGTTTTTGAGCAGTTACGAACTGGTCAAGTCCTGAATGAGTACGAAAACTATTGGGTAATGAAGAATGGCAGTCGCCGACTGATTGCCTGGTTAAATACCTTCTTAAAAGACTATGAAGGATCAGTGGAATACATTATTAGCACTGGCATTGACATCACCGCTCGCAAACGATCTGAACGGCTTTTGACTGTACAATATGCTGCAACCCGCGTTTTAGCGGAGTCCGCCACCACGGGCGAAGCTACTACGCAAATTCTACAAGGAATCTGCGAAAGTCTGGGATGGGATTTGGGTGAAATTTGGATGGTAGATCAGCAAGCAAATGTGCTGCGTTTTCTCGATCTGTGGCATAAAGCATCTTTTGAGGTGGAAGAGTTTGAAGTACTGAATCGGCAAACCACGTTTGCACCAGGAATTGGACTTCCTGGACGAGTTTGGGCTAGTTCTGAACCTGTTTGGATCACTGATGTCGTCAAAGAACTCAGTTTCTCCCGCTTCAAAATTAATGCTCAAGTAGAACTACGCGGAGCCTTTGGGTTTCCAATCCGCAACGGCAACAAAATCCTCGGTGTCATTACCTGCTTCAACCATGAAATCCAGCCACCTGACCGAGATTTGGTAAAAACGATGAATTCGATTGGTGAGCAAGTGGGGCAATTTATCCAGCGTAAACAAATTGAAGAACAAATACAACGCCAAAACTTGCGATCGCAACTTTTTACAGAAATCACCCTCAAGATTCGCCAGTCTTTGCAAATCAAAGAAATTCTCCAAATCACTGTTCAGGAAGTGCAAAAGATTCTCCAGGCTGACCGAGTTTTGATCTATCAGCTTTTGCCAAATGAGCCTGTACCCAACATTATCGAAGCAGTAGTTTCTGGCTTACCAGCAATCAAAGAGCAAAATATCGCCGCTTCCTACTTTCGAGCCGAATATGTACAACAGTACTATCTACAGCAGTACCGTCAAGGACGGGTTGTAGGGCTGTTTAACTTGGATATGCTGGAAGTTGAACAAAACCATCTGGAATTAATGCAACAGTTTGGGGTCAAAGTCAATTTGGTTGTACCCATTCTTGTCAAAGAAGAACTTAGCGGTTTGCTCATAGTTCATCAGTGTGATGATTCCCAACAATGGTCTAGCTTTGAAACTCATCTTTTGCGGCAAATAGCCGACCAAGTTGGCATTGCCTTAACCCAAGCCCAACTATTAGCAGCAGAAACTCATCAGCGACAAGAACTTGAAATTGCCCATCGCCAAGCCAAATTAGCTTCTCAGACTAAAAGTGCCTTTTTGGCGAATATGAGTCATGAAATTCGGACTCCGATGAACGCTGTATTGGGAATGACCAGTTTAGTATTAGATACTTCCTTAGATGCAGAACAGCGAGATTTTGTTGAAACAATTCGTAGTAGTGGAGACGCGCTTTTAAGTTTAATCAACGAGATTTTGGATCTTTCCAAACTTGAGGCTGGAGAGATGGCTCTGGAAACTCTAGATTTTGACTTATCCACTTGTGTTGAAGAAGTGGTGGAATTATTGGCTCCCTCAGCTCATAACAAGGGATTGGAAATTGCCGCACTGATTGAGCATAACGTCCCCACCCACCTCAGAGGAGATGCTGGTAGACTGCGGCAAATTCTGATGAATCTAATCAGCAACGCTATCAAGTTTACCAGCGCTGGCGAAGTATTAGTGCAAGCCGAATTGCGTTCGGTTTCCTCCACTACAGCTACCATCCATTTTGCCATTACAGATACCGGTCTTGGTATTAGCCCTGAAGACCAACGCAAACTCTTTACTCCATTTACCCAAGTAGATGCTTCTACCACTCGCAAGTATGGTGGTACCGGTTTGGGATTAGCCATCTGTAAACAACTTGTAACCTTAATGGGAGGAGTGATTGGGATAGAAAGTCAAATGGGGAAAGGATCTAAGTTTTGGTTTGAGGTACTTTTTACGAAGCAAGTTGAGCCTGTTTTGCCAAAACGCGAACGCCGACTTTTGATCAATCACCGTTTATTAGTAGTCGATAACAACACTACTAATTACAAAATTCTCTACCATCAAGCGACTCGTTGGGGAATGCAGGTAGATCAAGCTGACAGTATTGCTGCTGCACTCATTGCTATTCAGTCAGCTTGTGAGCAGGGTAAATCCTATGATATCGCCTTGGTTGATATGCAAATACCCCCAACAAATGGCATGACATTAGCAGAACAAATTAAAACCAATTCGGCAATTATTGATATACCTTTGATTATGCTCACCTCTATTAATGAACGGCATCAAATGCAACGGGCGCTCAAAGTAGGATTTGCTACTTATTTGGCCAAACCCATTAAATCATCCCGACTCCTTGATACCATCATGACTATTCTAAAAAATCAGCCTGAACCGGAAGAAAATGAGAAAGCAAAAACTTTATTTTCTGACCCCATTACCTACTCTAATCACTCTTCCTCTACTAAATCAAATTTGAGAATTTTGCTAGCTGAAGATAATTTGGTGAATCAGAAGGTAGCTCTGAAGCAACTCCAGAATTTGGGCTACAAAGCCGATGTCGTTGCCAATGGAAGGGAAGTTTTGCAGCTATTAGATAAAATTCCCTATGATTTGATTTTAATGGATTGCCAAATGCCAATTCTTGACGGTTTGGAAACCACAAAAGAAATTCATCGTTGGCAAGAGAGCGCCTTCGCTCTGGGTCATCGTCCTGTGGTGATTGCGATGACGGCTAATGCGATGAAAGAAGACAAACAAATGTGTCTAAATGCAGGAATGGACGACTATCTGAGTAAACCAGTGTTGAAAGAAAAATTGGCGGTTGCTCTAGAGCATTGGACAGGCGTGATCAGCTCACAACAAGACGCAGTTCTTTATGAACAGACAGCTTCCACTGACCTAGCAATTGATTGGGAACACTTGCATCAGGTATCCGAAAATGACGCCGAATTTGAATTAAGTTTATTGCAACTATTCGTTGAAGATATTAAACCTCGTTTAGAGATAATTAAAGCAGCGATCGCATCTGGTGACTTTGAGCAAATTGCGCGAGAAACCCATCACCTTAAAGGTGCTAGTGCCAATATCGGAGCCACAACTATGTACCTAGCAGCTGATAAACTAGAACAACTAGCTCACCATCAAGAGCTTACAGATACTACCAACTTGATTTTAGAATTAGAAGAGTTTGTCAACCGTATTCAACACTTTATTAATTAAAAATAAAGTAATAAATTACATATTACTATTAATCAAAGATAATGGGACATAATTCGTAGTCGCACCATGAATTACGAATTACGAATTAGCCATGCTAAAGCACCATCAACATTAGTAACCTGCTCCCCTGGCGGTATAGCTGGACGATTTACCATGACAACCTTTACCCCAAGTTCTTGCGCCGCAATAATCTTGGGCTTTGTTGCATCGCCACCGCTATTTTTACTCACTATGGTATCGATGTTGTAGTGAATGAGGATTTCCCTTTCATTATTGAGAGTAAAGGGACCGCGATCGCACAATAGCATTCCCGGCGGCATTAAAGCATCATCAGTAGGAAGGTCAATCATCCGCATCAGAAACCAAATTTCCTCTAAGTGAGCAAAGACGGCGAGTTCTTGCCTACCAACTGTCAAAAATACTCGCTGTGCTTGGTTTTGCAGGGTTGTGGCTGCGGCTTTAACGCTGTCAACTTCAATCCAGCGATCGCTACTTCCTTTCTCCCAAGACGGACGAATTAACATCAGACGACGTACTCCGACTTTGGTTGCCGCATCTGCCGCATTAAAGGAAATCTGCGTAGCAAAAGGATGGGTTGCATCAATCAGCAAGTCAATTTCCATTACTCGCAGATAGCTAGCCAATCCATCAACACCGCCAAAACCTCCAACCCGGAGTTCGCCCAACGGGACTGATGGTTCACGGGTGCGACCAGCTAGAGAAGTGATTACTTCTACCCCCTGCATAGTCGCCACTTTGGCAGCTAGTTCTGCTGCATCTCCCGTTCCACCCAGAATCAAAACGCGGATCATTGAGATAAAGGTGGAATCTTTGCTAAAATGCCCTTTCTTAGGGCTTCCGGGCGCTCTGACCAAGGCAATAAACCACTTGGTTTTGCATAGTATTGACTAGCGCACTCTAACACCGCAGATGCACTACCATCAACAGCTAAATCGCCAAATAGATATGTTAATTTGCCTTTAGCAGTAAAGGCGACTACACAGGAACGATTACAAGCACTCATGCATTCAACTTCCTGAATTGGAAATTCATCTCGTAAGTCCCAATCTTGTGCCAAGTGCTGAAGTTGATGTAGTAGTTGTTGACCACCACTTTCACCTAAGGATTTTCCATCTTGCCAAACGCTTGCACAGGTTTTACAAACAAATAAATTATGGCTAGCAACACCAAAGCAACTAGTTGGGGAAATATTTACAGTAGTAGTCATCTGTACCTCGCAGATATGTGTAAGTGATAAATCTATTTCGGCGGGCATCCTGACTCACTTAATTTTGTTGGATTTTGGATTACTTAGTTTGCTAATCTCAAATCTCAAATAAGCTCACAGTTGCGGGACAGTGCCGGATTTACACCGAACTTTCCCCCTTACCTCCGGTAGCTGACTCCCACCAGAACCGAATAACCTTAACAATCATACACTATACAGCGCAAAGTTCGCGCATCCCGGTCTCCGGGCGTGAAACTTTGCAAGAAGAATCAATGTGGTTGTAGCTTTGAGTGCCAGTGCAATCTTTTTGCTGTTTTGGGATCACGGGAAGAGTGCGTAGTTTACCGCCGTAGGCATCGCATTAATTCTCAAGTTAAATTATATAGTTCCTGATTTGCGCTTTTATCTTGCTTTATCAAGAAAGTGTATGCTATCATCGATAATTGTGTGGTTAAGGACGTATAGCTCAGTTGGTTAGAGCGCTACGTTGACATCGTAGAGGTCACTGGTTCGAATCCAGTTACGTCCATTTTTGTTAGGCATTTACAAATTGAATGTCGTTGTGACTTTACCCATAACTTTGCCGCAACGGCAAGCTTATGCTTCCAATTAAAAGCGGCAAAGTTATGCTTCCAATTTTCCATCTGTAGACAAAGAAGCCAACTAAGTCTGCCCTTTTAAGTTTAATAGCTTTAAACTCCAATTTCACGTCGTGTTTCATTTTCCATTGTCAGTGGTGGCTCGTTGTCGCTTGCAAGGATTGCTAGCAAAGCATCTTGTACTTGATTAGCCTCGAAAAGTTTTGGAGATGCTCTTAGTGTGGGCGATCGCCGAATGGTTTTGTGTGATATTTTCGTAAAAGATTTAGCAGCAAGTTGTTCTGGTTTTAGTAAATCTAGCAGAGATATTTCTAAGCGATAACAAATTTTGAGAAGTATATCAAGCACTGGTAAAGCTTTACCCGTCTGCCACATCCATAAAGTATTCTTCGGTATTCCCATCAAACGGCCAAACTCAGCTATATTGCCATTAGTCACTACATTTATGACTAGACTCAAAGATTTGGCAATTTCTTCTTTTGCTGGTGGAGAGTTAAAAGATAGGGTGGAAGAAATTAATTCTCCAATAACCTCTACTATCCAAGTTTGCGAATGTAATTCTTCTTTAGATAAAGTTGAGCAATCCGTAAGTTCTGAGGAGGACTTGACAGGAAGATTCATACCTAGCCAACCACCACACTTGGAACAATAACCAGGTTGCGCTATGTTCTCCCTCATGCCACCCTAATGAAGATTGTTTAAGACCCCCGTGGGGGTCTTAAACCCATTTATTCAGACGCTCTCTACAAGACGCTAAAAGCGTAGCTTGATTCTCTGTAAGAGTACGCGGACTCGCTAACGCTACGCTATCCGCCACTCGTACAGAATTCATTCTGTTAGCGGATAGCTAAGGTTTAGCCCATTCTGACTCCTGACTCCTGACTCCTGAATTCTGTTTGATAACTATTGTAATAATTTGACCTTAACTATTTGGAGTCGGAATGTCAGCTTCGGCAGTTAATCAGCGATGATACAAGTACCCACCGTAGCGATCGCATTAGTAGACTACGAAACAACGATAATTTAGAAAAAGCTGTCCGTACTGTTTTGAAGCACTTGGGACACTTGAAACGTCCGTATTTGACTGCCGCTTCTCAATAACTTGTAAAATGTAAACTGCAATAAATTCCTCCATTCTTATGACTATAAAACTCCAAACCGAAAACGACTTTCTTACGGCAAATATTAGTATCAAGATAAATCAAGAAACAGAAAACGAAAAAGTTCTCTGTTCTCATTGCCAACGCACCGCTAGTAACGGTATTAAATGTAAAGGGATTTGTGTAGCTGACAATGACTACTAAGCTATGAATTTTATCATTACTAAATATTGTAATTTGGATTGGAAATACAGTTTTGCACCGCCCAAATTAGAACAATCTAATGGCACTAAAAGAGAAATTGTTGAGTGTCTTCGAGTTAGAAATCATACTATAATGCAACAAGGCTGTAAGTGATTCATTATGTCATTCAAGTGATTCTGAAAAATAAAACTAGGAGTGAGACTTATTCCTGATTTTTACACTCAACGAGTTAGTTTAATCATTACTCTATTAGATACAACAACCTATTCTACTCTAGAAATTGTTGGGCTTTACGGTAAACGCAATGAATATTAGAGGGGACGTAATATCAAAGCTTTCGTTGCTTGATAGGTTGAGCCGGATTACCTGCATAGATGGTCATTGGCTCTAGTGATTTCCCTGTAACAGCACCTAAAGTTAGTACTGCTCCGCGACCAACTATAACTCCTGGGCCAATTATCGACTTAGCGGCAATCCAACTACTCTCTTGAATATGGATTGGGGCATCAATTAATTTAAAATCAGGATGATTCCAGTCATGATTTCCAGTGCAGAGATAGACCCCTTGAGACAGGCAAACATGACTTTCAATGGTGACAAGAGCGACGTTATCTATCCACACCCCTTCCCCAATCCAAACATAATCACCAATGTTTAACCGCCAGGGAAACTTTACCCGCACTCCAGGTTTAATGCGGACACCTTGACCAATGCTAGCCCCAAAACTGCGGAGTATCCAAATTTTTAAAGCTGAAAGTGGAAGGCAATAACTTTTAACAAAGGGCGACCCCACAAAATACCAAAGAAGTTGCTTCCAGTATGGTACGCCTGGAGTATAGTTGCTAACAGTATATTGATCTAGACGCATGGGGTGGGTAAACAAGAGTAGGTTCAAATAACTCGTAAGTAAGTGGGCGAGAAAATTATCAAGATGTAACAAAATATAAATTCGGCACGTACCTTACAAATTCATTATTTCACCGTTTTTACAAAACTAAACATATATCGGTTTTATCGTGCCTGCCTACTTAATTGATAATTCGTAATTGAATTCTTAACTATGAAGGACGTTAGCGAGTCTTCTCCCATCGCCCTTGGCGTCTCGTAGAGAAAGGGAGAGGTTTCACGACCGAGCGTTATTATAAATTAGCAATTAGTTAAAGACTGGCTCCTGTATGACCTGTGACGATCCAGACGAGGGAGCGAGAAATATCACGAATAATATGCATGAGGGATTCTTGAGTTTGGTTCGATGGTACAGACAGAGGAGTGAAGGCAATGCCTTGACTACCAAGTACAATGGTAGCGATCGCCTTGGCTCTGGACATATGATAATTGGAAGTAACTAGAAATAGATGTTGAAGTTGTCGTTGTTTAAAGTTAGCAATGAGAGAGGTAAAGTTAGTCACAGTATCGACAGCCCCCATGTCAATATTTAATTTCGTCTTGGGAACATTTACCGCTCGGAAAGTTTCAAGGGTTTTCTGAGGATTTGGAGGAGAGGACACCCAGATTTCTAAGGATGGATACAATTCGACTAGTTCAGCAGTGAATTTTTCTCTAGCTGGATCGCCGCCTAAAATAAAGAAAGCTTGAGGTTGGGGTGCTTGGTTAATGGCGATCGCTAACCGTACTGGAATGAAAAGTAGCATTACGACAATCAATGCCACTAGAGCTAAAAGCATCTTTTTTTGACGCTGGCGACGATAGTAGGATTTCATCAAATATACTGATTTCTCCTGTTGTTTAGCCCTTAGTGTTGTCAAACTCTAATAAAATACCTATTTGTTTATTTTTTATAAATAGAGGGCTTTTTAATTCCATGCTTGACAATTTTACGAACTCCATTACGTAGGGCAGCATCGCCTTGCAGTATGATATCTCTCAACTTTTGTTCTGGTCGTCCTCGGAAGGAAGTAACGTGAAAGTAATCATCTTCTTCAGCAGGTTTGGCAGAGAAATAGTAGTTAGACACACAGCAACGCTGACCTTGATAATTAACTTTGCTTACAGAGTGCCAGGATTTCTTATTTGTACTCATTATCACTAGCCGATTAAATTTGCTGTGGATAGTTCTATTACTCTGCTTTAAACCATTATCCCATAATTCGAGATTGCCACCATATTCTTCTTTCCAATCAGGACTAACGTAGTACAACAAATTTATGACCCGATAATTTTTCCGATCTTTATCATGTGAGTTATCAAGATGTGGATTCAGGAAACAGCCATAATCCATCATGCTAATTCCACCTGCATAGAGATATTCATCTGGCAATAACTCTTCAAATCCAGTAATTTTAGAGATGAGTTTAACTACTCTCGGATCTTGAAAGGCATAAATAATTTCTTCAAGAATTGGATTAAACTGATTCATTTGCATTCCAACGTACTTATACTCGCGCAAGTCTTTCAAGAGCAATAAACTCTTTTTTGGAGGAAATGCTTCATATATTTCTCTAGCATCCTTTTCAACGAGGAGGTTATCTACATAACAGTTATAAATAGGCTTGTTATTTAAAAATTCTCGTCGTAGCGCGTCTTGGCAGGTTTCTAATTGGCTATAGATTGTTTTTGCATAATCATGCCTTGTTTGAGAAATGTTTGGTTGATTTTTTGACATTTTTTTAAATGTATATTATATTATTTGCAAATACTTTTTGTATAAAAAATATACATTAACCCAGTGTTAAATGAATATTTTCCTTTAGAGAATAACATTGATAGGTGGGACAAAGGTATTCTTGTTTGCAAAATACTAAATCTAACACCAGCTATCCAAGCAAACAGTCACTACTTTGGTCATCCAGAATGGGCAAAAAATTATTTTACAGCTTGTCATAGAGATGAAAAATTTATAGCCCTGTGGCAAGCAGCCATTGGTAGTTGGCATGGCAAAATTGTTGTAGATATAGGTTGTGGTCCTGGTAATGTATATGCGTCCTTAAAAGAAAGTTGTGGTGAACCTAAGCTATTAATTGGAGTAGATGTATCCTATGGGGCGCTGAAAATGTCTCAGCAACTTGGTTACACCCCAGTATTAGCAGATGCTCAAAATCTGCCATTTATTTCAGGTTTTGCCGATATTGTTATGGCTAATGCCTGTTTACACCATTGCGATGATATGGCAAAAACATTGGGGGAAGCAGCTAGATTAGTTCGTCCTGGTGGATTTTTAATCACCGATCATGATCCTCAGCGCACTGCATATCAATTACGAGGTTTGGGTGGTTTGCTTTGGAATGCACGTTTGTCAATATATCGAAAAATCCAAAGAGGTGGACACTCTACGCATGAAGAGCAGTTTTGGGGTTTGCGATCGGAGATTCATCACAAACCAGGTGATGGTGTAACGCCTGAACTTTACCATCAGATATTAGAACCACTGGGGTTTACTGTTAAGCTTTATCCTCACAACCATACAGTGGGAGCAGAGGTACTACAGGGAAATTATGGTCGGTCGAGTTGGAAGTGTCGTCTAGCTCAAATACTATCAGGGATCAACCCGGAATTACCAGAGGCAGCGTTATCTTTAATGTGTATTGCTACGCGGAAAACCTGACACTTACACTTAGCTTCATTCAGTTGAACTGCTTGATTGTAACTCTATTCTAATTTCTCAGCTTCTATCAGACGAATTGCCAGCATAATTTCTACTAAAACACGCTGAAATGCATAGTAACAACCATGCCAGCCGTCAAGAATACCACCTTTAAGAATAAGGCAGTATATCAAAATAATCAAGGGAGCTAGAATTTTTTGTTTGCGGATGCGATCGCCCAAACTGAGTTCTGTAACAGGAGTCTCTAGTATTTTTTTTACTTCCAATAAAGTATAACGTTCCTGTGCCCATAACCAACGACTTAACGGTTTGCGATCGTCGTGGTGAATGTATGCAGATAGTATTGTAGAGTTACCTTCTACCACAACTCTATGGGCGTGTCCGTCATCTTGGTAAATCGCTTTTTCAGGCTTGTAAAGTACCTTTCGAGGTGGAAGTAAAGTACCACGCAGGGGTTTACCGAAGACACAGTACTTAAATCTGACGCTGTAGCTATTTATATCAGTCTCAGCTTGTAAGGCGTTAATTTCATCAATGAGTTCATCAGTTAAAATATAATCTGCATCTAGGGATAGTACCCATTCAGATGAAATTTTCCCTAATCCATAGTTACACTGAGAAGCAAAAGAATCAAACTTTTTTTGGAAAACTTCTATTTGAGGATAGGAATACAAAATTTCTAAAGTTGCATCTGTGCTGTAACTATCAATGACAATGATTTTATTTGCCCAAATGAGACGTTGGAGTGTGCGTTCAATATTAGGAGCTTCGTTGTAAGTAAGGATGAGAGGGGTAATTTTTTTTAACATTTATTAAAATATTTTAATAAATTATTTTATTTAACTAGAGTGCTAGAACAAAGCATAGACTTCCAAAGGTAGGGAAATCTGCCTGTAAAATTAAACTTGATATCTGTATAGCCCTCTGATTCTAGTAGTGCATTCATTGTTGCTACAGAAAAAAACTTTATGTGACCGCCATCCCAGAGAGTAGTGAAGTGCTTATCCATTTGTCCTGAAACAGCAAGCATGAGATTTTTAATATAGCCATGATAAGGGGTAGTAATAATTAAACGGCCATTTGGCTTGAGGCATTCTTTGGCATTTCTAAGCAATTCTTTAGGATAAACTAAATGCTCAATTACCTCAGCAGCAATTACAATATCAAACTTTTCTCCTAGTTCTGTATTAGGGAGATTGTAAATACTGCCTTCAATAAAGCGGCAGCTGGGAAAATTTTCATTAGCTAATTTCACACCTGACTCCGATTCTTCAATACCAACAACCTCATAGCCTTGCTGTGCAATTAAGTTGCTCAAGCTGCCATTACCGCAGCCAATATCTAAGATCCGCAGCTTTTTTTGATGTTCGAGAATATCAACAGATTCACATATCATCATCTTTATTAGAGGTTTAATGAGATAGCTATGGTGGTGTTCTGATTTACTATCAGAATATGAATATTCGTATTCGTTAGTAGATGAAATCATAATTAACGTCCTATTTTAAGATTGATTAGGTATTTTATGGTTATAAGCGATCGCTAAAGTTATCCAGCACTCCTATCTTGACACTCCCTGGTCTAAAGAAACGGGGTTTTTATGCGTTTTTCTGATAATATCTTGATAAACTGAAATCAATTTTAAGGCTACACTATCCCAAGTATAATTTTCTAAGATAAATTGACGGGCGCGATCGCCCATATTTTTCGCTTTTACGGGGTCTTCCAAAAGTTCAATTAAGGCATTAGCTATTTGCTCGGCATTAATGTCAACTACACTCGCCGCTTCAGCCTCCGCAGCTTCTGGAAAATTACAGCCAGTCGTGATCACACAAGGTAAACCCGCAGCCATACCCTCCAATACAGACATACTAAAGCCTTCAGAATAGGAAGGAGCAACATAGATGTTAGCGGCTGCTAAAGCTGCATATTTAATAGCGCCTGTTAGCATTCCAGTAAAGGTGACAGCATCCTTACAGCCTGCTTCGCTAAAATAACTTTCAGCAGTGGGTAAAAATCCTGTATTGTCTGGACCAGCAACAATTAGGTGAGTTTTAGGAAATTTTTTGTGTGCTTTAGCAAAAGCAGTGGCTAATAAATCCAATCCTTTTTTTGGATCAATGCGACCTAGAAATATAATTAGTGTTTTATTGCGAGTATTGGGAAACTGTTCATAAAAAAGCTCCGAGCTAGGTAAAGATTCAAAATCTCTGCTATTAATACCGTTAGGAACAAAAACTAAAGGCGTTTTTAAATCAAGTGTATTTATCTGTCTAGCTTCAGTAGAAGCTGTCATTTGAATAGCATTAGCTTTTTGTAATGATGGGTTTTCAAACAAAGTAAAGTAAATTTTTTTCTTCCAACCTTTATAAGCTAATGCCCAAGGCTCCATCATTCCGTGGGGAGTCGCAATATATGGAACTATGCGAAATTGACAAGCCAGATGAGCAGCTAGAACCGGATAAGAAAAGATGGCATTAGTATGTACTATGTCATAGTCAGATACATTGTGAAATAGCCATTTGGTCATTGATTTAGTGAACTTGTAAGGGAGCATCCACTTTTGGCGGAAACACCCTATCAAACAGCAAGTAACCCATTGAGATAAGCGCAACGAACAGAGAGGATGTGATTGACACTGGCAACATTCCACTGTGCGCCAGAAATTTTCATCCTTAAACCAATTTGT
>NZ_JBGTFY010000423.1:0-10302 GCF_041747015.1 Nostoc sp.
TTAAGTGTGAAACAACCTAGTTATGTAAAAAAAATAACTAGTCCGACGCGTTAGTGAACTAGTTTTTAAAGAAATCCTCTTCTCATGCCATGAGTATTATTACTCATCCACAAATAGTAAAAACTGCAAAAGTATAGATAACTTACATTCTATCGCCAAAGTGGTAAGGTTGGAGTAATGGTTTGACTTTAGGATGGGTGCAAGGTATTTGCCATGCTTTTTCGTTACCCGTTCCTAATGACTGACCATCAGTGTAGCAAACTTGGTTTACTCAAACTCCCAGTACAGTCCCAACCTGCGTGACTTTCCAGCATACTCCAATGCTTTTTCTAGGCAGGATGGCGCTTTTAAAGCAAGATACTGAAGTAAGGGTTTGTTTTCATTTGTATTTGACATCTACGAAATTCTACTTTTTGACAAATCTTAAATTAAGTTTCGGTTCAAAAGAGCTATCTTTAGAACCAAGCAGTTCTATTGTTAGCTTGATTTTTTTTGAGTAAATCATGTCATTCATTATTATTTGAAGTATAATTTAAGTCTGAGTTAAAATTTTTTAAACTTCTTCATAACTTTGAGAAGCAGATGTAATTAAATCTTCGATATTGCCGGAAATTGTGTCACAGATCATATCCAAAGGTAAGTCATTGGGGTCATGTCCAAAGGGATTTTCTAATTCAGATCCAATTTCTTCAATCCCAAACAATATTAAACTTATAACAATCATTACTGGAATAGTCCACCATTTAAAAATGCTAACCAGTTCAATAGGTAAAATTAGGCAATAGATTATTAACAATTGCTTGAGAAAAATAGAATATACTAAAGGAATTGGTGTTTTTAAAATGCGTTCGCAACCGCCTAAAATATCCACCAAATCATCTACCAAGTTTTGCAACCTATTCAATTGATAGACATCTACAAGATTGCGATGATATACATCTTGCAAATATGTTTCAATCCAAAACGCAATTTGTAATGGCGGATGATTCGTGTTTTTAAGTTGAGAATAATGAAGAGAAGACATCAATTCTATTAACTCTGCATTGACAGGTTCACGACGTAAATGTAACTTCATTGCTAATGCGAAAGCAGTCACTAACCGGATTATTTTTTCTTTTTCTAATCTATCTTTGACTGATCGTTCTTCAATTATTATTGAGATTCCTCGACCTAAGTTACGAGACGTATTAACTAAAACTCCCCACAACTTTCGACCTTCCCAATGTCGCTCATTAGCTGCATTAGTACGAAAAATTAACAACAAACTCAAGACAAGATTGAAGCTCAAAACAATATTTGGAAGACCATTACTTATCCTTGGTAAAGGTATATGTTTTTCATGATACTCAAGTAATGAAATTATCAAACTATATACACTAAAAAAACCTATCCAAGGAATAATATTTACGATAATTGAACCTTGAAGTAATAAAATTACTTGAAACCAATTCAGCCTTTTTCCACTGTAGTCATGATATTTTTGCTTCCAAGACCTCAAATAATTGCTTTTTTTGCTTGAGGCTATCATTTGACTTTTTTGTTTTTTTGGGTAACTAGGTGGGGTCATTTTTAAAACTCCAAAAGTGGCTCAATCCTAACTATGATTCGTTACTAATGTAATAATAGTCAACTAATGTCTGCATCTAAAGCCTGTTTTTGTGAGTATCAACACCTCAAGTATTAAAGGTACTAAAGCATCACAAAGTCTGAGTATTACTATTTAAAGACCTTCTCTAAATTGTCCACTTCATCTAGCACGGAGGTAGCAAAACGAGCGGAATCTTTAGATGATTTCGCTGCTTCAACACTAGCAACAAGTCCATCAAATTTCTGTACTTGTGCAGTTCCCCCACGCGCTAAGATAGATGGTCTGACTGCATTCCAGGTACGGTGCATCTCCGACGCAGTTGTTTTCAGATTGCTTGTATTTCCTGTTGCTGACCAAATTTCTAACTCACGTCCGTAGTAGTCAAGCAGCGTTACCTCAACTGGAACTTTTGGTTTAAATTCCTTAGTAATATTGGCAGCAATTAATGTCACTTGATTAGCTTTATGCATTGCAGATATGCGATTTTTAGTGGTGACAGCTTGAGTAAGTGCTGCTATTTTGGAATTTAACTGCGCTAATTCTGGTTTATTCTCACCTTTGATTTCGGTATGTAGGCTTTTTAATGCATTTTCCAGCAAGTTAATATTAGCTGTAGCTTTTGTCCAATCATTGGCTTTAGCCATATCGTAGACGCTTTCACCGTATTCACCCACTTGGCTGAGGGAAGTTGGTAATTTATCATCATTTACTTCAGTATCAGCATCGTTAACTGCATCTAGCTTTTCTTTCTCTTCATTGACTTCCACATTTTTATCTTGATTAATTATCATTTGAGTGCTGCTGTGATACTGGGGCATAATAGCAATAGGTAACTGGGGTTGATTTGTAGAGATAGCTTTTGCCAAACCAGCGATACCTAAAGTACCAAGCAAAGAACCGATAATAATGATTTTTGTTGAGTTATTCATAAATCCTACATGTCTCAATCCGTGTCTGTAGTTTTACTATAAATTGCATTTGTTAAGAAGTTGGAAAGATTTGATGGAGTGTAAAAAAGTTTTTAAATCCTTCGGCTACAACTTAGATGCAGTTAGCAAACTAATTTTTTATAATTTCAACCAATCTTTCCGACTTCTTGACTTTTTATTTTTAAAGTGAAGTTGTAGCAAATCAAAAATAGGTGTGAACAACACAAGTAATGATAATTATTTTGGATTGCTCAAAAAACAAAATTTTCCAGGATTGACACACATGAAAACTTCAACAAAAATCGCTTTAGCAGCTGCTTTGATGAGTATTTTAGGTGTTGGCGCAGTGGTAAAAACCGTAAGTGCCTCTCCTTCTCAAAACAGTGTACAAGTAGCTCAGGTTAGTGACGGAGATGGCGAAGCTAATGACGCTACAGAAGCTCCTGAAATCAAGAATAATGGTGTTCATAACACTAAAATAGCTCAAGCAAGTGACGGTGAAACTAATGATGATCAACAAGAACAGCAAGAGGACAAAAAACTACAAGCTTTAGCTAAAATTACAGCAGAACAAGCTAAACAAGCTGCTGAAACTTCCGTCGGTACTCAAGCTAGTAGTGTAAAACTCGAAAATGAAGATGGAAACTTAGTTTATGCTGTAGAAATTGGTCAGAAAGAGGTGAAAGTTGACGCTGGTAATGGTAAAGTTCTCTACACTGAGAATGCTAACCAGGAAAGCGATGAAAATGAAGCTTCTCGTCCAAAGAGTAGCATTCAAGTTACGGAGAATAATAACGAACAGGAAACAAATGAAGGTAGTAAGTAGAGTAACTTATCACTAGTTGTAAGTGATGTTTAGCTGTAAATAGCTAAATACGAGGTTGTTGAATCATCTCTTTTCAACAACCTCCTTTGTTTTTACTAGATCGCCGACGGCGGGGCTTCTCTCAAGCAATACAATACTACCTTGCTGCTGAATTTTTTCCCAATATTCATTAGCAACCAATTTCATAATTATTTCTAGTAACCAGGTAAATTTTATCCCTCGGTTGAGTCGGTGTAACTCTTTGCATGCAGATACAGATTTTGCAACTTTCCAATTATACTGTTGAAAAAATTCTGCCCCTTGCTCAGGAGCAAATAACAAGGTTTTATTTCCATTCGCAAAATATTGGTCGAAAATTTTGCGAACGTAAACTTGATTATAATCTTTTAACGCTAATGATGATTCCAATTCAAATAGCCACCAATTCAGATTAGATTGCTCATAAATATCGGTTGCAAGTAATGCTACTTGGGTTTCATGTAGTATTACTTGCAACCCTTCTGTAATCACTAGCGTCTGTCTTGTTGCAAGATTAATCTCTGAAAAAAAAGTCTTTCTCAATGCCAGGTTGGTAATATCGAGTTTGACACGCTCAAGAGAACACAAAGGTTGCTGGTCTTTAAGTGCTTGTTCTTTGTAAGCAATGATTTCCGGCAGGTCAACTTCAATCCAACGAAGCGATGCACAAAAAGGTAATCGATAGGGTCGAGTATCTAACCCCGCAGTAAGATTGATTACAGTGTCAATGTTTTTTGAATTAATTAACTGTAAAATTAAGTTATCAATAATATAGGTGCGGATGGCGATCGCATTTGTAATTTTGTCTTTCTCCCCTATGACCTCAACAAGCATTTCACCTTTTCCACCAGCTAACACACGCGCTAATGGATCTTTAAATAATGCATCTACACGTTCGCTTTCCAATGCGCGATACATTGCCACTAGATAGGCAGTTTCGGCAAGATTAATCATCGAATAAAGTATTATTTGTGATTCTGGCTAGACTTTAAAAAGATTGCAGATGTCAAACTCTAAAACTTTAGGCAATATTAAAAATTGCAGTTTTGTATAAAACTATAGTAACAGCAGCTAATATCAATTTTGCGGAATTTTTCATTGGGATCATCCGCTTTTGGAAGAAACATAATTATTTGATGCCAAAAACCCTACTATATGGTTGGTCTAAAAAAGGCGATCTGCCAAAAGTGGTGACTGTCCTGGTTTCTAATTGTGATTTTGAAAGTTTCTGGAATAATCCCAAAATAAGGACAATTTATGTAGACGCATTCGCGGAGCGCCTTATAGAGAAGCGGCTTATTGCAGGGTATTGCTTCTAGTGAATAAAGCGCGGCCTCACATAGAATTAGTATAAGTTATTAACTTTTATTGTCCAATATATAAATCATCAATAATTACAAAGATTTAAATGAAAAAGAAGCGTCCCCCTGGTTTAGTAGCAATCGTCATTTATAGGGGCTTCGTTGCTTTACTACTGGCTGCAACATCCCTAGTTTTACTTTTAGCTCTGAAAAATCACGAAGCTCTCGTAACACTCTCCCAATCGTATGTTTTAGAAGGAAAGCTGGAGATTATTGAATGGCTATTAGAGAAAGTTATCAATGTCAAACGTTCGACATTAAAATTTAGTGGCATAGCTGTAGGAATTTATGCCTTAGTAACCGCAATTGAATCTGTAGGTTTGTAGTATGAAAAAGCCTGGGCAAAGATATTAGTTATTGGATTAGTTACTATTAGTATACCTCCCGAAATTTATGAGTTAGTCAAAGGAATATCTATATTGAAAACAATAGTTTTTTTAGTAAATATTGCTATTTTACATTACTTAATACGTCATTTTTGCCATGAGTAAGTAAACTATTTTAGGACTATCTCGGACTTTTCGCAAGTAAGTTTTTTAGCCAAAATAAGAATACTACTCCAGTCAGTATCCAGATGCAAATGAAGATACCTGCTGCTAACAAATTGGTTGGCTTATTTTTACCAGTAGCGATTGCGGTTATAGCCTTTTCACGCGATTCATCAATTACATCTTCTGGAATTAGCTTTAAGAGTAAAATAATACCAATTGGGACTAAAAGTAAATCATCCAAATAACCCAAGACTGGTATAAAATCTGGAATCAGGTCGATGGGACTGAGTAAGTAGGCAACCACACAGATTGCAAGCAGCCTGGTATACCAAGGTAGTCTAGAGTCTTTACAGGCATAATAAAGTGTGTAGGTTTCCTGTTTTAGTTTTTTTACTCTTTGCTTCCAATTGTGCATCATTTTGGTATCTATCATCCTATGATTTAGAATGTTCGCTTTGATTTTTTCAAAATAGGATTATCATGTTGTACAAGTTTTGTTTGTCTAGAATGGAAAAATGTTAAGATGAACCTACTGGTAAGCGCACCGTAAAACAACTACCAATTCCCAATTGACTTGTGACAGTAATTAATCCACCGTGATTCTCAGCAATCGCTTGGGCAATAGCCAATCCCAAACCAGAGCCACCAGAATTATAATAACGTGATTTATCAACTCGCCAAAAACGCTCAAAAATATTTTCTAAATCTTTTGGTGCAATTCCTACACCCGTATCTTGGACATTAACAACTATATCAGAAGCACCACAATTAGCTATGATTTCTACTGTCCCTTTTGATGGTGTATAGTGGATAGCATTTTGAATCAAGTTAGTAAATAATCGTGTTATCTGATTCGGATCACCTAACAAATAAAGCTTTTCATTCAATTGATTTTTTAGATGAATTTGTTTAGCGATCGCTTGCGGCTGATATAGTTGCACTAAGTTATTTAAAATTGAACTAAGATTAACAGTTTCTTTAATGTGGTTAGGAATATTATCATGACGAGCTAAAAATAGTAAGTCTTCTGTAAGTCGAGTCATTTGGTTAGTAGCACTAGAAATAGCCTGAAATTTTTCTGTGTCAGTTTCCCGCATTCCTTCTGGATACTTTAGCGCTACCCCTGCATTACTTTTAATCGCCATTAAAGGACTGCGGAGTTCATGGGAAGCGTCAGCAGTAAACTGTTTTAACCGTTCAAAGCTTTCTTCAATTGGTTGCATCACTTGACGAGTTAGCCAAACTCCACCAGCACCACTAATAATCAAAGCTACAACAATTCCACCGCCTAAACCTAAATCTAATTTATTTAAAGTTTCATCGAATTCTTCTAGAGATTGACTAGCTCTTACATATCCAATGAATTGTTTATCGTCACTACTAATAATTGGTAAAGTAACAGATTGGATACGATTTTTACCAACTGTATTAATTTGTTCTCCTTCTTTTACATGAGCAGGTAAACTTAAAACATCTTGTCCCTGTTTTTCTATAAGATTACCTTTAGTATCAAACCAGTTTAACCCTTGATGATTTTCAAATAATTTATCTTGAGGTAAGTCATTTTCAATTTTAATTCTACCGTTATCAAACTCGGCATTAGCAGCAGCAACTTGTGCTAGAGCAGCAAGTTTTTGTGTTTGTTGTTTATGGAGGCTATGGGTAAAAACAATCCGAACAGCAATTGCAAATCCACCTAAGATTAATGATAATACGATTAAATAAGACAACAGCAAACGACGGCGAATTTTTTCAAACATCAGCTAAATTTGCCCTTATTTAGGACATAGGCGATAACCAACACCGTAAACAGTTTCGATAAAATCCTCTGAACTTCCTACCGCTCTGAGTTTCTTTCTTAAATTTGTAATGTGAGTTTTAACGGTTTCTTCCCCAGATAATTTATCAAACTCCCACAATTTATTTAAAATGGCCGAGCGAGTTAAAACTTGAGTAGGATTTTTCAAAAAGCATTCTAATATCATGTATTCTTTATGTGTTAATGATAAAGGCTTGCTTGCATAGGTGACATGACAATTATTAGTGTCTAATTGTAAATCACCGTGAATTAAAATTAATTGGCGAGTTTCTGGACTTCTCCGAGATAAAGCTCTAATTCGTGCTGCTAATTCTTCTAGTTCAAATGGTTTAACTAAATAATCATCTGCACCAGCATCAAGTCCAATTATTTTATCTGATGTTGTATCGCGTGCTGTTAGCATTAGAATAAAAGCGTTACAATTAGAAGCACGTAACCGTTTACAGAGGGTAATTCCATCTAAGCGGGGTAACATTAAATCTAATAAAATTAAATCATAATTACCTGCTTGGGCATATTCCCAACCTTCAATTCCATCACAAGCAATATCAACAGCATGATGCTGGTGTTTTAAATCTTCGGCTAAGGGTTTAGCGATGCGATCGTCATCTTCAACTATTAAGATTCTCATAATTTTTATGCTATTTATTTTGTATTTAACAAAAAATAGTCATCTATCTGCTTAAACACATTACTCAATTGGGTGACGCACTTTTTTCTCCTGTCGCACGGAAAAGAATAGGACAACTGCCAGCAGGATAAAGGCGATCGTCGAAGCATAGCCCCTTGGCAGTGACAAACCGCCATCTTTAACTGGTTTGGTAAGAAAATCTCCGAAGGTGGCTCCGAAGGGTCGTGTGAAAATGAACGCCAGCCAGAATAGGAGAATATCGCTCAACTTTGTTATGTAGTGAAGGGCGATAACAACACCAATGACGCTGGCCGTCATGAATGCGCCCTGGATATAGCTCAATCCCAAATTGCTTGTCAGAAAGTCACCAAAGGCCGTTCCTAAACTGTTGGAGAACACGATAGCCAGCCAATAGGCGGTTTCTGCGTCTTTCCTGATGATTGGATAAACGCTCAGATCCCGATCCCGGTAGTACCAGATGGCAAGAACGCTCAACAGACTGGCTACCAGGATAAGCGATCCCACTGCGTATCCCAGCCCGAGAGATCGATCCATCAGGTCTGAAACTTCGGTTCCGGCTGTGGTTGTAGCAATGATGGCCAACCAGTAAAGGACTGGACGATATCTGTCGGATTGAATTTGAAAAAACAGGAGAATAGCCAGAATTGCGAACGTTACGGCAAAGGCTATGTAATACCCCAGCCCAAGAGACATTGAGATGAAGTCACCTGCCGTCTCGCCGAGCGTCGTGGCGATAATCTTCATGATCCAGAAGAAAATTGTGACTTTTGCAACTTTGTTCATTTCTTTTTCACAATAAAAAAATAGTAAGTCATCATAATTGAGATTAGCTCAGTCTGGTAGAAACAACTAATATCTGAATGGCACGCTTGAAAAGCTCTAAGCTATGTGGAATTAGCACTACAGCTTTAAAAGCTCTTGAACAGTGAAGGGATGGTCAGGCGATGGCGCGGAGCGTCCGCCGTAGGCATCGCAAATTGCCAACCAAATCGCCTCTTCACAAACAGAAAAATGCCATTTGTTCGAGAAGGCGATCGCTAATCAGTCTTGTCGGTCAATCGGCAGTAAGGCTGGTTTCTTCTGCTTAAGACTTAAGTAAGTAACCAGACTCGCGATTATAGACAGAAAAAGCATACTGGTTCCGACAGTACCAAAACCAAAGCCTCCATTTGTAGCAGATTGGGATAGTAAATCACCTATAGATGCTCCGAGCGGACGAGTCAAGATGTAAGCTAACCAGAATGCCAAAACTGCATTCATTCGCAAGTGATAATAAGCGATCGCTATGATTGCAATTGAAGCGCCAAATATCAATGCTGATTGTGCATACCCCAGTCCCAAAGACTCTGCTAAGAGGTCTCCTGTTGCAGTGCCCAAGGCAAACGTAAACAAAACAGCCACCCAATAGAAAAGCTCTCTTTTCGCTGTATTGATGGAGTGCATGGCTAATGTCTTTTCGTTTGAATACCACAGTGCAAAAACTACCAACAAGGAAACACTAAAAATTACAGTAGTTGTCACCAAACTAACTCCAAGCTCATCTACTAATCTATCAGTGATCAGTGTGCCAACGATACTTATCAAAACGACCACAAACCAAAAACTTGATGGAACATAGCGTTTCAGCTTAAATTGATTCAACAGCACAATCAGTAACACGCTGCTCATAATGTAGGATGTAACACCTAAACCAAGGTTCAGGGTTGCTGACAGAAAATCTGCTGCGGTTTCACCTACCGTGGTTGCCAGAACCTTAATAATCCAGAAGTAAATTGTCACCTCTGGAACCCTGTTTAACATCTTCTTCATGATATTTGCCCTTCTCGATTTTTCGGTAGAAGTGAGATGACATCACATCCTAAAGTTGGCTGTGTTGTAATAAATCACTAGTAGTAAAGCAATGAATGATTGGCAGTTGTATAAACTAGACACCAAAAAATTACCCAATCAAAGCTGATGAATTTGCTGCTGCGGAGAACAGTCGTTAAGGGGCTAAAACCCTTCTGAATTAGCCATCATGATTTATGAGTTTTTTTGGAGGAAGCTTTTATCGTCATTGATAAAAAGTCTCTTGCCGTTTCTTCCAGAGTGGTTGCACATATCTTCATGCTCCAAAAGAACGCAGTCATTTGTGGAAGTTTGCTCATTTTTACTGTCTGGCTCTCATACTTTATCTGAACTTGCAGGTTCATCGTAGAGAGAAAAAGTCAAGAACTTGGAAAGATATGGCTGGCAATGAAGATTTTTAATCTCTACCCACTGATTTCCGTCTTCTGCCTTCAAATACCAGCAGTAATGCGATCGCTTTGCTCGCCGTAGGCATCGCACTCAAAGCGAAAATACTTCCAGCAATGAAAGTGTTAAATCACAATTAATTGCATTTATCATAATCACATTTGACGATGAAATCAGAATGAAATTCTATAGCCTCTGAAAACCTCGATTTGCAGGAATTTTTAAGGATGGCGCAGTGCTTGCAGTTGCTCTAACTGTTGGGTTTGTTCTTGCAGACGAATAGCAAGGCGATCGCATACTAATTCACATAGCTCAAAAATTATCGGGTCAGTAATTTGGTAAAAAACACTGATTCCTTGTGGCTGACGAGTGACTATACCTGC
>NZ_JBGTFY010000424.1:0-10012 GCF_041747015.1 Nostoc sp.
AGAACTGCCTCATTTAAATAATTACCAAAAAAAAGTTGGGTAGTCGCATTGTTGTTGGTGAAGCGTGTTGGACTAAATGCCAGTCTAAGCCTACGTATGTCTAAGCCTAAACAAGTATAAACCTTTGTTTGCTTTCAACCATGAGACGATTACCAGTCGCCTCCAACAAGCGGATAACCAACCGCTTAAGTCAAAATAAAATTTCAAATTTAGGCTAACACATTTTGACCAACAGCGAGACTACCTGATGCACAAAAATCATCAGGACAGTCACTCATGTACCAAGAAAGTTTCTCTTCAGATGTCGAGAACAAGCCCCAATTAAGCCTTTCACAGCCTTCAAAAAAGAAAATCAAACCCCACCTGCCCGCAGAATCCGTAGGTAAACGCTACGTAGAACGCTTTTGGCATCCATTTGGGGCAATAGTTGCCCCTTCTTTAGTAGAAGGTACAAAACCAGCATGGCGCACTATCGACTATTACCTCCAACCCTCCCAACTGTGGAACCTGCACCAAGACAAGTCGAAACTAGTAGGTCTGCGCTTTAACGACACAACTCGTTACGCCACAATCGATTTAGACCTCTTCGGCGACTATCACAACATTGAATCTATAAATCGCATCAAGGCAGCGCTAGAGGACATCGGCATAATCGATATCATCATCCTCCAGTCCAGCTTTAGTGGCGGTTATCACCTAATCCTAAGCTTCGCATCCCCCCTACCCACCTTTCCCCTAGCCTGCGCCCTAGAGATTACTTTAAGAAACGCAGGCTTTATCCTCCGCCAAGGACACCTAGAAATCTTCCCCAATACCAAACCATATAGTGCCAAACAAATAACTAACTACAAGGCCATCCGTTGCCCCATGCAACCGGGTAGCGGGTCATTTTTACTGAATGATGACCTACAACCAATTAGTGACTCAGTTTCTATCTTCCTCGATTATTGCGATCGCGCGGCCAGTCGGCAAGATTTAACCAAACTAAAACGGGTAGCGAACAAAGCCAAAAAACAAATTTCACGGGAGAGATATCGCAAGCAAGAATCTGCTGACGTTGTACAGTGGCGTGCCAATTGGGAAGAAATCATCACCACAGGCTGGACAGGAAAAGGACAAACAAACACCCTCCTACAAATCTTTGTAGGCTACGGAATCGTCTTTTTAGACTTAGAGAGTGATAAATTAGTCGAATTTTGCCTTACTACCGCAATTAACGCCCCCGGCTACAGCCAATACTGCCGACACCAACACGAAATCGAAGCTAGAGTGAGGCATTGGGTAGAATCCACAATTCGCAACAAATGGTACAGCGCCTACATTAGTTATCCCGAAAGGCTGTTGGGTACATTCGCCAACACATTTGCAGAAGCCATAGCAGGCATTAAGAGCATTGATAAACCCAAAGATAACGTAATTCCATTTGACCGTCGTAAGCAACAGAACTGGGAACGCAGCCAACAAGCCCAAAAACGCATCCAGATAGTAGTAAGGGCAATAGAGTGGGATAGAGGCTTACCAGCAGGGGCTACTGAACGAGCGAAAGTGATACGTGTTGAGTATAAACGCCGCTTTCACAAAACTATCTCACAAGAGACACTACAAAAGCACTTACATCTGTGGCATCCCACACGCTACATTTTAGACCCTTGGGCAAAAAATAGCTCAAACCCTTATCAATCAAGCAATGACGGGCAATTTAATAGCTTTCAAAACTCATTTGCAAAACAAAGTGATGAAAACCCTTATCAAATCGGGAATTACGGTCATTCTTTCTATATGAAGGTTTTTTGTAATTGCCTACCTCCTGCTGCCGATGCCCCTACAGGGCAGCAGGCAGTAGTAAGTTTTGAAGAAGTTACTGTGTCTGAAGGGGAACTGTTTTTACCACAGGTACAATATGAATCTGAGGAAACTAATTTTAATTCCGAAGAATTGAATTTATTACATCCAGAAGATTTCTCTTCAACCTCAACTGTCAACAATTCTGATAATTCATTAGTTTCTTCAAATATTATACAACTGGATCAAAACGTTAATCAAAGTAATTTAGATAAGGATTTTAAATACCTTTCTAACCCCAGCGCGGCTGAAAATTACAATAATAAAAACTTATTAATCAACTCTGTCAGTATTCCACTTACTGCGCCTATACCTGCAATTGTGCCGCCTGAAACGTCACAAAAAGCCGAAGTTAAGGAGCAAAGTACACCTTCAAGTGACCCAACAGCAACTCTCGCTTTGTCAGAACTGAAGAAACTGACTAAGTTGCGACTCCAAGCAGCATCCTACGCCAAACGTGTAGCTAGAGAGTACTGCCTGATTGCGCGATGCTTAATTGGGGGCAAGGAACGCGAAAGACTGGAGCAGACTGCCAAAATGCAATTTTATCTCAATTCGGGTAACAAAACTCTAATTGTAGAAGCCAACGAGTGGGCAACTGTCAATCCTGGGTGTCTACCGTTTTCGTTGGAGTTGGCGTTTCAAGAAAGTGAGAGGTGATGGCTGAATGGCATACATTCCATTCCTGTTCCAATGCTACTCACGGGCGTAGCTGGGCTAATCGCTTCTTTATCTCCTGCTCATACTGTGTAATACTCGGTAGTGGTTCTGAGAAATCCCATGTATTACGAGGTAAAGTCAAGCCAATCATCTACGTAATACATGGTGTATTATATCTGATAATTATTTTGCAATCCAGCAGTCAGCGATTACAGATACTTACGCCATAGCTGTAGCCATTTGGTGACAAGACTCGGCGCAACGACGGCAAGATGCAGCACAGCGTTTGCAGTGGTCGCTATCGTGTTTTTCACATTCACTGGCACAGCGATCGCAAGCTTCTGCACAGATTCCGCACATTTGAGCATGGAGAGCCGAATTGCGAGACATGAAACGGGCGCACAGAGCGCAAGTATCAGCACAGTCTCGGCACAACTTAATGCATTGAGCCATCATCTGTACCATGTTGCCACTTAAACAGGCATCGGCACAGTTTTCGCAATCGCGTAGGCAATCAAAGCAAGCCTCTATGCAAGTTTCAAGCAAGGATTGGTGAGATTGGGTTGTCGTCATAATTATACCTCCGATTTCAAGTTGTCAATTTCACATGAGACAGTATTTATGCCTCTGCGCCCTCAGATTAAAAAATAACTAATCTGCTTGCGTCCACCTAATGGCACAAGAAATATTTATTACTAATGACATAAGGAAATTTCATGCTGATTTCATTTGAATATGCATAACTATTTTTTAATTAAAATTCCAATGATTTCATATTAATTTCATCACTGTGTGGAAAGCTAAAAATATAGGCAAATATAGTGTTCTTAAAAACTGAGTTAATAATTTATGAGCTTTGATTATGACCTTTTTGTAATTGGCGCAGGACCTGGAGGTGTTGCTGCCGCTAGACAATCTGCTGCTCATGGTGCTCATGTGTTAATTTCCGAACGCGACCAGGTAGGTGGCACATGTGTAATTCATGGCTGTATTCCTGAGAAACTGATGGCATATGCTGCTAGTTTTTCCCATGTTTTTGAAGATGCTGACGAATATGGCTGGGATAAAGTGAGTGACCGCATTGACTGGCATAAATTTATGACAGCTAAAGACCGAGCGATTCAACATTTGAACAAATTGCATATTCAGCATCTTCAAGAAGCAGGGGTAAACCTAGTTTATGGAGAGACAAAATTTTTAGATTCTCATACTTTGGATGTTGAGGGACACCAGGTTACTGCTAATAAAATCTTGATTGCTGTAGGTGGAGAAGCTGTAAAACCCGAAATTCCCGGAATTGAATATGCTATCACTACACGTCAGATGTTTGAAATCAAGCAGCAACCAGAGCATATTGCGATTATTGGTAGTGACCAGATAGCAGTGAAGTTTGCTGGAAGCCTGAATGGTTTGATTTCAAAAGTTACTTTAATAGTACCTGAAGACCGTATTTTACCAGGTCGAGATGAAGAAATTAGAACTACAGTTCAAGAAAGTATGATGAAGAATGGCATTCAAATTTTTTGCAATACTGTTGTCGAGAAAATTGAAAAAGTTCAAGATAGTCTCCGTTTGAGTTTATTAGGAAATGAACAAGACAATATAACTGTAAACACCGTTCTTAGCGCCATAGGTCGAGTTCCTAATTTAAATGGTCTTGATTTGGAAAAAGCGGGTGTTCAAGTCAAACAAGGAGCGATCGCAGTAGATGAATACAGCCGTACTACTCAGGCGAATATTTTTGCTGTTGGAGATTGCACCAATCGTCCCCATTGGACTCCTGTCGCCATTGCCACAGGTCGTGCCTTTGCCGATACTGTGTTTGGTAATCAGCCCCGAACTGTGAATTTAGAGTGTATTCCCTCAGCACTTTCTTCTCGACCGGAAGCGGCTACGGTTGGCTTGACCGAAGCTAAAGCACGCGAAAAATTTGGAGAATCAATACGCTGCTATTCCCAAAGGTTTCAACCTCTTTTCGACACGATTGCTGAACCGGAACAGAAAACTCTCATTAAATTAGTAGTTGATAGCAAATCAGACAGGGTACTCGGTGCTCATATGGTCGGTGAGTATGCTGGTGAGATTATTCAATGTCTTGGACTTGCTATTCGCACAGGTATCACTAAAAAAGATTTTGATGTAACAATTGGTATTCATCCTTCAGCGGCGGAAGAGTTTTTTAGCTTGCGCTAATTTTTGCTACTGACAAGAGTATATAGGATTCCTATTTGATTTATGAAAATCCAGATTAGTCCAAAGCTTGGTTAACAAAGCTTAGAGGCTTAGTATAGCTATCAAGATTTAAATCTGATTTCTATATCCAGTTAATACTCCTTAATGAAACACGCTTTTTAAGAACTGGCTTGCTGTAAATTCAAAGGTAAATATGCGCTCCAAATCAATTTTAATGATTATGACCTCTGATATGAGCATGGAAGCAATGGAAGACATAGCAGCAGTAGACTTGACAAAGATAGCCTACACTGCTCCTGTTGATGCATGGGGGGATCAGACTCTAACGCCCAAGCTAGAGAAATGATTATCAACGTTACCTGAATTAAGGAAGCTTTACTGACCGAAAGAGCTAGTTCAGAACTGTGCCTTTTCAGTGCGAGACTTTATACTTTTCTATAAACCAAACTCTTGCTTGAGTTGAGCAACCCAAGTTTTAATTCGTTCATTAGTTAAATCAGATTGATTATCTTCATCAAGCGCTAGACCTACAAATTTACCATCGCGGACGGCTTTAGATTCACTAAATTCATAACCATCTATTGACCAATAGCCAATAGTCTCGCCACCTTGTTCTGAAATTTTTTCTGATAAAATTCCTATTGCATCTTGGAAACTGTCAGGATAACCAACCTGGTCGCCTGCTCCAAAATAAGCAATTTTTTTGCCACTAAAGTTAATGCTATCTAGCTCGTCGGAGAAATTTTCCCAATCACTTTGCAATTCACCAATATTCCAGGTGGGGCAACCGATGATGATATAACTGTAATTCTTAAAATCATTAGGCTCCGCTTGTGAAATATCATTTAACGTTACTACATCTTCTCCACCAAATTCCTTTTGAATTATTTCTGCTTCCGTCTGAGTATTACCTGTTTGAGTGCCGAAGAATAAACCAATAATAGCCATTTGTCCTCCTTTATTTTCCTTTTAGTGATTGTTTTGCGTTGTGTTTCTGCGGTTGCTAATCTACCTGAAAGCCGATGTTGTGTCTATGTGTCATCAGCTTCTCCCAAGCACAAGAGTCAATAATTTATGCTATCGCCATACACATCTGATGACAAAACTTTCTCGCCTAAACTTAAGAGGTTTCAAGTGTAAAGTTCATCTGGCTAATGGCATGATTATAATTTATTTCCAATGGCTGATAATGATTTCATCTTAATTTCATCTTGATATGTATAAATATTTGAGTATTCTTTCAAGAAGATTTAACCTAACTTTAGACGTAAAAAAAAAGTAGATATAATTATTAATGGCAAGTTTTGCTTTACTCACTTACAATAAATTCGGTAGTGATAAATATATAGTAGTAATAGAGATTTAGTATTTATTCTCGGATAATTCAGTAACTATTTCCAGATTTTTGTATTGCTTTTTATACTACAAAATGACGTCCGGAATGTGGGTTAAATACTTAGCCTCGGCGAGGGGATGGGAAATTGTTCTGGGGTGGATCGGGGTGGGTGCGATTGGCTCTGCCCCTTGGGCAATCGCTGTTCTAGCGATCTCCTGATGGTAGAATAAGTCTAAAATTAAGAACATTCATAATGTTACATGAATTTCTCTTAGCAGAACGTGAAGAAATTCTCGCCTTGTGTTCAAAAAAGATCGCGCGTCTTGCTGATTCCAGAAGTTCGAGCGACGAAATGGAAAGAGGATTACCTGTGTTCTACGATGAACTCATTGAGGTATTACGTGCTGATACAGATGAATCTGGGGAAGCACATCACAATTCTATAGAAAGTGTTCACAGAGCCTCCGCAGAGCGCCGGGGGAAAGAGTCGTTAAAACTTGGCTACAGCATTTCTCAGGTTGTTCATGGCTACGGCGCTCTTTGTCAAGCTATCACTCAGTATATTCAGGAAAATAGTAGTGAAACAGCATCCCCTCGTGAATTCAATCGATTAAATTTCTGCCTCGATATCGCTATCGCTGAAGCGGTTACAGAGTTTAATCGAGGTCAGCGTGAAAATGCAGAGCGGGATGAGGTTCAGCGTCTTGGATTTCTAGCACATGAGTTGCGAAATGCGTTGACCTCCGCTACTTTAGCTTCCCAACTTATAATCACAGGGAAAGTCGGAACCAATGGAAGTACATCTCGTATTCTTGAAAATGCCCATAGGCGTATGAGAGACATTATTGATCGTTCACTTGTTGAGGTGCGACTGTGGAATGAACCAACTGTCCAATATCAGAGATGTCGAGTTATTCACCTAGTCAGTGAAGTTGAGGCTACTGCATGGTTTGAAGCAAGTGCGAAATCAATTGAGGTGTGTGTAGAGGTAGCGCCGGAATTGGAGGTTTTAATAGATCGTCACCTAATAATATCTGCCCTATCGAATCTGGTTCAAAATGCCATTAAGTTCACCAAGCAGGGTGGGATTGTATGGATACGCAGTAAGGCTGTAGGTGGGCGTGTTTTACTTGAAATAGAGGATCAATGTGGAGGACTCCCGCCTGGTGAGGCGGAAGAACTCTTTAAGCCTTTTTCTCAGATGGGAACAGATAAATCAGGATTGGGGATCGGGCTTACAATCTCACGACGCGCCGTCTCGTTAAACAAGGGTATACTCTCAGTTCGGGATATCCCCCATCAAGGATGTGTGTTCTCAATTGATTTACCCTTAGCCTCCTCCCCTCTCCCCACTACATAATCCTCTAGCTCCATCTTCGCTGCGCTCACTTATGTAAACTCCAACTATTTTTTTAGTCTTTTTATCCAAAGCTAAAAATAAATAATTTTAGTTATTAAATCTCTATTATCACTACATATTTACCAATACACAAAAAAGCAATTAATAAATATTATTGCCACAAAAGTAGATGTCAAAAAAAAGTAAATTTTTGCTGTCATTGTTTCACAAACTTACTAATATTGTTGGTGATAAAACCCCCTGTCTAAATTTAGCTAAAGTTCTCTTGCTAAAAAAAAGGAGGTTGAAGTAGCGATCGCTAATTGTTAGAATATTGTCTATAGTTTTATTAATTGTGCTTTGGCAAGGATTTAGCACTCGCAAAACCTCTACCATTCCTGAATACACTCCACCTTTAGTAATGAAAGGAGGCGATCCTTACATTCGCGCATTAATGCGGACTATTACTGCTAGTGAAGCTCTAGATTCTAACCCCTATACTTTACTTTATGGTGGTAAGCATTTTTCCGATTTCAGCCGTCATCCCAATCAATGCATAACAAATGTTTGATGGTCTGAGCGTTCTGAAAACCAAAATCTTCTGAAACCAAAGTCACATAAGACTGCGACTAGCGGGATGAATACTATTCCTCCAATCAATAATTTTAGCTTTATCATATTAGATTTACTTATAGATATTACAAAGGCAAATTATTTTAAATACGTTACTTCCATAACATAATTATTTGCCATATCTGAACTCTGGAGCTAAGGTCGGCAAATCAAAGCGAGGTGTCATACAAGAATTAGAACTTTAGGGTTTGTAGTAATGTAGTACAATCTTCTAATTTCTTGTAGCTAGTCTTTGCTAAGAGCAGGAATCTTTAATTTCATCCTGATTTCATCTTCGGCTGTCAAACTATGTAGTAAGTACAACAGTTGGATTGTAAGCAACCAGTTACCTAGATGATTTTATTACTTAAGCAAAAAATAAATCACTTAAAGGGTTGACTCTCCAGCCAACTGGAGATTTCAAAATGAAATCAGGAAACATTTAGATAATCCCTATGCAACTTTCTACTCTGAAAAACAGCTTTTTGTCATTGAGCTTAGTAGCGATCGCCTCTGTTCCTAGCGGTCTGTTAACAGCCTGTTCTACACCCAATTCCCAAAACCAAGCATCAAACCCTACTACCACCGCTACTGATACTAACGACAAGCAACCGATGAATCACGATGGTAGCATGATGAATCATGGTGGTAGCACGATGAACCACAATATGGTAATGGATTTAGGTTCAGCTGACGCTAATTATGATTTGCGCTTTATTGATGCGATGATTCCGCACCATCAAGGGGCAGTGGAGATGGCGAATGTTGCACAGGAGAAATCAAAACGTCCTGAAATCAAAAAGCTGGCTTCGGAAATTATCTCTTCTCAAGACAAAGAAATTGCGGAGCTAAAGCAGTGGCGTAAAGCATGGTATCCAAGAGCAAGTAGTACCCCGGTGGCTTATGATGCGAAAACAGGTAAAACAGTCTCAATGCCTGACGAACAGATGCAAGGCATGATGATGAATATGGACTTGGGAGCCGCCGATGCTGAGTTTGACTTGCGGTTCATAAATGCAATGATTCCCCATCATGAAAGTGCAATTACAATGGCTCAAGATGCATTGAGTAAGTCTAAGCGTCCTGAAATCAAGAAATTGGCTCAAAGTATTATTGATTCACAGCAAGCAGAAATTAACCAAATTAAACAGTGGCGAAAAACTTGGTATAACCAGTGAGTCTAGTCCTGTACTGCTTCCCTACGGGACGCTTTGCATAGCTTGCTTCTTTGCAGGAGTATGCAGAAACCGCAGGGTAGGCGGGAAACTCACCGTAGGGAACTGGCTATCTTCTCTTCTCCTTCCCTTCTCTACGAGAGGCTGCACCCTAAGCGTAGCTATGCGGCAGGCTTTACGGGACGCTGCGCGTAGCAAGATCCCCGGAGGGGTACGGAGACGAAGGCAGCGAATGAGACGCTCCGCGAACTCAGTGAAAGCGACGTTAAGAGCTTCACGCTAAAAGGTTTATCAAGCTAGAGAACTGGTGTTAGCGAGTAGTCCAGCGTCAGTAAGAGCGTCACCTGAAGGTAAGCAAAAGTATCTATGTGAAGCATGATGCAAGTATCCAATGCTAAATAAATAGGGAACACTTGCTTTCTTGAATTCCAGTTGTGCTTAGAGTGATGTGATTCGGAGAGCAGTCAAAACTTGATTTCATCCTAATTTCATTTCTGAATGAAAGACTAGTAAAAGAGTGTATTTCTAAAACTTAAAAGTACTTTTGACTGTTCGCAATTTCTTCCCTCCCATACTCAAGGATTTTTAGTAGCGATGTCTAACTCTCTGTGTTCCCAAACACCTACAGCTATTCGTTATGTTTCTGGCACATTTCTGAGCCTGTTGTTATTAGCAAGTCCCGCAGTTGTCCTAGCTCATGGCGGACATGGAGATGAATTTCAAGGAGGAAGTGAAGCCACTTCAACTAATAATTCTATTCAGGTTGATGCCGACACAGCCAAACGGTTAGGGATTAAAGTCGAGCCTGTCCAACGTCAGCGGCTAGCCATTGGCATTAAAACCACTGGACAAATA
>NZ_JBGTFY010000425.1:0-38700 GCF_041747015.1 Nostoc sp.
CGCTTCTGTATCATTCAATCCTGGACTATCGACAATTTCAATTCCCTTTTCTAGTATTGTTAAGGGATACTCAACTACTGCATAATCAACATCTGGAAAGGCTTGTTTTTTCTCCTGCTCTAGTTTTTTGGCTTCAGTCGGATCAATGGTATATTTATATTTAAAGTTCTGAAAATCTAGCTGTTGTGGACTTTTACCATCATTAAAATGAATGGTAACTTTCTTTTCTACCCCATAGCGTAAAACTGTTAACACTGCGGTACAAGGGTTAACATCACTCGGTAATAAGTTTTCCCCAATTAAGGCATTGAGAAACGTGCTTTTTCCGCGTTTCATATCGCCCAATACCAAAAGGCGAAATACACCTTGACGGAGGTTTTTACTAGCTATTGTAATATCTTCAATATCTCGTTCTAAACTGAGTTTTCCTGATGAAGAGTCCCCAGCTAACTCAGCTTTATTGATTGTTTCAGCTAGTTTGCTCAAACACACAGAAATCTCCGATCGCACTTGAGCAACACGCTCTAAATCTTGAATAAATCTGTCAGTTGCTACCTGATCGCTCATAATAGTTACACCTTTATTAAAGATTGGTTTTTTTGGATTCAAAGAATAATTTGTAAGACATCCAGCCCAGTGCAGCAACAATAATAAATCCAGCCAGCACTGAGGCTATCTTTACTGCAACCAGCATTACTACACCAAGAGCAAACAGCTTTCCACCGAGGATAACTTTTTTCATCCAAGGTTTCTGGGAATCTTCCAGCTGATGCTTTACAGTTTGATGAAAAGCCACATCGGTAGCCTGGATGTTAGCTTCCATTTCCCGCAGACGCAATTCAACTTCTCGTTCTCGTAGTATACGTTCCCGTTGTTCAAGTTCTTTTTGGCGATCGCTTTCAGATATCATTGGTGTCTATCCCATCTAAGACAATGAAAAGATGTCAGCATTCACTAGTTATTCATGCAGTATCGTAACTTACAGTGATGTTTTTTAACCCCAGTAAAATTACTATTTTCCTCTTCATTGCCTGCTAAATTTCAGATGGAAGTTAGCCATCTACCATCAAATGCAGCCGCTATCAATAAACCAATTACCTAAATTTAGGAAAAGTTTGTAGGTAGAATTGGTTAATCGCTAAATCTGTTTTTCAATTTGAGCCATAGCTTTTTTTGGAAGCTTTACCCTATTCTGATAGTTAGTGTTTAAAAATCCCCTTTGTAAATCTTTTAAAAGGGTATAATTTGATATTTACAATAATTAACATCCAAAAAAATTCTAGTTTGTAGTGAGCGATTTATCGCTTCTTTAGATTTATGAGAAGTAAAGTCCTGACTACAAACTTTAGTTTATTTATGCCTAGCAAGAAGTTGCAGTTAAATTTTAAGCCAGAGCTACTGCTGGTTGTTGCCAGCGTCCCACCGCCTTACCAATTACTGCTAATTCTTGCATTAAGTTGTCGAAACGGTCTGGTGTCAGAGATTGGGGACCATCAGATAAGGCTTTGGCAGGGTTGGGGTGAACCTCTATCATCAGGGAATCTGTACCAGCTGCGATCGCAGCCATTGCCATTGAAGGCACAAACTCAGACCAACCTGTGCCGTGGCTGGGGTCAATCATGATTGGCAAGTGAGTCAGCTTTCGCAACACTGGTACTACTGATAAATCCAGCGTATTTCGAGTATATTGGCGGTCAAAGGTGCGTATTCCCCGCTCACACAAGATTACATTGGGATTGCCAGCTGCCAAAATATACTCAGCTGCCATCAACCAGTCTTCAATTGTAGCCGCCATTCCCCGCTTCAAGAGAACTGGTTTCGACTGCGCCCCCACTTTTTTGAGCAAGGAAAAATTCTGCATATTTCTTGCCCCCACCTGGATAACGTCAGCAATTTCAGCAATTTTATCGAGATCAGCGGTATCCATAACTTCTGTAATAATACCTAGTCCGCTGACTTCCCGCGCTTTTGCTAACAAATCTAAACCACTCTCGCCGTGTCCTTGAAAGGCATAAGGTGAAGTCCGGGGTTTGTATGCCCCTCCGCGCAAAAACTTCGCTCCAGCCGTCTTGACGCGCCGCGCTGTCTCCACAATCATTTCTTCATTTTCTACAGAGCAGGGACCTGCAACAACTACCAAAGGGTGATGTTCACTAAATACCACTGCCCCATTTGGAGTATTAACTACAACTTCCGAAGCTTCGCCGTGGCGGTACTGGCGGCTAGCCCGTTTGTAAGGCTGCTCTACTCGCAACACCTGCTCAATCCAGGGGCTAACTTCCTGAATTTGTAGTGGATCTAAGTTGGCGGTTTCACCTACTAGACCTATAACTACTTTGTGTTGACCAATAATTTTTTCTGGAGTTAGCCCCCAGGTAGTTAGTTCCTCATTAACGCGGTTTATTTCTGCCTCCGGGGAACCACTTTTCATTACTATAATCATGTAAAATTTTCTGTAAATGGGTGTAACTTTATTGTTGCCTATTTGCTTAATTACGAATAGTTAAAAACGAAATTTATTTACAAAATAATAAGGACAAAATCTAGCAATCAGTAGTTATACTATTAAATAACTGGATATGGGTATAAAAAGAATTATATGATTTTAAGTATCAATGTTGAAGTTTTGAAGAAGAATTCAAAATGAAATTAGTGAGGCATTCGGACTTGCCACTAATTTATTCTGAATTCTGACTCCTGACTCCTGAATTCTTTCTTAATAAAATTTACCCAATACCGCAGTTATCTGATATCTGAGCGCTGTTAATTATGAGTTTTTTTGCCGAGTTTCGCGCCAAACTGCTACCATTCGTCCCCAATTGGTGCTGAACTCACCCAAACCCAGCAGACTTCCGACTCTTTCTTCATCCCAAGAGGCAGAGAGAACGCCATAAGTTATCCCTAAGACCCCCAAACCGAATAATCCCATGTTCATCAATAACACGACGATGGGAGGTAGTTGGATGTCAGAGTAGATGGCAAGCACATAGCTGACAACTAGGGTAGTAATACCCAAAGCTGTTGGTACACCACAGAACCCAGCTACTCGTCGGAGCATCCGCTGGCTGACTACTTGGGGAATAGTCATCTCTTCTTTGGTGTAACGCGGCTTTGTATCAGCCTGTTTGGCAGATTCTTTTGGTTGTGTTGCTGCTAGTTTACTTTGAGTTTTTGCGGGTTTTTGGCGCTTTTTGTTTGGTTCAAAAGGTAAACCCCTACGTTCAGATTCTTCAGCAGACATAAGCGGTAGTCCTTATCCACGAATACCGAGGCGAGCAATCAAAGCTAAATACTTTTCCCGGCTTTCCTGCGATATGTAGGCTAGAAGACGCTTGCGCTGACCAATGAGCTTCAACAGTCCCCGCCGGGAAGAATGGTCTTTTTTGTTTGCCTGGAGATGTTGGCTGAGGCGGTTAATGCGCTCAGTTAGCATGGCAACTTGGACATCGGATGAACCAGTATCGGTTTCGTGAACTTGGTAGTTGGAAATTATTTCTTGTTTCCGCAGTTGCGTCAGAGCCATGATCGATTCAATTTCTAGTTTTTCTAAATGTATGCAGCAGTCTCCCATAATATCACAGCCCTCAAGCTGGATGTGGAATCATCTTTGCTACTACATAAAAATTCCCAGTGACTAGAATGTATCTCGTCTCCAAGCTGAAACCCAGATTGCTTATTGTAGTAAGTCGGCTATCTGGTCAGCTAAATCAGCCTACTACCCCAGAGCGATCGCTAAAGTTTTCGAGATACTAAAATTAACAAGAGACTTCAAAAGTCAAGCGATCGCTCCGCAAATGACTGACTGTGTATTAGAATAGGCGGTCATGCTAGTCACGATCCTGGCTTTTGGTCATCAGCACTGTATATACCAAGGGAAATCTTGAAAAATTTCGCTTCTCTTTAGTAAGCCGCTTGTGCTTCAAGCCGATAAATCAGAACTAGCTATGCAATTAATTAAAAACTTTATGCAAAAAAGTGTTCACAGAACAAGCTAAAGAAGCTTCTCAACAGCTTCGCTGAACTGCTCGTAAGGAGAAACTCCCACGATGGTTTCTGCTAGAGTACCATCTTTGAAAATTAAAACCGCAGGAATGCTGCGAAGACCAAATTTTTTGAAAATCGGCTTATTGCTGTCAACGTCTACCTTAACAACTTTGGCGCGACCTTTGTATTCCTGGGCGAGTTGCTCCATTAACGGACTAATCAGGCGACAGGGACCACACCAAGTAGCAGTAAAGTCAACAACAACGACTTTCTCTTCACTTTCAGTTAAAACAGTATCAAATTCACTTTCTTGAACGTAAGCGACTATGTGAGTCTCAGTGGACATTTTTTAATTCCTTAGTGTCAAACTAAAATTTCAGTTAAAAGCTAACTATACAAACTATACTGCCTTCTGCTTGTCAGATTTACCTGTAACCGACATTGGGAAACCCTCGCAACTGACTTTTGCTTAGTAGCGTAGATTTAATAACCTATGTACGTAGGGTGCGATCGCTAACCCACCCTCCCAACCGACTTGATCCAAAAATCTCACATCTTCAAGGCATGAAGCCGCAATAGTCATTCTTCTGATCAAACAGTTCTATTTTTTTATTTCTTGTATTTACTTATCTTTACATAGTTTGGTGTTTTCGTACTATCTACTTGTATTTGTCTCCTATTTTACCAGTAACAATACTTGTTTATAAAAAATTCCTTCTTTAATACACTAGACATATACATTTATTAATGCTAAAAAACTTGAGAGCCGTCATACGTAAAATTACTGTTAAAATCTTTGTATAAAAAATATTTCCATTGAATGAATTAGTGTTAATATTTGTAACAAGAGCATCTTTATGAGGATATTTTAAGTGATGGCTATTGTAAAAGAATTTCCAGTAAATCATTTAAAATCGGTTTCTAGTCAAGGAAATAAGACGGTCGTTGAATCTTTAGCGCAACAATGGGCTAAAAAATATATAGGGAATCTCAAAGTTGATCCTGATAAGACAGAAGAAATAGAAATACCTAATTTATCAAAGATAGTATCACCAGAGGGACGAAAGAAAACTGCTCAAAAAGTATTGGATTCTTTGCGAAGTGTTAGTGCTAAAGCCTGGAATAAAACTGAGGAATTACTATCAAGAGAAATTAAACAACATGGCATAGACTTAAACCTAATTAATCCGTGGGAAATCGCCGGAGATTCTTTTAATATTTACCAAAAAGCTTTGGATGTATATACTCAACAAACAACATCACAACCTCTTACTTTGGTAAGGAACCTGGTTGACTCAGAGAATCCACTTTATAAACAGGCATTAGATGTTTATACAGAACAAGTGGCTCCTAGCAAGCTAGCTACAGTAATTGGTGCGGATATAGGAAAGCTCAGAAAGAAGTACACAAGTAATGACCCTAGAGTTATTGGCTTTGTAAGTATGCAGTTTCATTACACAAGTCAAATGCTCATGCAATCACTTGAGCCAATAGAACAATCACTTATTAGTACATACTTTAAAGTTATTGATGACCATTTGTATATGCCACTGCAACGTGCTTATGAAGCAGCAGCTAACCATGATTCTGATTCTGTAGCATTATCCGCAGTGCAAAAGTTACTACCAATTAGTACACAAATTGCTAAGAGGATTTGCCAAAAAGTAATTGAACTTTATCCAACTTACAAATCAATGTCTGGTGGATTAAGTAATCCAATAGTTAAGACCTCCAGTGTTCGGGATGTAGAGATGTTTCAAATATACCTATGGGTATGTGCTTTAGAAACAAGCTGTGGAGCTATCCAACAAGAGTTATTTCCCTTATGTGTAATGCTCTATCCCAGATTAAAAGTGCAGTGGGAAATAGTCCGTCAAATGCTACATTTGTTGAGACAAGAAATAAACCTTAGCTTGACTTCTCAAGAAGCTGAAACTTTAATGCCATATTTCCAGGTATTGTGGGATATGTTCTCTCCAGAGGTGTTTGCTGAACTTGGATTGTAGTCGGGTACTTCCAAGGAATAAATTGGACTTTGGACGTGAGTGATATTCAATGAAGATGCTTGGCCATCCGTACTGATTGGTGGCAGAGTCGGGTTGTGGTAAGTCAACCATAGGACGGGCAGTAATGCGTTTACTACCCGCCTCTAATCGGGTTGAGGGACGGGTGACATTTCAAGGACAGTCGCTGTTTGACTTGATGCCTAAACCAATTGCGGAAATTTCATGGATAAGACGGCGAATCTGTGCTTCAACTTTTTCTATCGCTTCTGCTGTGAGTGTAACTCCATATTTTCTATCCCGCAGGTACGTAATTTATGATATTTAATTTAACGCTTAACTAAAGATAAATCCGGTGTCAGCCTTTGCAAAACCTGCTTCAACACCATTACTGTCCAATCTATATCAGCTTCAGTGGTATCACGCCCCAATGTGATGCGAATTCCGCCCAAGGCAGCTTTTTCGGAATAGCCCATCGCTAACAATATCGGGCTAGGGCTAAGTTTACCACTATGACAGGCAGCACCAGCACTGATGCCGATGCCAGCAAGGTTTAGCTGTCGTACCAAGGTTTTACCGCTAAGTTTTTCGCCATCAGCGTTTTCTAGGCACATACTGACGTGGTGAGGTAAACGATCGCAGCCATCCCCTGTAGCAATTAAACCAGGAATCTCAGCTAATTGGGCAAAGGCGCGATCGCGTAACTCGATCAACCGTGGTGTTTCTGTAGCCAATTCTTGCGCTGCTAATTCTGCTGCTATACCAAATCCGGCAATTATCGGTACTGCTTGCGTACCAGAACGCAGTCCCATTTCTTGTCCACCACCACTTAGTAAGGGCATCAAATCCACACCAGGACGCACATACAACGCCCCTGCACCTTGGGGGCCATATATTTTATGACTAGAAATGCTAAGTAAGTCTACTGGGAGTTGTTGCACATTTATGGGTAAGCGTCCCGCAGCTTGCACCGCATCTGTGTGGAACAAAGCCCCATGCGTAGGCTCCGCCCGCCGCAGGCATCGCACTATTTTACCTAGTTCTGCGATCGGTTGCACTGTCCCTACTTCACTTTGAGCGTAAATTATGGAAACCAAAACTGTATTATGTCGTAACGCCGCCTTTAAATCTAGGGGGTTAACTTTGCCTTTAATATCTACAGACAAGCGCGTAACTTCCCAACCCCACATTTCTAGCAGCCGTACTGTCTCAGAAATTGCAGAATGTTCGACGCTGGAAATAATTAGATGTTGAGGAACAGCATACAACCGAGCCACACCCATAATTGCTAGATTATCTGCCTCAGTGCCTCCAGAGGTAAAAATGATCGATTCAGGAGTGGCGGCGTTAATTAAACCAGCAACTTGGACTCTGGCTTGTTCTACAACCGTTGCAGCCCGTTGTCCCCACTCATGTAAGCTGGAAGGATTGCCCCACTGTTGAGTGAGGACTGTTTGCATAACTGCGATCGCTTCTTTTCGAGTGGGTGTAGTGGCGCTGTAATCTAGATAAATTTGCATATAACTGAATAATGGTGAGAACACACGCTGATAGTAAACTGCTGATCTTGTCAGCGTATACAGTTTGAATGGACAAATCGTGAAAAAATCTCTGTAATCCTGCCTCTAGCAGCGTATTTTTCCCTTTATTTGGAAAGCTATTTCTCTACTTCATTCAGAACACAAAATTTTGGGAATGATAAATATGTCCACTCTGAATCCACTTTTAACAGATTACAGTGCAATTTATCTCTAGACAAAGATATTTTTTATATATCTTTTTACTGATATTTTCCCTTGCTGGTTGTCAACGAGTCCGATCTTACAATCAGCGTCTAGCACCTTTACCACAATATCCGTTAGTTCAAGTTTACTTTAACCATTCTGAGTCTTCAGAATACAAAGAAGTTTACCGTCAGCAAACTCGCCTGGGGGATGATTTAGAAAAACAGATTGTCGATGCCATTACAGACGCTAAATCTACGGTAGATGTGGCAGTGCAAGAATTACGTTTACCCAGAGTTGCCCAAGCATTGGTTGATAGACAAAAAGCTGGGGTAAAAGTCAGGATAATTTTAGAAAATATCTATAGCCGACCTTGGAGTAGCTTAACATCTGCTGAAGTAGCTAAGTTAGATAAAAGAGAACAGGAACGCTATCAAGAATTTCGCAAATTTATCGATATTAACCAAGATAATCAACTCAGTCCAGCAGAAATCAATCAAAGAGATGCTTTGATGGTTTTGCAAAATGCCAAGCTTCCTTGGATAGATGATCAAGCAGATGGTTCAGCCGGTAGTAGTTTGATGCATCACAAATTTGTGATTGTGGACGATCGCACTGTAATCATCACTTCGGCGAATTTTACTTTAAGTGATACTTCTGGTGATTTCACAAATTCCAGCAGTTTAGGCAATGCTAATAACTTATTGCAGATTGACAGCCCAGAATTAGCATCTTTATTTACAGAAGAGTTTAATATCATGTGGGGCGATGGCCCTGGAGGTGAGCCAGATAGTCAATTTGGTTTGCAAAAGCCGATGCGTTTACCAAAACAAATAACTTTAGGTAACACCCAAATTACTGTGCAATTTTCGCCTACTTCTCCAACTCAACCTTGGAGTAACAGTAGTAATGGTTTAATTGGTAAAACTTTAGATTCAGCCACCAAATCTATTAATATGGCGTTATTTGTCTTTTCCGAGCAGCGTCTTGCTGATATTTTAGAAAAACGCCATCAACAAAGTGTGGAAATTCGCGCTTTAATCGAACCGCAATTTGCCTATCGTCCTTATAGCGAACTATTAGATATGATGGGTGTTGCTCTGAGTAATAAATGTAAATATGAACTTGATAACCATCCTTGGTCAAATCCAATTACTACTGTAGGCGTACCTGTATTACCTAAAGGCGATTTATTGCATCACAAATTTGGTGTTATTGATAGTCAAACAGTAATTACAGGTTCTCATAATTGGTCAGACGCTGCTAATAATGGTAACGATGAAACACTTATAGTAATTGAAAGTCCCATAGTCGCTGCCCATTATGTGCGAGAATTTGCTCGTCTTTATGCCAAAGTTAAACCCGGCTTACCATCAGGAATTCAAGAAAAAATCAAATTAGAACAAACACGGTGTTCGCAGATAAAAACTTCTTCATCAACTGAGCTAAAAACAATTAAAAAAGTAAATATCAACACCGCAAGTATAGAAGAATTAGCAACTCTCCCTGGTGTGGGCAAGAAGTTAGCACAGCAGATAATTATTAGTCGTCAACAGCAAAAATTTACATCTTTACAAGACTTAGAACGAGTTCCAGGAGTCAGGGCTAGAACTTTAGAGAAATGGCGCGATTTCTTGATTTGGTAAGGTAGCCCAGTTATGCTACTTTACGATAGTCTGTATTCTACCTAGTTAACGCTATGAAATCTCAATGGGAATGTTTTCTACAAAATCTTGGTGTTTGGGAAGGTTCATTCACTAATTTTTCTCCCCAAGGGACATTTCTGAATGATACTCCTAGCCGTCTTTCCCTTGAAGGTTTAAATAATAACCAGACGGTACGCTTAACTCTAAGCCGTTCGGGACGAGATGATCTAATCAGAGAATTTAGTTCAGTGGGAGGAGGTCTGCTATTTTTTGAAAATGGTTCATTTTCTGAAGGTTTAATTCAGCTAGGCCCATTTTCCGAATTTGGGGCAGAACTCGCTTTTGTTCATGAAAATCGGCGCTTGCGTCTGGTACAACTGTTTGATAAAACTGGTAATCTAAATAGACTAACCTTAATTCGAGAACATTTAGCTGGAACCCAAATCGTAGAACGTCTACCCTTGCAAATAAATGACTTGTTGGGAGAATGGCAAGGTAAAGCAGTGACAATATATCGAGATTTGCGTTCGCCCGATACTTACTCTACAACCTTAAAATTACAACTTGATGATGCTGGGCGATTAATTCAAAGTACTTCTTTTGCTGAACGCACAATTACTTCAACTGCTACCATCAAAGATCGGATTATTCTCTTTGACCAAGATCCCCAAAAGCAGGTGCAAGTATTACTTTTGCCGGATGGCGCTTCTGCAACTTCTCCTCTCAAAGTCCAATTACGTCAACCCTTATTTTTGGAAGTCGGTTGGTTAATCCAAGCAAACCTGCGCCAGAGGATGATTCGCAGCTACAACGAGAAAGGCGAATGGGTTAGTCTGACATTAGTTACTGAAGAAAGGGTGTAAGAGATTTGTTAGTATGCGATCGCTTATCCTCGGTAATTTTAACCAACACTATCAGGCAATTTGCAGTGTGCTGGGTTCAGGGATAGATTCACCTTCTACTTGCCAAGCTTCTAAATACATTTCAATCACTTCTTCGCCATTATGAATAGCTTCCTCACGAGTTTTGCCATGAGTGCAAGGCATGATAACACGATCAGCAAACTCTGGAATTGTGACTAGAAAAAGCTGATCTTCATCAGACCATTGAATAATCATGCTGTATCGACTCATGAATCGTGTTTTTTTGAGTAAAGAAAGGATGTCGCCAACGCTCATGATTACCTTTGCCACGTTTAGATAGATAAAAGAAGCCTTACTGATTGATCCATCTGTAGAATAACAAATAGCAGTAGTACAACTTACCCCTAGTAAGGAAACCTTAAATGGTACAGACCCCTGCTAAACCCCTGACTCTAACTGAATTTCTGGATCTGCCAGAGACAGAACCTACCAGTGAATACATTGATGGGCGTATCATCCAAAAACCGATGCCGCAAGGAGAACACAGCGCCATTCAGACCGAGTTAGCACCTGCAATTAACTTGGTTGTCAAACCTAAACAAATTGCGCGGGCTTTCTGTGAGCTTCGCTGTACATTTGGCGAGCGTTCAATTGTGCCTGACATTTCTGTGTTTATGTGGGACAGAATTCCTCGCAAAGATAATGGTGGAGTTGCTAACGTCTTCTCAATTGCCCCAGACTGGACAATTGAAATTTTATCTCCTGATCAAAGTCAAACTAAAGTTACCAAGAATATTCTGCATTGCCTAAAGTATGGAACTCAGATGGGATGGCTGATTGATCCTAAAGAACAATCTGTATTTGTCTACTTGCCAGATCAACCAACCACTTTTTACGAAGAACTAGGAATACAGTTGCCAGTGCCAGAATTTGCTAAAGATTTCAGCCTGACAATAGAAGGTTTATTTAGCTGGTTGCTGGAGTGATTGTAGAGATCACGCTTCATTTACCATATCTAGAATCTGATTGTATAGGGCAGGAGAGATTCTAAACTCTGATGTATTAATCAAGGCATCCATCAACGGTTTGACAGCAACGATGAGATTTTGGTGTTTCGCCTCAATCAAAATACCCAGCAATCCAGTAATCCTCAACCCCAAGCGATTAGCTTCTGCCCGACCTCGACGTTCATCAATCAATAGCAAATCAGCACTCAGTTCTAGTGCGAGGGCGATTGCCTCAGACTCTCCAAGGTCTAATCTCACTATATCTCGAAGGCGTTCAACAATCTCACGGTTTGCAACTTGCCGAACTTCCAGCCAAGAAGCAGTTTGAACTTCAGAGGTTCCCGGAACGGGAGGATCAATATCGGTAAGCTCACAATATACCGCTTCTGGAATGGTAACTTGAGTGTAGAGTTGAGGCAGAAGTTGCAAGTGTTGAATTACTGCCAAATTTGTGATTGCCGACGTCTCGCTGATAACAATCACAGCCTTCCAAGCTCTCGCAGGTTTTTCAAATCCAATTCAAAGTCCTCAACGTCGTAGGAGTAGAGAGGGATGTTTCGCTGCTTGAGGAGTTGGCGAAAGGTATTGGGTTGCATATTTGCTAGCTGACTGGCGTAGCCTATCGTTAAGCGTCCTGTTTGGAATAGGAACAGCGCAATTTCTTGATAAAACTCGCTTGGGGTAAGCTGAGATGCTTGTAGAATTTCGTCTGAGATTACAACACTCATAGCAAAACTAGTTTACCGATTATATCTTTAGGGTAGCCCAAGAAACCTCAACACAAGAGATTGACTACGTTACGGTGCAGTAGATTTGTTAAACTGCGATCGCTTTTGTTAGCCTGCACTGTTAATCCCCTCTGATTTCGACTAACGCTTCACCAGCTCGCAAAAGCTCTAATGCTTCTGGCAATGTTGAATTTAGAATCTCTTTTAATCGGGCATTTGACGTATTACCACACGTTAACCAGATAACTTGTGGTGGACTTCCAAAACGATCAACTAAGTCAGCAAAGTCACTGTCTTTGGTCATGAAGATGACTCCTCTAGCCCTCGCTGCCTCGAAAATCTCAGAATCTTCGGCATCTCTCAGCCCAACATCACGCAAAGCTAATGATGTTATCCCGAATGTGATGGCGATCCAACTTGCAATTGTCGGTGACAAATGTGCATCTACCCAGATCGTCATGCAACCAAAACGGGATGATTGAGCTTACGTGAAGCGTACACAAGTGCTGCTTTCAGATCATCCGCTTCCAGATCGGGCATTTCTTCTAGGATTTGTTCGGCACTCAGTCCAGCCGCAAACAAGTCGAGTACATCTGATACCCGAATTCTCATGCCCCGGATACAGGGACGACCACCACACTGTTTGGAATTAATTGTAATTCTTCCAAGTAAGTCTAACATAATGAATCATTGATCTAATTTTCATGGTTTGGCTGCATTCTTCTTTCTAAGCATAATGATAACGGGAGGATTGCGATCGCGAAGCCCTAACTTTGTCAGTTTGCTGATCACTAAAACAGTGTTTAACTACTGTCTACAGGTTATTTAACACTTACAATAACTTAGAAACTATGCTTTAAGGGACAATGCGAAGCAGCCTAACTATCTTATTCAATCGAATGGTGTTATGCAGCACTGTTTTTACTAAATATCTTACCGTACTTTACCATCTAATACATCACATTTTGTTACTTTTACTGCGCTGTACACTCTAATATGTTTCATTTTGTAGTTTTTACTGCCGATATAAGGCAAGGTTCTTGTCCTTATACCCCTACACTAAATAACAACGACATTGCAACGCTTGCTGAAGTAGCATTTGATATTCTTTATCTCCAACCCCATAAGCACCAAATCTTTCCAAATGGGGATTCATCATTTGAGCATCAAAAAACACAAATTGCCTCTGGCGCAATCTTTCCACCAACTTTACCATCGCCACCTTAGAACCTTCGGGAATCCGGTAAAACATCGACTCTCCAATAAAAGCCCCACCAATCACAATCCCTAAAATTCCCCCAGCTAGTTCGTTGCCTTGCCAAGTTTCAAAACTATAAGCGTAACCATTCTGATAAAGTAGCGAATAAATCTCTCGTAATTCCGGTGAAATCCAAGTTGTCTCTCTGTCAGCACAGCCAGCAACCACAGCTTGAAAGTCCCGATTAATCGCCACACTAAAACGTTCTTGATTAATAACACGCTGCAAAGACTTGGGGTAGCGAAACCGATCATCCAAAGGAATCAAAGTCCGATCGCGACTTCCGTACCAACTCAGGCGATCGCACTCATCAGCCATGAGAAAATAGCCTTGTGCATAACCCTCTACAATAGCCGCGATATCATATTGCATAAATATAAAAAAACCAGAGAAACGCAATTTGCTATCAGTCAACCTCAGCGTTCCTCTGCGTTTCCCTCCGCGCCCCTTTGCGTTTAAAAAAAATGACTCAACCAATTCCACCCATCACCCTACCACCCCCTGAAAACCCCCTGCTCGAAGGGGAATGGTTACGAGAACGCTTACAACGGTGGCTAGATACAGAATTTATCCCCGAAGCAGTCAACCAAAATATTGCCCAACGAGCCGCACAGATTTTTGTGCGTCAACGGATGGAAGGAGAAAACGACCTTGGTTCTCTGGTAATTGCCATTGTCACAGAGATGCAGTCCTATGATTTTTCTAATAGTTTTTATGGAGAGTTTGCGATCGCCAACGCCGTCAGCGATCTACTCTTAGAAAGTCTGGGAATTGATAAGTGTTGTGGTCAATAATTTTTGTCATTTGTCCTTTGTCTTTCGTCCTTTGTCATTAGTCTTTTGTTATTTACCAATGACCAATGACCAATGACTCTTGACTACCAACTAGACTTAACAACTCCAGGCAAAAGACCTTCATGCGCCCATTCCCGCAGCACATTCCGAGACAGTCCAAAATCGCGGTAGACACCTCTAGAACGACCAGTCAACCAGCAACGGTTGCGGTGGCGGGTAGGGGCACTATTTCGGGGTAGCTGTTGAATCTTCCGATGGATTTCCAGCTTATCCAAAGGAGATGCTGCACTTCTGAACTCTTCTAGAAGAGCTTCACGCTTGTCAGCATACTTTTCTATCAATCTAGTGCGCTTTTTTTCGCGCTCAATCAAGCTCTTTTTTGCCATACATTTTTGAATTCATTTAAAGACAGCATTTTCTATTCTACAGTCTCCCCATCAATTCTGGGGTTAATCGTGTCGCTTACTGGTCTATCAAGTTGAAATTGACCCCTACGGATTAAGGCTGAGAAGGGGACGAGGAGAGTTGTTTCTGTCTTCTTTCTCCTTGTCTCTGCCTCGATCTTTTTGACCAAGACTATCCTACAATTACTGGCTTATTCGCAGCAGGACATAAATCGGCAAGCTCACAAGCAACACAAACGGGAGAGCGAGCTTTACAAATAGCACGACCATGATAAATCAGTCGAATTGACCAATTTTCCCAATCTGCTTGCGGCAATAAACCCATTAAATCTTGCTCAATCCGAACGGGGTCTGTATGCTCAGTTAAACCCAAACGTTCGCTAAGGCGCTTAACGTGAGTATCTACCGTCACTCCAACATTAATGCCATAGGCATGAGCCATGACTACATTTGCTGTCTTTCGCGCCACACCTGGAAGCTTTAACAACAGTTCCATTTGGTTAGGAACAACAGAGTCAAACTCGGTGACAATCATCCGACAGGCGGCTTGAATGTTTTTAGCTTTATTGCGATAAAACCCAGTTGAACGCACCAAACTTTCTAATTCTACTAAGTCCGCGATCGCTAAACTAGCAGCATCTGGAAACTTAGCAAATAAAGCTGGTGTCACTTTATTCACACGCTCATCAGTACATTGAGCAGAGAGAATAGTTGCCACCAACAATTGTACTGGCGTTGAGTAGTTCAAAGAGCAAGTAGCATCTGGATAAAGACGCTTCAGACGAGCTAAAATTTCTACCGCCCTTTGCTTTAAAGGTGAAACTTTATTTTCCCTACTCCCCACTCCCTATTCTCCACTCCCTATTTTCACTGAAACAATCTTTGCACCCATTCCAATTGGCTAGTTAATTGGGTAGTTTCTTTGACTATTAGAAAAATTCCCAACCCTAAGAGTAGCACCAAACCGGTTTGCATTACACCTTCTTGAATCCGGGCAGGCACAGGCTTACCGCGCAAACCTTCAATCAGCAGAAAAGCGAGTTGTCCGCCATCCAAAGCTGGCAAAGGCAAAATGTTGATAATAGCCAGGTTAATGCTGATAATTGCCGCAAAAGACAACAGGTTTACACTATTATCAGCAGCTAATTTTGCACCTATTTTAACAATATTAACTGGCCCAGAAACTTGTCCAACAGTTTGTTGAAAATTGGTAATTAACTGCCCAAAACCGCTGAGTGTGCCAACAAATAATTGTTGAAACCTGTTAGCAGCAACGCCGAAAATTTCAAAAGGACTATTAGGACGGCGATAAACTGCTGTAGCATTTGGACTAAGTGCCACACCAACTAGACCTTTGCCATCGGCTCCGAGTTTTGGTGTTAATTTCAGCGATTGTTGTTGGTTTTCCCGCAGAATTTTCAATTCGATTTGCTGATTGGGATGATTTTGAATTTCTTTTGTCAGCAAAGGCGTTGACTTGTCAGAAGCTGGGAGTTCCTGACCGTTGACAGCTAGAATAATATCTCCTTCCCGAATTCCTGCTTGGTAGGCAACGGATTCTTGATTAACAGGCTGTACAATAACGCCAGCTTGATAGTTTAATTCTTGAGGAATGCCAACGATACCCAATTGTAGAGCTAATACGAAGTAGGCAAATATTAAATTTGCGATCACTCCGGCACTAATGACGATCGCCCGGTCTAAAATTGGACGGTTACGCAGCAGATTCGGGTCATTGGGTGGAACATCGCTATCGGGGTCATCATCGGGAAAGCCCACAAAGCCGCCCAAGGGAAAAGCGCGGACAGCATATTCCGTTTGTGAACCTTGGTACTTCAAAAGAACTGGGCCAAAACCCAAAGAAAAGCGGTTAACGAGAATGCCTTGAGAACGGGCTGCAACAAAATGTCCCAACTCGTGTACCAAGATCAAAACAGCCAAGACTGCGATCGCTGCTAAAACTGACATAGAGTAAATTAGTGAAAATATTAAGCTATAGTTATCTCCATTCTAATTGGGCATTGAGTATTGGGTATTAGTCATTAGTCATTGGTCATAGTTCGATTTTTCGTATCTGGTTCTACCGTCTAAAGCTAGTAGTGGCGTGGCAAGGCTAAAATGTTGCCACGCCACTAGGGTGCATTACGCTATCGCTAACGCACCATTTTGTCCACATACTCCAAATGTAAGTTTTGGTCAGATTTGTTTTTCCGCTAGAACAACAATGATAGTATTACCCACACAACATAAGAGGCGATTGGGAGCCAAAACAGCAAATCAACAATATAACGGTATTGGAATTGTATTGTTGGCTTTAAAATACGTTCTGGTAAGACTGGTTGCAAAACTTGGGGTACAACTGGTGACTTTTGAACTTTTTGTAAATTTTGCAGCGATGGAAAACCTAACGTTTCTCCCTGTTCAAAGTAAGGTTGCAACACTTCTGGTATCCTCACCGTTCCATCAGGTTGTTGATAATTCTCCAAAATTGCTGCCATAGTCCTTCCCACCGCCAAACCCGAACCATTTAGAGTATGTACGAACTGGGTACCTTTCTTCCCTGCCCCTTTGAAGCGAATATCAGCCCGTCGGGATTGGAAATCTATCATATTAGAACAGCTAGAAATCTCCCGGTATTTGCCAGAAGAAGGCAACCAAACCTCTAAATCATAAGTTTTGGTAGAAGAAAACCCCAAATCCCCAGTACTTAAATTTACGACTCGGTAAGGCAACTGCAACGCCTGCAAAATTGCTTCTGCATTCCCCACCAATTTCTCCAATTCATCAAAAGACGTACTGGGTTCGACAAATTTCACCATTTCCACCTTGTTGAACTGATGCAAGCGAATTAAGCCCCGCATATCGCGTCCATAACTACCAGCTTCGCGGCGAAAACAGGGAGTAAAAGCACAGTGGTAAATAGGCAAGTCTTCAGCAGCGAGAATTTCATCACGGTAGAGATTTGTAACTGGAACCTCTGCCGTCGGAATCAGCCACAAGTCGTCATTAGCGCATTTAAAGCTTTCTTCAGCAAACTTGGGTAACTGACCGGTCGCCGTCAAAGACTCGGTATTAACTAACAGGGGCGGACTGACTTCCACATACCCAGCTTGAGTATGGAGAGTTAGCATAAATTGAATTAATGCCCTCTCCAATGCCGCGCCAGCACCTATCAATGTCACAAACCGACTTTGGGCAACTTTCACAGCTCGCTCAACATTGAGAATACCTAGCTTTTCGCCTATTTCCCAGTGAGGGAGAATATTCGGGTTTTGGGGAATATATTCATCACCCCAACGGCGCACTTCTACGTTATCTTCCTCATTCTTCCCAAGAGGTGTAGAATCGCTTGGTAAGTTGGGAAGTGCCAACAAAAGTTGGGCAATTTCAACTTTTAGGTTTTTTTCTTGGGGTTCAAGTTCACTCAACGTAGCTTTTACAGAGTTACCTTCATCCCGCAAAGCTTGAATTTCTGAGTCTTGAGGATTAATCCCAGATTTGACCTTCTGCCCGACAATTTTACCGATTTCGTTGCTACGAGCTTGGAGTTGACTGCGCGCCCCTTCTAATTCTCGTTGTTGCCGATCTAACTGTAATATTGGTTCAATGACATATTTATCACTACGACTATTCAATCGTTGTTGAACTAATTGCGGGTTTTCCCGTATTTGCTTGATATCCAGCACAAATTTTTCTCAGTTTTTAGCCTATTATCTTCCTGCCAAAATCTCAGCATATACTGATTTTGGCTTGCTGTGACTGGAAAAACAAAGTTTTTTAGAAAAATTAGTTTTAACCTATGATCAAAATTTTACCCTAGCATCATTGCTAGGGCTAGGAAAGCAGATAATGCATTAACCATCATGAACTGGTATTTTGAGTCACTGCTGTTTCAGTAACCTGAGCCAGACTCTGACCATTACCATTACTGTTATCAGAAGCTGCAAACGTCCTTTGAGTGATATTCGGTGGTTCCTTATCGTCTCCATTTTGTCCAGGTGAAGGTAACCAGTATGCAAGTACACTTGATAAACCACCCCAGTAAAGCGCAACATTTTTGTCGTCTGCTGGCGAGCCAAGCTTGAAAATGCACAACCCCATCACGATGCCACTAAACAAAACCTGTACGCCAAATCTCCACGCTTCTTGATTAAATTTCCGTGCTGGTTGATTTCTCATGGTGTAAGACTTCCAAAAAAGGTGTTTATCATCCCTGCGCCATTTTTTAGTGGGAGGTTTTTTGCAAATAATCTATAGTTGTCTTCACACCTTGGGTTGTCTGTTACGGAAAAGTAGGATAGAATTATGCAATTAATTTGCTAAATAGAAAAAATAAGGGGAAATTATTTACTCTCCCCGACGGTGCGCTTATATTAAGGTCTGTTAATGCGATTGAGCAACCAAAGTGATGCAATTAGCCCAGCAAAGTGCGCTGAGACAGTGTTGGTATTTGCCTGAACTACAAGCATATCTAGACCGCTAATAATCCGGGTGGGGTCAAACAATTGGGTAGTTATCGCTTGGGGAGATATGGATCTTGCAACCAATGTCCCAACGATCGCTTGCGCCCCCAAAAGAGTCACCAGCGTTCCTCCTAAATTCACCCACAATCCTAAGCGTAATACTTGCACAGTATCGCTTTTACGAGGGCGGTTGCTGGGATTGGAGGATTCCAATTGCTTGCCAATTCTAGTGTAACGGTAAGCTAAATAAATGCCCCCACCCAAAACAACCAGTCCACAAATTGCTAAAAATACGCCAGAGCCAGTCCCAGGATTATTACTAGGACTGCCAGTTCTTTGATTAAAAATGGCGAACAGCAGCACAATTATGCTAGAAATAACGCCTAGTACTAGCTGAATCCAGAAGCTAATCCAACCTGTAAGGCGAAAAGTTTGGGCAATTGCCCTAAGAGAAGATGATGGGGCATCGGGAGTTTGTGGCATACTGATCACCAATGTGCTGGGCGCTTTCAAAGGATACAAAAACACAGGGACACGGAAAGCCTTGCTGAAAGGTATCGAACTTTGCCTCTTTCCCTTTCCTAGTCTTTGCGTCTTCTTTGATAAATTTACTACCACAGTTGCCAAATAGGACAAGAGAATTTCAACTCGATGAAATCAGTATTATTTACTGCTTAGGTATATCCACAGGCGTAGCAGCTTTAACCCAAACATCTTCTTAGCTTCAGCTTTTAGAATCTGCATTGGGAAAATCACTGTAAAACAAAGTGTTTATTAAGTTTTACAGACAAAAGAGTATTTTACCTGTAAAATTTCTTCGATGGCATTTTATTGCTTAAGCAGTTCTTACCAACTCGGCATCACTTAAACACCAAAACAGTGACTTCCTCACTGTTTGTTCGCTCCTCACCACACCGTATCGGATCTAACTTGGTAGGGGTACACTACCTTGTACCCCTAAAAATCGCAAACTCGTCCCACAACTTCAGAGGCGTGGGTGATCATTTGGTGTTTACCCTTTGGAAATCTCGCCTAAGTAGATTTATATATTACTCACTTAAGAGTATCACTATATACTAACTACAAGGATTGTAGACCATACCCTAAGGCATTTTTTTAGCCATTCACTAACCATGAAACTTGAGGATATATATCAATTCTTTGAGAATCCTCCGCCAACTTACCTTTGTCAGGAACTAGCAGTTTGTTACATACTGTCTGTTTTATCACAAGGTGAATCCTATGGAACCGAGTTGATCCAGCAATTAGAAACTGAATATCCTACCTATAGGCTTTCGGATACCGTACTTTACAGTGCAATTAAATTTCTGGAAGACCAAAGAGCAATCAATGGATATTGGAAGAAACTCGAAGGACGGGGACGCCCCAGGCGGATGTACCAAGTTTCTCCAGAATGGCAAGTCCAAGCGCAGGATTTAGCTTTTCTTTGGCAAAAATACATCAACAGGAGGACAAAGTAATCCCATTTTAGATTTTAGATTTTGGATTGTGGAAGAGTTCCTGGTAATCGCTTTTTGGCGCTCCATTTGTCGCAATTATTGTTCAAATTGGTATAACGAATAATTGATAATGAATAAGTCTCCTCCAGCCAAACAATAACAATTAGTTATGGATACTGCTATTCTGCCATCGACATTTCTGCTGACCTTATTGTTATCAGTTGGGCTGTTTTTCTTTATTCGTGCCTCGACTAAAGACCGCACACAAACAGCGCAACTGGTATCTAAGCAGGATGAAGCTGCTTTTATGTCTCAATTAAAAGAGTATTTTCGATCGCGGTCTTACCGAGTAGCAGCGGTAGACCAAGAACAAAACCAGGTGACTTTTGAAGGTTTTGTCAGGCCTAGCTGGTTCTTAGCTATATTTCTAACTCTGCTGGCAGCTATTGGTATTGTTTGTCTATCACTAGTCATGTCTCTGCTTTTTCCTAGCCTCAGTACTCTTGTTCTGGCTATGGTACTGCTGTCGCCTTTAAGTGGTCTATTTTATTGGAAAAAATCTGGAAGACTTGAGAAGGTGTCGCTCAAAGTAGAAACAACTCAGAGCGAACCAACTTATTTAAGTAAAATTACTGTAGTTGCTCATCGAGATGAACTTACTGAGTTACAGAGGATTTTACAGTTAAAGGCTGGTGAATAATTGTTAATCTTTGTGACTATCTCTTGATTATAATATCCAGACTTCTGACCCAACCTACTCTTTAGGCAATAGAAAGTAGGAAGAAGGAAATCAAGGCTGCTACTTTGTCAATTTTCCCCACAACTTATGTCGTGGGGAAAAATTTAAATTGATTAACTTAAATTTGTTGACAGAGCTTGCTTAAAAATCTACGGCATAAGAGCGCAACTTCACTAGCGCTTTTCGAGGCGCTTGGCTCTATACCTACTCCCTTCTGCATCATGAAACTACCATCAACCTATGTAACCTAGAGTGGTTTGAAACAAGTTGACTTTCCAATTACCTGGACTAGCCTTAAAAAGCAAATCAGCTCCAAACTAAAAAAAAATTAAATTTTGCATAAACTTAGCAGTTTTGCTAGTTAATGATAGTCAGGAGCCACATTCAATGTGTAAGATGACCATTTCTAGTTCATCGACTAGCTAAAGCAAGAGGTTCTTGAACTGGCGAAGGTTCTAACACTCTCAAGCTAGGAAACAAGAAATGGTTTTCTTCTACGTATTGAGCACCAAACAGTCCCTTTTCTGCCCAGAAATAACGGTCTGTAGTGTGTTCATTTCGTTTTACCAGTAGTAACGCCGGTGGCAAAATACCTTCAGCTTGAATGAATCTTCTCGCTGCTGTCACAGGTTTTTCTTCCCCACTTTCGATACTATACTGAGGCACGTGTTCTAAAATCCGTCGTCCTTCCTGGCGACGACGACTTTTCCTTTTGCGTCTCCTTGCCAATCTATTGTCCTCCCTTTCAAGCTATAGATTGTAGTCATAGCTACAAAATTTGTCGTCATTATATAAGTTCTAATTCAAAATATCAATAGTTTTTAATGTTTTAGTTCAAGAAAATTAATATCTTTGAAGATAGTAAAACAAAATCTGCTCAGGATATAATTTCTTGGTACAAACCATCACTAAGAAGATTTTAGTTAAGCTTTATAAAATAAGTGAGGTAAAAACTTAAGTATCCTCTCTTAATTCATGCCTCAAAATCTGTAATCTTGAGCAAGAGCTAAAAAATGTTAATGTCTGCCAGTTCCGATTTTCTGGCTCTGTGCCGAGAGCAAATCGCGCTGCTAACCCAAGGGCTGGGAGCATCTTTAAGTGTTGTGTATTTAACACAAGAATTGCTAGAGACTCCCTCAGGTGAGGCAAAACTAATTCCTGTGGTGATTTCCCCGGAAACAGCATTATTACCGCAAGGAGAGGAAACTGTTGAGGCGATGCCTACGGCGGGCTGCGCCTACGCACGCCAGCAAATTCAAATTGGAAGTGTGTTGGTATTACCCAGCGATCAAAGAAGGTTATTGATAGCAGGGTCAGAATCTCCAAATTCGTCACCGGAGTCTGAGATCCCAGATGCGTCTCAACCCCATCAAAAAGAGGAACACTTACTTAATGGCAGCCAGATTGTTTTACCTTTGCTCTATGAGGGTGTGATGATGGGGTTACTGGTGACAAGTAGGGAAGACCGGGCATGGAATGAACACGAGCAAAGTCAGATTCAACGGATAGCTAAAACACTGGCGATCGCTTGTATTTTGGATCAGCGGCGAGCATGGTTTGAGCAGCAATTACATGAACAACAGATTTTGCAAGAAAAACAGCGCGATTTGCTGGATAATCTGTTGCATCAGTTTCGTAACCCATTGACGGCGTTACGAACTTTTGGTAAACTGCTATTGAAAAGATTACGACCAGCAGACGCCAACCGGAATGTAGCAAATAGTATTGTCCGGGAAAGTGATCGCCTCCAAGAATTATTACAACAATTTGACCAAGTAATTGACTTGACAGAGGCAGATTTAGCACCACTAAATCTGGCGGAAAATGAAGTATTTGTCGAAGCAACTGTCCAAAAATCCGCTAAACCGCCGCTATTATTGCCGGGAACGGGAGATAAATCAGTTGACTGCTCGTTAGCACATATATTAGAACCATTATTAATATCAGCCAAAGCGATCGCCCAAGAGCGAAATCTCCAACTAATAATTGAAATTAAGCACAATTTGCCCCTAGTACGTGCCAACGTTAAAGCATTGCGAGAGGTTTTAAATAACATCATCGATAATGCTTTGAAATACACTCCGACTGGTGGGAAAATTTTGATCCAGGCAGGGCAAGGAAAAGCTAATTTTCAAGGAATTGTGATCAGTGACAACGGGCCTGGCATCCCACCCCAAGATTTAGAGCATCTTGGAGAACGGCATTACCGGGGTGTACAAGCGCATACAGAAATCCCTGGTACAGGTTTGGGGTTAGCTATCGCTAAACAATTAATCGAGCAAATGCAGGGCGAAATCGAGGTTTTCAGCCCTGCAATCAACTCGAAGCTTTCTTCACCTAATGCACCGGGAACTACGTTTATTATTTGGTTGCCAGAAGTTAGGAGTTAGCAATAGAGATGCGATTAATCGCGTCTCTCTAGGAACGAGCCTCAGACGCTTTGCCTAAGGTGCTAATCTGGCCTTACCTAGACGCTGCTTTTCATACCATTGTGCGATCGCAGGTGTCCAATCTTCAAAATGCGGCCACATCATTTCACACAATTTTTGAATTTCAAGTTGAGCGTCTTTCTTATTTCTCAGGTCACAAAAATGCAAGAAAGACCTTAAATTGAAACTAACTACAAAATGCTGGCGATAATCAAAAGGCACTTTTCCTCTTGCGTGTTCTTCAGACATTCCAGCCTCAAAATCAGCTTTATATCGTTTAGCTGCGTCTTCACACCATTGCAAATCTGCTGCTCGTTGCTCTGGTGAATAGTGGTACTTTTTGCCCTGTCTATCAGTGTAATAACCAACGGGACGTAGGTAAAAAACATCTTCTATGTCTTTCTTACCTTCTACTACATCAATAAATTGGTTGCCTGTATACCTAAAAGAATTGTGAACTACAATTCCGTTAGCGACAAAATTATGCCATGAACCATCAACTTCTAGATCATAAGTCATTTGTTCTCCAAGGTATTCTACACTCTTAACCTTGACTGGATGCGCCTGAAGCTTTCTACCCATAGGCTTCGGCTTGGAACGCCAAATTGCGGTTTCTAGGATTGGTTTGTAGGATTTAGCGAATTCAGCCTCTTGATTCTTTTGATGAATATATTCGTGACACTTTTTGCATAAAGTCACTAGGTTATCAAATTTATAAGCAAGCAATTCACCAGCATAAACTGGTATTAAATGATGAGCATGAAGATTACCACCACGAACTTTACATTTCTGGCAAATATAGTTGAACTTTTCATGTACTTGTGGAGCAGTTTCTCTTGTCCATGCACCTATTAGCTCTCTTTCAGTGGATGTACCTCCTTTCCAAAAGTTAGATTCTTCTTTTCTTTTTGTATATTTATTCGCGTTTTCTATACGTTTTTTTCGACTTTCTTCTGACAAGTTTAAGCGATAACCACCTTTACCCTTGTTCCAAGGATTTTTTGAACCAGGTGGCTTTTTATTTAGGGATAAACCGTAAGCGTAAACCCATTTTTTAATTGCTTCTATTGAGCAGTTACCTAGTACTGCCATCTCATCAGTATGAAGTCCTTTACTAAGTTGCTCTTCTAACCAAAACTTGTCTCGATAGAGTGCATCAGGGTTATAGTTCCAGGGCTTATGTTCTTTAGCAAATTGACTATCTTTTGGATTTAAAGATAATCCATATCTACTAGCCCAACTTCTAACAGTATTTATGGAACATTTAGATAGGTATGCAATTTCTAATGTAGAGAGTCCTTTTGCTATTTGAGATTTAAGCCATTCCCTGTTTTTGTAAAGCCGGTTGTCTACTACTACCAGACCATTACACATCAAGTTGCACAGCTTAGTCATTTTGACTACATTACCATCATGATTAGTAACTAAACCAACAGCATCACCCATCCTTTCCCAGCCAACTGAGGTAAATAGGCGATGGTTAACAGTACAATCTAAAGTCTTTCCATCTTCTAAAGTTACTCGGTAGACGGGCTGAAGACCACTGCATATTACATCCTTAATATGCCCAATTTCAAATAAGCCAGTTTCTTCGTTTAGAACTCGCAAACGCATTTTGCGGATACGTTGTTTAGAGTCACGTCGATACTGACCGGGTGGTTCTCCATTTCTACCGCGAATCGACCTTTGACGGATTGCTTTTTCCCCGTTAGTCCAGAGTTCGTATAGCTCTCCAATAGTTTTTTTCAAGTTTTGGTTACTTTCGCCTTTACAGTTAACAAAAGTGATTTCAGTATTACCAGCCAGACATTGAACATCAAATGATACGCCCACACGATGAGTACGAGCCTGCTGCATCACACTGTGGGGAAAGTAGCCACAGTTGAACACAATCTGGGGATGCTCTAGAGGCCCATAGTGTCCTCTCTCACCTGCTAACAGTCGCTTAACAATAACTTCGCCACTTTGTGACTCCGAAGGCCAGGAGTCGCGCTCATCAAATACGAACCCATCAGTATAGTCCTGGTGCATCGCGGCATAAATCACCTGCTGGGGGTTTGGTGTTTTGGCAATAACCTCTACTCGAAATCGATGCATGAGCTTTTGGGGAATGGATTTATGACTGAAAGCGCTTACTAAGAAGGAGCGGAGCCTGTTGATTAGACATGGCTTTGAACTCGATCCATCATCATATCTCTGGCTTGGACTTCTACTTGAGCAGATTAAGATACTTTACAAATATTAATATAGTCGTTACACTTGTTTACATAAAGAGAAGACAGGGAAAAATCCATGCGTACAAACACTGCTATAATTGACGACCAAGGCAAACTGAACAACTTTGCGATCGAGCCAAAGGTTTATATAGATGAGCAAGGCGATCGCACAGGCTTCACTCCTTACGCAGAAATGCTCAACGGTCGTTTAGCCATGATTGGTTTTGTCTCTCTGATGGCATTAGAAGTATTCACAGGACACGGTATTGTTGGTGTTTTGGCAAATCTGTAATAACTAATTTTTATAACTTAATTCTCAACAAATATTAAGAGACGGTAAATTTACCGTCTCTTAATTTATGGAAAACTTAGTGCTATAGGACTCCGGTTTGATTTTTGAAACTATACTGAGACTGAAAAGCTCGTTTTACCAGGGTTTCATCTGAAATCCTGTTCAGAAATCAAATATGAGTCCTATAGAGTAAAATATACTGATAGCAAAAGCTGTTAGTTATCAGCGTAAAGTTATCAGGTAAATTATGTCTTTAACTGCTTCAACAATGTTGCCGCTAGGCACTAAAGCACCAGATTTTCATCTCCCGGAAGTGGTATCTGGAAAGGCAACTTCACTTAGCACCTTTGCAGATAAAAAAGCGCTGTTGGTAATGTTTATTTGTCGGCATTGCCCTTTTGTAAAGCACGTCGAAAAAGAATTAGCGCAGTTAGGAAAAGATTATTTTACAAGTGATTTGGCGATCGTTGCCATCAGTGCTAATGATGCAAAGAATTACCCAGATGATGCGCCAGATTCGTTACAAGCATTTGTAGCAGAATTAGGTTTTAATTTTACTTTATGCTACGACGAAAGTCAGGAAACGGCTAAGGCTTACACAGCAGCTTGTACACCTGATTTTTTTGTATTTGATAGCGATCGCCAACTTGTTTATCGGGGACAATTAGATGATAGCCGCCCCAGTAATGGTAAACCTGTTACGGGCGCAGATTTACGCGCAGCCATTGAAGCAGTGCTGGCAAGTAAACCTGTTACAAGCGAGCAAAAGCCGAGTGTTGGGTGCAATATTAAATGGAAACCTGGAAACCAACCCAGTTATTTTGGTTGAAAGAGACTGAGTATTGGGGATCGGGTATTAGGTATTGAGAAATCTTCCTAGTCCCTAATTCCCATAACTATCAGTGTTTAATTTCTAAATTGAGGATGTAGCGTCCTAGCTGGACTTTTTCTGACCATAATTCATATTCCAGTCGTAAATGCTCTGGTAAAGGGTGTCCATTGAGAGTTAAGCTACTAGTAAAATTCCGTAAACGAATGGGATCGTTAGATTGCAATGACTCAGTTGGCAACCAATAGCGACTGATACCATAAACACCCTTTTCCCAGAAATGACGGTAACTTACTTGAGCATTACCTTGCATAGTCATGATTACCCGGTAAGGGGAAATCTCCAGCCACAAAATCCTCGGACTATTGGGGGCGTAAGCCTTGCTCTTAGTTTGAGAAAGTGTGTCCTCTGGACTAAAGACACTTTTTACTTCGCAGCTAATTAGGGGCGGTGCAGTCAACAGTAAATGGAACCGCTCAGTGTCTTTTTGATACAATGTCCCGGCAGTTTCGACAACAGACCAGATTGGTAGGTCAGTGGAAATAAGCGATAAGCACACGGGCTTGCGGTGATGAGTCAGCATGGGAGCGATAAGAGCTAAAAGCTATTGAAAAAAGTGAAATGAACATCAAGCAGTCTAATAGGTCAGATAAAAAACTAAATAGTAAAACAGGCTTAATATTAAGTTAATCCACAGTTTGTAAGCTACACAAATCTGGATAAAAACAAGTAAGGTGTGAGCTTAGACAGCAAAGACGGCGCTTTTTTTAGAGAGAGTTAATTCGTAGGTAAAGCTTATAAATATTTTAAGACTATAGCCTCAAAACAGTGGGAGTCGTTGTAGATGCTAGAAACCTTCTTGAGGGAGACTTCCCGTAAATTTGAGTAAGTTTCATGCAGCAAAAAGCGATAGGATACTAAGGAAGAAGTAACCAGCAGCAAACCAAGTCGGTGATGAACTTCGGATGTCTTCAAAAGCCAGTGTATCCTAATGTCGGCTTCATTCAAGGACAAGCTTTCAAACCGACTCATTACAACTCCCCCATCGCCTGTGTCCAAGTTAAATCTTGCATCCTGCTTATGGGTTTAAGCTCAGTTTTTTGTTTCTACCATAAAAAATGCGGTACAACCAAATATATTTCATAATTATTGCTACTTTAAGACATTTTACGCAGCATTGTTGTAGCAAATATAATTGAAGACTTAGGGGATATTTTATAGTCAACTTGCGATCGCAACTAAACTTTAGCCAGAGTTACAATCTCTAGCTGATCTTGATATTTACCCTGACGTGTTTCGTAACTGATAGCGCAGGGTTCGCCTTCTAAAAATAGCAATTGCACCACACCTTCGTTCGCGTAGATGCGACAGTCGGCGCTGGAAGAATTAGAAAACTCCAATGTAAGATGACCCCGCCACGCAGCCTCAGCAGGCGTTAAATTTGCGATGATACCGCAACGTGCATAAGTACTTTTGCCTATGCAAATCACTGTAATATTCTCAGGAACCTCCAGTTTTTCCAGAGCAACCCCAAGTCCATAGGAATGAGCAGGTAAAATAAAGTAATTGCCATTGGCATCTGTGTGCAGTGCTGTCGGCTCCAGATTTTGAGGATTAAAGTTTTTGGGATCAACTACGGTTCCAGGAATATGGCGAAAAATGCGGAACTCAGCCGGGGAAAGGCGTATGTCGTAGCCATAAGAAGACAAACCATAGCTAATTACAGGTTGAACCGCTACAGCCTCATCTATCTGAGAAAGTTCCGAACTGCGGGAGCCACCGCTCAAACTTTCCGCTTTTTGCACTTTTCGGATTAAGCTTGGCTCAAAGGGCGAAATCAAACCCTGTTGAGCCATTTCAGTAATCCAGATATCGTTCTTAATCACAAATTCGCTGCTAACGTTAATTCAAACAGACTAGATATATTAACACGAACTGAGTATTTTGTTTAGGGTCGATGACTGCGACGGATTTCTGTAATTTGATCTGCTATATCCAAGAGAGATTTGGGCATCTCTGGCCCTGTGAGAATGATATCGACGTGGGGAGGGCGTTTTGCTAAAAAAGCTAAAACTTCAGTTTCAGGAATTAAACCAAAGTTAATTGCTAAATTTAACTCATCTAAAACAACGAGAGAATACTTACTCTCACACACTACCTGTTGTGTATACTGCCACAGCTTTTGTAAGGCTTGGTTTTCCGTATCGTCTAAATGGGGTGTATCAATCCAACGAGGCAAATCACAGCGAATCCAATCTAAATTTTGTCCTAGTTGTATAGGTCTTTCCTGTCCTTGACGAATACCTCCTTTGAGAAACTGCACTATTAATACTGGCGTTCCTTGTCCAGCTATTCTCAGTGCTTGAGCTATAACGCTCGTAAAAAAGTTACGATGAGAGCTAGTGAAAACTTGCACTAGTCCTTCAACTGGATATGGTAACGTTAGAGTTGAATTTATACTTGGGGTTTCTAGCTGGGCAGCCATAAGGTAAAGTTCAAAAATTTACAATAAATTAAAGTTTTGTACTGGCGGTACTTGTTCCAAATTTGCCTGTATAATCAATCTGTTTTTCACAGGTGTAGTGGATTTGGCAAATTGCATTCTTAGTCAAACACTACGCTTGTGCTAAAGTCAAGAGTTATTTTCGTTTTTTCGCTGAAAGTAGTTGTAAAAATGAAAACACATAAATTTAGAGTTCCAATTATTTAAAAAAGCTGGGCATAACAGATGAAAATCGCTAAATGTGAGATTTCGCGGTTGTTTGGGCAAAGCTGTACTTAGCAAGTAGTGAATTTTACAGGATAAGGAGTTAATTGTTGTGAAATTGGTGATTCTGGGAGGTTCAGGATCGGGTAAAAGCACTCAAGCACAAAGCCTTTGCAGATACTTTGATATTCCTCTGATTTCTACAGGTGAGATTTTACGGGAAGCAATATCTGGCGATAAGCTCTTGCCGGAGTTCCAATGGTCAGAGGCCGACCCTCGGATTTCTCTTTCGGTTTACGCTAGCTTGAATGAACTAGGTTACCACGCACGGCCATATATGGAAAAAGGAGAGTTGGTTCCAGATGAAATGATTATTGAATTGATCCAAATTCGCCTCAGACAACCAGATATTAACTGCGCTTGGGTGTTAGAAGGTTATCCTCGTACTGCCTTCCAAGCTGAAGAATTAGATTTTTTATTGGATAATTTAGGGCAGAAGCTAGATTGGGCAATTTATCTACAAGTCCCGGAAGCAGTCATGGTTAACCGCTCCTTGGGGCGATCGCTGCCAGATGACCAACCCGAAATCGTGCAACGCCGGGTAGAATTATTCTACGATCGCACCATTCCCATCCTAGAATATTACGACCGTCGTCGCTGCTTGTTGACCATCAACGGCGACCAGTCACCAGAGATGGTGCAGCAAAATATTTTGACTCTACTTTCAGTTCCTTAGAACACAAGCAGGGGGCAGAGGGGCAGGGAGATAAGGGGACAAGGGAGACAAGGAGAATAACCAATGCAATGCTCAATGCCCTTCAAATGATGATTTGCAAAACTAAGCTAACCTTAAGGCAGTATTTTGACACTCGCCGCTCTAAAGAGACGGGGATTCTTTAATCAAAGACATGACTTGCTCATCCAGGATTACTCTAGCATGAGTAGTGGTCGCATCTCCTAAAGCGTTGCCTACATCTAGTGCAGAGGTTCCCGTATGCCCTACGGTACCCAATCCTCGACTAAGGATATTTCTAGCTGCGTTTTCATCTCTATCCATAACGCACCCACACTTACAAACGTGTGTCCTGGTAGATAGAGTTTTCTTAACAATTTCACCGCAACTAGAGCATTCCTGGCTTGTGCATTGCGGGTTAACCGCAACCGTGACTCTTAAAAACACTTTTCCAAAGTATTCAAGCCAGACACGAAACTGATACCAAGATGCGTCATTGATGGACTTAGCTAAACAATGATTCTTCACCATATTTTTAATCCTCAAATCTTCGTAGGCGATCAAGTCGTTAGACTGAACTACGCACCGTGCTAATTTCACAGCATGGTCTTTACGTTGAAAAATGATATAATAAGATTGTTCTATTTTGAGTGTTTTGGATGCAAATCATAAGCCGAGAGGACGCAATTCATCAGGAATTAAGGCGATATTTTACAGGCAATCCGTGTAAGTTTGGGCATATCTCTGAAAGGTTAGTTTTGAGTAAACGATGTCTTGAATGCGACAGAATTCGCAGTGCCAAAAGACGAGAAAGTAACCCTGGCTTTTTAGAGTCAAATAGAGAACACTCAAGACGATTTAACTCTGAGAATCAGGAACACTTAAGACGTATTAAAAGAGAACGTTATGCAAGCGACGAGGCATTTAGGGAATTAGAAAAGCTTCGACACAAAACTTACTACAGAACTCAAGATGGCAGACAGTCTAAGATTAGAAACCGTAATCAATACAGAGCTTTGAAGATTAATGCATTAGCGCAATGCGTTAATAAAATAATGACTGAAGAGTTTTATGTGAACTGTCCCGATGATTACGAAGTGGATCACATCATTCCTTTATCCAAAGGTGGAAATCACGACGTTTCAAATCTTCAATACCTTACAAAAGCTTTAAACGTTAGCAAGAAAAACAGGCATTATACAGAAATAGGACTACCTATCATTTGCATCCCCTGCAATCCTATTTTATAAAACCGAGAGATAGAAGACCATGCCCGTTCAGCAGAAGCTTGACGAGCCATTGAATTGAGTTCATCAGCAAAGGGAAATTGTGCCGCAAGCACAGCACAATACTTCTGCAAATCGTTTTTACCCGTGCCTTTGACATCCATCCATAACTTAATACAGCTATTACGAATAAACTTTGCAGTCCGAATTGCATCATCTATTGCTACTAATTGCGCCGACTTTCCATAAGTTTTGAACTCAAATACAAGCATCGCTTTACCTCCCATCTTATACTGTCATGGTTGGTATAAGATATTAGAGGAATTGAAAAACTTTATTAATCTTGACGGTTGAATAAATTCAACTATTCGCTTATATTCCCCGCCATTCATGCGGGGGATATAAGCATCACACTCGTAAAAACTTGAGGCAACTCCAATGGCTTGGCAGCGTCCAGACGGTCGGATTCCCTGCGAATTACGTCCGATCAACTTTTACCCTAGTTTCACCCGCTTTGCCCCCGGTTCTGTTCTCGCAAGATGCGGTGATACTCAAGTACTTTGTACTGTTAGCGTTACTAAAGGAGTTCCGAAGTTTCTCGAAGGAACTGGTAAAGGCTGGTTAACTGCTGAATACCGGATGCTACCAGCTGCTACCCAAAAACGCCAAGAAAGGGAATTATTAAAATTATCTGGACGGACGCAAGAAATTCAACGTCTAATTGGCCGCAGCTTACGTGCAGCAGTAGATTTTGAGGCACTGGGAGAACGCACGCTGACTGTGGATGCTGATGTGTTGCAAGCAGATGCTGGAACTCGGACAACAGCCATTACAGGCTCGTTTGTGGCGTTGGCTCATGCAATTTCTAAATTGTTGCAGGAGGGCGTGTTAGAGCGATCGCCTTTGTGTGGACAGGTAGCAGCGGTTTCCGTAGGATTACTGGAGGGAGAGCCATTTTTGGATCTGAATTATATCGAAGATGTGGCTGCAACAGTAGATTTTAATGTGGTAATGAATCAACACTTGGGAATCATTGAAGTCCAAGGAACAGCCGAAGAAGGCAGCTTTAGCCGTACTCAGTTGAATCAACTGCTAGATGTTGCCGAAAAGGGAATTCAGGAATTGTTAATCGCCCAACGTGAAGCGATCGCTGATTGGGAAGCCCTGTTTATGGGAGATTAATAATATGTCATTACCCAGTGCAAAATTAAGTGATTAATTAGTTTTATTAATTTTTAATAAGAATTAATAAATGTATCCTCTGTGGTGTTAATCAACAAAGTATCAAGTAACTGGATGTAAATAAAAATAATCATGATAGTACTTAGTAGTTAGTGGGACTGACTACTAAGTACTACCGTTGAAGGTGATAGGGTGCGTCTACATTTTTCCAACCTACCTAATCCACGATGTTAAATGTTTCAAAAGTTAAAAAGGGAGATTGTAATAAGTTCGGTATTGTATTGCTGGAAGCCAGCAAGATGATGAAGCCATGAACAAAACCGTTGAAGTTCTACCGGATCAGCTAGCACTGGTTGCACGAGCGCTAGAATTAATTCTGTCCAAGTTACAAACTGCCATTGAGCAGCGTGGGCGATTTACGATCGCCTTATCTGGCGGCAGTACACCTAAGCCGTTATATGAAGCGCTTGCTAATCAAAAACTGCCTTGGGATAAAATTCATATATTCTGGGGTGATGAGCGTTATGTACCATCAGATCATCCCGATAGCAATGAACTGATGACCCGTCGGGCATGGCTAGATCGCGTTGATATACCAGGAGCTAACATTCACCCTGTACCGACTTTTGAAGCTAATCCAGAACTAGCTGCTGCTAAGTATGAACAAGCTCTCAAAGAGTTTTTCAATTCTTCTGGGGTCGAGTTTCCCTCATTGGATGTAGTATTACTAGGAATGGGTGATGATGCACATACCGCATCTTTGTTTCCCCACACAGAGGCTCTCAAAGTACGCGATCGCCTAGTTACTGTGGGTAACAAAGACAAAAACCCCCGGATAACTTTCACATACCCCTTCATCAACTCTGCTCATAGCGTGATTTTTCTGGTTGCTGGTGCTAATAAACGACCAGCTTTGGCGCAAGTCTTTGCACCTGTAGCCGATGACTTCACTTACCCATCCCGCTTAATTCAGCCCAAAGGTGAACTTTGGTGGCTACTGGATGCAGCAGCAGGTTTGGAACTCCAACATTAAACTTGGGCATTGGGCAAAACAGTTCCGTTAGCGGATAGCTAGGGTTTAGCCCGTTCCCAGTTTTGAGTGCTGAGTAAAGAAATGAGATTCCCCACTCAGCACTCCTGAAGGGCATTGGTTATTCTCCTTGTCCCCCCTGCTCCCCGCATGAGAGCGTCCAATTAATTCATCGTTCCATCAGTAGTAATTGCTAGAATCTAAAGCTAGGGCCGCCTTCTGCTTGCTAGTCCTACCTATATTTATGATGATCTTGAATAAAGGCTAAATATCGATGATCGTCTGCCCTAATTGCAATCATCCCAACCCTGATGGCGCTGTCCAGTGTGAAGCTTGCTATACACCGCTACCCGCAACTACTAACTGTTCCAGTTGTGGGGCAACGGTGCAGGCAGATGCTGCATTCTGCGGTCAGTGTGGCTATAACCTGCACTCCGCAGGAGTTCCACACGTTCATACAACAGTAGCTGCAACAGTTACTCCCGATATTCCTGTGGAAGTACCGCCGTTAGTTTCACCTGATCCACTGTTAGAACTTTTAGAACCAGATGCCTTGGGAATGAACGAATCTACCAACTCTCATCCCTCTGGCTCATCTTTACCACCAACACAGGTGGCACTTGCCCCAGTAGCTCCGCCACAGGTATCTGTTGCAGAAAGCAGCCCCCCCGAACCAGCGCCAACCGTCCCAGATCAACCCGTAGTCTCTGTACAAAGTATTCCGACTCCACCACCTTTGGAACCAGCGTCAACGTCTGAAGCCGAAGTACCCTCGCCAGCAGCACCAGCACCAAGTACAACTGCTGCCAGAACGCAATTGCAGCTGGTTACAGCGCGGTTAATCCACGTTCAAACTGATCAGCTAATTGAATTGCCGCAAAATGTCTCTGTGATTCATATCGGCAAGGTCAATGATCGGATTCCCCCAGATATAGATGTTTCAGGATTTCCCAATTCAGAAATTGTCTCGCGGATTCATGCAGATATTCGCGTTGAGGGAGACGCTCACTATGTAGAAGATGTAGGAAGTTCTAATGGCACTTATATTAATAATTTGCCGCTTTTACCGGGGAATCGTCATCGCTTGCGACCAGGCGATCGCATCAGCTTGGGTAAAGGAGACTTGATGACATTCCTATTTCAACTTGCTTAACTGATTCTCTATTAATTGTGACATCAGTCTAGGCATTTTCTGCCTATCCTCCGGCAGCCATTTTGGAGGAGAGAAAAATGAACCGCATCAGACAAGCGACGGATAACTATGTTTTTCTTGATAGCGCCATAGTTACAGCCGTCGCTTCGAGGTGCGAATTGTTGCATTGCCCAGCAACTCCACTACTTTAATAATTAAACTAAGATGGATAAAAATAGACTGCAAATTTTCGATTGAAGGGATAATCTAAAATCCAAAATCGAATACCCCCAAATTCCTATATTAGGGCAATCTAAAATCTAAAATCTAAAATTGAGTGACCTATGAGGGAACCAAGCAAAAATTTTGAAACCTTGCTCACAAAAGAAGCCCCGTCAGTTGTTGAACGCATGGGGCTAACCTGGCTAATTGCAGCAGCGATCGCAACTGCTTTATTGTGGCAATTACCAGGAGGTGATTATATCTTATACCCATTTACGATCCTGGCAACCTGGTTTCATGAAATGGGTCACGGCTTAATGGCAGTCCTATTAGGGGGACAGTTTCAGAAATTAGAGATTTTTAGCAATGGTTCCGGTGTCGCAACTTATGGCATCCGTTCGTCATTGGGGCCAATTGTCCCAGCAATGGTTGCAGCAGCCGGGCCAATGGGGCCACCTCTTGCCGGTGCAGCTTTGATTCTAGCTTCTCGCAGTTTTAAAACAGCAACCCTCTGTTTAAAAATTTTAGGGAGTTTTTTGCTATTTTCCACATTAATTTGGGTACGTTCCTGGTTTGGATTGGTGGCAATACCTGTACTAGGTTTAATAATTTTGGGTATCGCCCTAAAAGCACCTCGTTGGGCACAGGGGTTTGTGATTCAATTTCTGGGTGTACAAGCTTGTGTGAGTACGTACCATCAACTTGATTATTTATTTAGTAGTTCTGCTGGTTCCCTTGGACTTTCTGATACAGCGCAAATGCAACGGTATTTGCTTTTACCTTACTGGTTTTGGGGTGGGTTGATGGCGATCGCATCTCTGGTGATTTTAGTTCAAAGTCTCCGCGTTGCCTATCGTTCAGCATAAATGAATATGCAGATTAGCGATCGCCCTCTTCCAGTCACGAATTCAACCCTCAGTATCTTGATTGCTGAATTAAGCACAGAATGTCTGAAAGTACAAGCTTTAGTTAACCAATTACATTTAAAGAGTTTAACTGCTACCCAACAAGCCGAGATTCTCGCAGAACTCCTAGCTGCTGCGGTTCATTTGCATAATCATTGTGACGAAGATTTTCAGATACTCATTGCTGAGGAAATAGAAAATTTGCCTGATGAGGATTGAATGCTGATTTTGTCCAAAGTCTCCGCGTTGCCTATTGTTGGGCGTAAACGAATATGCAGATTAGCGAGCGCCCTTTTCCAGTCACGAATTCAACTCTTAATACCTTAATCAATCACTTCCAGTTATCTAAATTTAGGATAAAAGGGAAAAGACTTAAAATCTTTACCCTTTTTTCTTTCGCCTTTTCCTAAACAAAACTTTACAGACTTCGATTTATTCTACCGACTTACTTATCCACTGGAAAATTAACAACTATAGGTGGAAAACCGTTTTCTGCGGTTGGTTGTGCTTTGGTAACTATCGGTTGGGGATGCAAAGGTGTTGGTGTGAATTCACCCTTCCCAGTTTGATTCCATAAAATCATCGATAGTAGCCCATCTACTAAGCCGTTATTGCTGCCATTACTGCCAACTAAGACATCTGGAATCAAGCGGACATGGCGATCGCCTATAATCTGCATTAGTTGCATAGCTGTATAACCTTGTGATCCCAAGGCTTCCACACCAGTCCGGTAGGTTTCAGCTTTAGCGTTACCTGTAGCACGAATACCTTCAGCCTCCGCAATTGCCCGGAGTTTTGTCCCCTCAGCTTCACCATTCGCCTGCTTGATTTGGGCTTGGGCTTTGAGGTCAGCAATATGTACACTCTGCTCCGATTTCACCATTTCCTGCTGGATATTAGCCAGTGCCGTTTCCCGAACAAGTTGCTGCCGTTGGGTTTGCGCCATCTGCTGGACTTCATAAGTCTTGCGTTCTTCTTCAGCAATTTTTCGGTCTGTCTGTGTCTGCATTAATGATGCTGGTGGCTGAATATCACCAATGAGGGTGTCGATCGCTTGCACGTCATAAGCCCGCAATGCTGTTTTAATATACTCAGCAGCCTCAGTTTGTCGCTCACTCCGAGCAGTCAGAAAGTCTAGTACAGTACAGTTTTGGGCTGAGTTGCGGAAATAATTACCAATAGTCGGTTCTAATACATGGTCTACCAGATTTTGCATTGCCCCAACGCGAGAAATCACCTTCGGGGCATCTAAAGCACCCACATGGATAATTTGTGCTACTTCTAAATCAAAGGCAAATCCATCACGCGATCGCACTGTCAAGGAAGCTAGTTGAGCATCATATCTGTGGCGTTCAGTCCGACTTGACCAATTTAAAACAATGTTGGTCGTTGGCACCAGTTCCATCTTCATGATTCGGGAATTAATTGGGTGCTTACCAGGGTATAGCGGTTCCACCCACACGCCTTTGTGTCCCTGATTGACCAAGTTACCGTGGGTGAAAGCTGCGCCACTGACATCTTGATGCGCCTTACCCACGAAAGAAATCACCACACCCACGTATCCAATAGGAATTTCTGTCATGGGGACTTGCTCAACCTGAACAAACCAAGGATTCAAGTTCCAAGAACCAGAAAGCAAGGTTTGCTCTTGTAAGCCTCGCCGCCCACCTCCATCAATAAATTTCTGACCATTTTGGAAGTTGTTGTGTTCGTCAATTATCGGGCCTGCAAGTTCACCAGCAGAAATTGGTACGCCATCTAAGGTAGTGACAATGCCAACTTTGTCAGATGCCAGACTGTACACCCGCAACTGTTCTGGAGTCATGCCATGAGCGCTGGCATTTGATGCCATGATCACTTTAAACAGGGCAGTGTTAATTCGATATGTACCAGCCGTGAGAAAACCCATCTGTCGCCCTTTTTCCCCACCTTGGCTGAGGAATTTCCGAGCATCTTGGAAGTTGTCACAAATGACAATTTTGCCCAAGATCCGCTCTGGTGGGTTGGATTCACCATCTGCGGCGACAATTAGAGCGATTTCCCCTTGAGGAACGACAATTACCGACTCTTTCTTTACAGAATATTGCCAAGGCCAATAACCCCAGTGCCAACCAGGTGCTAGAGTATCTGCCTGTAAGCCAGCTTCTCCGTTGAGAGCAATCAAACTTCCGGCGGGGAGTCCGCGCCCGGAAATCGTAAATTTTCTCACCACAACGCCGACTTCACGTTCGCCAATAACTACCAGTCCGCCAAAGAATAGGGGGACAAATATGATCAAACCGCCAACAAGTAAGATGGGAACCAGTACAACAGGATTAATCCCAGCAGTTTGATATTGAATCCTAGTGGTTTGTAACTCGGCAATATTTGGTTTGGTCTGATTTAGCTGGACAGTTACCGCAGTGATTTGTTTTGCAGTAGTTATGTTTACAGAAGTAGCATTGGCAGAATGAACACTACCAGCCATCGCTAACGTTGCTACGATAGATGCTGCAAAACGAACTGCCTTATTTTGTTTATGCGTACTAAGCAAAGAAGAAAAGCTTTTCATAATTTGTGCCCAAATGGGCAACTAATTAGTTAACTTCTATACTTTTGCAGAAATTGACCCAGAAATTAAATTCCTGAGCTAAGTATCAAAAAGTTGCAACTGGTGGTCTAGGCGGCTAAACGAAGAATTTGATCTAGCTCACGTGAGCGTGGCGTCAAGTCCCCTTCAGGAGC
>NZ_JBGTFY010000426.1:0-2678 GCF_041747015.1 Nostoc sp.
TTGTGTAGGCGTTTGAGCTAATTGATGTGACTGTATAGGTAGTTGGTGTGAGTGCTTTAAGCAGTTAACTAGACAATCACCGTAATTAACTAGCAGCAGGGTAAACAGTTGAGAGAGGTTATCAATTCCAGTCGCTTCTAAAATTTCTTCAGCTTTGGGCTTGTACTTGGGATTAAGAACAATTCTTGTTTGCGCCATTGGCATTACTCCTGATAAGCCATTGCAATGATGTTGAATAACTGCGGCGATGGGGCAATCTTGAAGCGATCTCCTGAACTAGCACAGATAGGAGCAGCGATATCAGCACTACCGCCTACAATCAAAACTTCTCCCAACTCTGGTAGGTGTTGCGCCCACTTCGAGCGAATTTCTCTCCGGGCTGACTCTACCCACTGATCACAGGCTTTTTCAAAGATGGAGGAGAAATCAAGCTTATCTGTCCCGTAGAGGCAATCACCTCGCGCGATCGCGTCCATGATGCCCTGTAAACTAGGGCTGTAATCGAGAGAGTAGACTTCTTTCATCTCCACCGCTACTTGTTGAGCGAGTGCCTTGGTTCCAGGTAGAATCACCTCCGCATCATGGATCATGGTTCCGTTCGGCGTGTAAATTCGGGCTATAGCTGTGCCTCCCCCTAAATCCCAAATCGCGTTCTTCGCCTCTGGGAAGCTGAAAAATCCTTGATTTAAGGCGTAGTGGAATGCTGGCTCAGTCTCATCAACTGGGACAACTTCACCCACGGTATAGGTGATGTATTCGCCATTGCGTTTAAATTCTTTGGTCAGTGGGTGGTTAGCAATTCTCTTTACTGCGGCTACGTCGTCATCGTTGAGGGTATTGGGCAGTGCCACAATCATCTGCTGAATGTGTACGGCTGTTTGTCCGGGATTTGGCTGGATTGCCGCTAGTGCCAGGATAGATGCTAATTGGCATTTGTCTGTTTGGAAAGTCGGCTCACCACTTAGTTCTTGAGCTAATCGCCCAATTACAAAGCGTTTACCCTCAATTTCAATCAATACTGACTGGTCATCGGGCTTGAGCCGCTTCCACTGGTATTCACTGACTTCTTTCACGACACTGAGCAGACATTGCACTTCGTTTTTGGGGTCAATCCATTTCACAAAACGGTTGCCCCCATCGAAAACTACTCGCGGTCTTATCTGTCCGTGTTGTGGACTTATAAACCCGTTACTCGGCGGATATGATAAGCCGTAAACTGGCTGGGTATATGCGTAATTCATGGTTCAAATAAAGAGTTTAATTCTTTGATTGATAAGCGTTTGCGGTCATTTTTAAGCGGCTATTTTGTCCTACAAACCATTTATCCTTGGTGTGGCATTTCACGCGCTATATCGTCCGTTTTGCGCTCATAGTGTTAATATAGTTGACAAGTGCTGCCACTGTCAACCCAAGGCTACAAAAACTTATATTTAAGCTGCACGTTTTATGCTTGAATCATGGTGTAGACAAGTGTTGATAATGGCAACTAGGCGACCGCGAGTTATGTTCACTTGCTCTGAAGATATAAAAGAGACTTTGGAGCTTTGGTCAGAAGAGGAGGGAAGAACGGTTAGTAATTTAGTTGAGCGAATTATTGCAGAAGCGATCGCCGCCAGAGCTAAAAAGTTAAAATCTTCCAAGTCAAAAGTGCAAGATGAGGAGTAAGCCTATGTATGTCAATTAGCTAGTATTTATGCCTGCGGTTAACCAGGAGGGACATAAAGTAAAGCGTACAAAAAGTCATTCTTTTTCGCCCACAAGCTAGAAAATCATGTTTTTATAGATAAAGCCTTACAAAGGCGCAAAAAAAAGGGTAGTCCCAACTTACTTTGGGGCACGCCACTCTCTTACTATCTAGAGCAAGCTATACCAAGACGATTATCAGTCGTCACCAAAGCGGTTAGTCCTACCGCAACATCAAATGTTAGATTTTTTGTATAGCTCTAGCGTAACAGTGCTGTGCCTTAAAGGGGAAGGGATTACTCAATCTTTATCGAAGTAATCACCAAATTCAGGAGCCACTAATGAATACGCTAGAAATGCAAAGTGCGCCCGGACTGTTAGATCATGGCGCAACGCCGAATATTTCTGAGCCGATTAAAATAGCACAGTCAGCCACAGGAGAGCAAGATTTAGCAGCACACAGTACCAAAACTGCCAGCAGCACCCCAAAAAAGGGACAGCAGAACCAATTCGAGAGTTATGAAGATTTCCAAGCCTATATTCGTAAGTCCTTCATTGAAGGAAGTGGCATTCACCCGGAAATTTTCGATGCCTGTGTAGAATTTCACCAAGACATTGAATGTGGGGCGGGGGGCGATGTAGAAACACCCATACACGACGCATTGGGATGGGAATACAAGCGATTCAGACATCAAGCTAATGAGCCATTGTACGCGGCATTTCTTCTGAATGAAGACAAGAGCGTATGGCAAGTAGTCGTCAGCATTTGGGACATTGAAAAGCAGCGCCCATACAAATACTTTGCTCCAAAAGGAGACGGCAATCGTGCATTCCTGCCCCCAATCCCAATATCCGTACGCCAACTCATCGCCCAGAAATCTGGCTTGGATGTGCCAATGTTCGGCAATTTTTGGCAATGGGTGAAAGAGTCAGTGAATGAGGTGGGAGCTACGGAAGGAGGTAAAAAGACCCTTAGCGCCCTATCGATAGGACAC
>NZ_JBGTFY010000427.1:0-46227 GCF_041747015.1 Nostoc sp.
TAAATCTTACACCTGAGAAGGACTCTGACAGTAAAAACCGCCTTGACAATTGTACAAGTTTTATTAGACACAAATCGTTATCAGCAATGCCAAAATTGAGCAATACTTGCCTTCATTTACTGATAAAGTTTATATTACAAAAAAGTATTTAGCTAAACCAAAGCGGGAAAAATTCAGTGAACTTTCCCCGCTATCTGCAAAATACTGCCAAAGCAGTATAAATAATGATCTCACTTTTTCCTATTCCACCCGTTGCAGGTTAGCAACAGTAACCTACGTTTCTTGATTGCTATATTAGTTTCTGTTTAAGAACTAAAGTTGAGCCTAGTACACCTAATAGAGCTAGAAAACCATTAATAGAAGTGGGTTCAGGAACTGGTGCAGCAATAGGAGTTTGACGAATTGTAAAAGAATTGTAGAAATCGTTTCCGCCTAAATCATCAGGGACATCAACAGAAAATGTGAAATCGACAGATTCACCAGGAGTGATAGATCCCCCAGACCAATCCAAATTGAAAGAGCCATCTTGGATAAGTTGCGTAAACTTGGACGAGGTTGGTTGAGGGTCGGAGCTTGAACCGTTGAAGTCAAAATCTGGAATTGCAAAGCCAGAGGGGACAAGAATTAACTCAGGTGGTGCAAAGTTATCATTGACACCAAAACCAATCTTGAAGTTAAAGCCATTCCAGATAGAGTTTGTATTATTCACAACTGTTTCGCTAAATAAATACTCGGTTGTTCCTCCTGAAGGTTGAACGAAAAGTTGGGTATCAATGGGGGCTATAGCTTGAAAAGTTTTAGGAGTACAAGATAAGCCGGGAAAGTTCAGGATTTGATTCGGGCTGGAGGCGATGCTGTTATCATTATTAGGAAATGGTGTTGTAACAGGAGTTTGAACCTGTGGACAAAATACATCACCTAAACCTGATCCTGTAGGTGGACTTATATCAGTAATGGTGCGAGCTTGTGAGGCTCCACTTAAGTATAAAGAAATTGTTAAAGTAGTGGCGAGGGTTTTACTTATTCCTGTGATTCTGTGATACATTTTTAAGTTGTTGGAAATAATGACAACCACATTTTACCAGAATCTACGCATCAGACAGACTTTTAATAGTCTCCAATGAACAATACTTCCACGCCAGTTAATAAGCCGACAACTGAACCAAATAAATACTACTTTTGCAGTAACAAAATCTTTAAAAACTAAGACTATTGAAAGAATATATAGGACTTCGGTTTAATTAATGAAAACTTTTTAATTAATGAAACCTTTTTAAGATAAAAACCTTGCTGGATGAAGATTTTAGTCTCAGTATATTTTCAAAATTAAAATCGGATTTTTATATAGCAATCCTAGATGAGTTATGAACAAAAAGATCCCCAATTTATTCGAGAAGTCGGGGATCTAAGCCTTTCGATGTTTACAAATCAAATAGGATTGCTATAGTAGGTTGGTGATATCTTAAAAACATAAATAGGCATCCCAAACCGTATTGGATAATAGGGCGGCTTAGTTTAACTCAAGGTGTTGTATAATGGCAAAGATTTAGATTCAGGCAAGAATATCGAAAATCCTTCTGATGTTAGCTAATCTACTAAATCTTGCGCTAAGATTTGCTTTTCATGTAAACTGTTATAAAAGTCAATGATAGAAACTTTCCTATTAAATTATTTATTGTTACTTTCTCAAGTACCTACCCCTGAACGACAATTCTCAAATTTAAAAAATCAATTAGAAAAATTTGGGTTTCAGGTAATAATTGATTTACCACCAAAGCGAGGTGCTTATGGGTTATTAGAAGAGTCCAGCAAAAAAATTTGGATTAATCCAGTAGTTTTTGAGCTACACATTGGTACTCAGACTCTAATTCACGAAGCTGTTCATGCCGCGCAAGTATGTGCGGGAAAAGGGAAATTAAAAACTTTAGGTTTAAATGTTCAGCCAATCAATTATGCTCGACCGTTTTTTATGCGGTATACCAATGTCCACAGGCAAGATTTAGAAAGAGAAGCTTATGCAGTACAAACTCAACCTAATAGTTTTGAACTGGCTATATCTCTTCTTCAAAAACACTGTAAATAATGTATAAGTATAGATATTTTAGCAGCTTAGGTATAGTTTAATTTGTACAAGTACTTATTTAACGAATTATAACAATATTATCTTTGGCAACTTGGGATCAGCGATAGACTAAGAAAAATTCCTTAAGGAAGCATTGATGCCACGAGCAAACGGGATTAAAAGTGAAATATCTGCACAGGAATTGCCTACAGTTTCAGATGAAGATACGGAAACAATCGAAGAAGAGCTTGAACCAACAGTTTCAGATGAAGATACCGAAACAATTAAAGAAGAGCTTGAACCAGTAGAAGATACCCAGAATATTGACGACATCTTAAACTCATTAAAAACCTTACTGAGTTCCGTAGAAAAGCTCCAAAAAGTCCGCCAAGAAGTGGGCGAAATCAAACCTTTGATTGGGCGGATGCTCGATGGGGAACTGGTTGCTGGTGAAGAACTTGAGCAACTCAAAACAGGTGTGAGCGGTCTTTCTCGACTTGTTCGTGCTTATAGTGACCATCAAGCAGCGCTGGCTAAAGCACAACCTGCGAGAAACTTACTAGATCAAGTGTTGAAAGAGCGTAAAACTAATTAAAATAAGATGCGATCGCCTCTTTTAAAAAAATGCGATCGCACCCTAATTATCCAAATGCGATTATCTTGAAAAAATGCTCGTAAACTGAAGGTGTAACTTAAACTTCAGTCCATCCAATGAAGTCTTTACAAGATTATACCTAGAGTAAAAAAACTAATTTGTGCCTTGTCTATCAACAGATTTTTCAGGAGGTTTACCTGCATTACGAACGTTGACAATCTTGCCAAGCAATTCAAACCAGAAGGGCGCACCCATCATGATCGCAAAACCACTGATAATCCAACCCAAAAAACTCCTAAGTGGCGGACAGAACCATCCTTTACTCTCTTCTACCTGCTGCTTCAGATTAGTCTCGTCCCGACCGAGGGGTAATGAAATAGACGAATTGACCTTTTGACGAACACATTCCAAATACTGAGTGTTCGCACCTGTATTATCTTTAATAGACAAACAATCTTTTGTCACCAATTCTGCATTCGCATTAAGCGCTTCCCGTAGGGCTGAGTCTGTCGTTAGCCGACTTATGATATGAAAGCTGTCTGCGTTCACAGCAATGGCAAGTAAGAAACCAATCAGAAAGGCAATTCCTTTAGCATTACGTTTGTAAACTCCTGATGCTCGGTCCATTGAGCTATCAAACCATACTTGAACTTCAGTTTTGAATTGATAGATTTCATCCTCCACAGATTTCACTTGAGTTTTAGCATATCTGAGATTAATCTCAGCACGTTTTGCTAAAACAGCCAAGCTTTTTCGAGTTGAATCAGGCAGGCGGTTTCCTATTTCTTCAATCTCTTTCTTAATATCTTCGTAAGCTTTATAAATCTCATCATTCTTATCAAGATTCCCAAACTCATCTTGAAAAGCCTTGTAAGTCTTACTCAACTCCACTATTTCCTGCCCTTTAACTTTTACTTCTCCAATTACCAGATCCAAAATATGAGCAGGACTGGGTTGTAGTCGGCGTATTAATTCATCAGTGTTGTTGTAGTTTGCATTGTTATACTTAGAATCACCTTGGTAGAAAATCCCATTTTTTAAAGACTTTAACTGAGCAATGAATTTTGTAACCTCAGTGTCTCCGTTTGGTTCATTTAGAGTCTGATTTTGTGAACCTAACGGATTATTTTCTTGCTCTTCTGAATCCTGCTTTTGAGAAGATGGGGAAATACTAGGAGTAAATAGCTTGGATGTTTCAATCAAGGAATCAATTTCATCCCTGATCCGATTTATGCTAGTTAAGAGAGTTGTTCTTCCATTATATAAATCAACACTAATAGCTTTAAGTTTACTTTGGAAACTCTTAAATTCGCTTTCTAAACTTTGACGAGTTTCATCCATAATATTTAAATTTTTATCCTTAACGTAACCCTCAACTTTCACAAGAATTTCATCTTTAATCATCCTTTGCAGGTTAAATACTGTGATCTTTTGAGAAATATCAGAGAGATTAAGCTTCTCCATTAATGTCGATGCAAAGGTTTCTGAAGGCATATACGAAGGCTCATTGCCGTTCAGCGTAATATTAATATTATCTTTTCTTCCCAATGTGACAACAAATCGAGATGCCTGACGTAGCCATGCTTCGATACCTTCTTTAGATTCTTGACTAATATTTTTAATGAGAGGGTTATCATATAACTGTTCAACGATCTTTTTCACCTTTTCATCATTTGCTGTTCCCTCACCACCCGTCAAAAGAATTTCAATTGATTTTTTTAGGTGGGCAGCACGCCACTGCAAAAGTGTGGTTAATATCTCCTGAATTTCTGAGGCAATTAAACTTAATATTAGGTAAATGAAAATTAAACCGATTACCAGATTTAAGAGAAATGGCAAGCTCATTTATTATGTTCACTTGATTTTAAGTGCTTTTAACATAAAGGCAATTTATCCAAAAAGCAATAATATTAATAAAAAATTTTATAAAAATTAATATAGTGTCTCATTTGTAATATATTTACTCGGCACTGATACCTGTACCTTATCTATTGGCTTAATAGTAGCCAGTCATGGAAAAACTTTTAAACAATAAGCTTTTATGCGTCTACGCCATCTTTAGCGCTATATTTATTAGAGGAACATCTTATAAATGATTCTTATGATTCCACAAACGCTAGATAAAATTACCACAGTTCAAGAACAACGGTTTCTCTTACCTGGACATTACACTTGGGAAGAATTTGAGAAAATTGAAGCCTTAACCGCAGATGCGCCAGGTTTGCGAATAACTTATCTTGATGGGTGTGTGGAATTTATGACTCTTGGTGAACAACACGAAGCTATTAAAAGTGTGATTGCTATATTTCTAGCGCTTTACTTCTTTGAAAAAGGCATTAACTTTTTTCCTGTAGGTAGCGCTACACGTCGAGCCAAAGAAAAAGGTGCTTCCTTTGAACCTGATGAATCTTATTATATAGAGGAAAAGAAAGAAAATCCTGACTTAGCAATTGAAATAAATATTACTAGCGGTAGCATAGATAAATTAGAAAAGTACAAGCGGTTTAAAATTACTGAAGTCTGGTTTTGGGAAAATAATCAGTTATCTATATATCACCTCACTAATGATAACTATGAGCAAATTACTCAAAGTCAGTTACTACCAGAATTAGATATAGATTTGTTAGCACGTTGCGTTTTAATGCCCTTAATACTTGAAGCTAGAACAGAGTTTATCAAAGGAATTCGGCAGTAATATTTTAAGGTAATGAAAAATGACTGCACAAGCAAAAACCCAACGCATTCAAATAAATTTAGATTTATCGCCAGAACTTTATGAGACACTAAATAATCTGGCACAACAGATTAATGGAGATAATGCCAAGGTTCTTATAAAAGCGATTACACTCCTAGAAGTAGCAGTAGATGCCAAGCAAAAAGGCAAATATATCTGGATTACAGATGATAACCAAAATCTTGAAACTGAAATTGTTGGTATCTAAACAGTATGACAGACATAACAGATTTATCAAAAATAATTGCCAGTAAAGGCGATAATCCACTAATTCTGTCAACTGTAAACTTGCAGTCACAAGAAGACGCAGAACTTGAGCGAAAGCTACGAGAACTCAAATTTAAACAAGAACTTAGGAAAGATTGGATTTTATTTATTGTCAGGGATGTAGTAATTTTTCCTACCGCCATCCTTTTCATTTTTGCTGTCAGCGGTTATTCCTTATTCACCCAAATTCATAGGTAGCTTATTTGGTAATATATAACAATTATGCACTATACTTTTTAATCAACCATAGAGGCGCAGAGTATGCAGAGAAAAGAGAGAGGATAGAGTTAACAAATAATTTGGAATTGTTATAAATTATTTCTAGTGTCTCTGTTACAAGTATCTAAATATTAAGGACACTGTAAGTTCTCTCCTGTTTTTGAATCAGAATCAGTTTTTTGCTTCTGGGTAGTAGAATAAGCTGTATTTGTCTGTCTTGAAAAATCAGGTAAGTCGCTTGTAGATGTATTACTATTAGAATTAGTTGTATTAGAAGGGTTTGAAACAGAAGAATTGTTTTTTGGATATCGTTCAAATAACGTGATCACGACGGCATAGCCTGCGAAAACCGTCCCTAAAAGTTAATTAGCGAATAAAATAGAATAGGTGGACAATGCTCACCTTACTACAAATTAGTATCGGTACAATCTACCAAAAAAATACGCTTCTCGTTTTAACTAACGACAAAAACCTGATCTTTAACAATAAAATCAAAGGTATTTTCACAAAAATAGGATTCACCTTTCTTATTTTTTAACAATAGTATAGGCAGTGTTATCTTTGAACACTAAATTGTCAAACAGACTACTAGTACTAGTTATGAGATGCTCTCTTATTATTTATCGTGGCTGCAAGCAGCAGTTTGTAATAAAGTATCATATTGTATAATAAATTCTTTCGTTCCCTAGAAGTAATTAATTTGCTTGAAAAAGTTTGGACAAAATGCCAGCATTCTAGAAATTTGATTGCTATATTATATTAAATAACTATTCTGGCAAGGATTTGAAAGCTGTGCGGTATGATTTACAGGGCTTGGAAATTAATCAGAATGAATTGCAATATCTGACTAATTTACCTGTTAATGATGAACTTTTAATTATTATAAAGCCTCTGCTTAAACTAGGGAAATTATATATAAATAAAATCAAAGGTTCTGAAGGAGCAACTGTAGTTTTTATTGGATTTTCTACATTTGTTTTTAGCTATCTTTTATTTGATATAATTATTAAGGTATTTGTCACCTGGATAACAATTCCATCCTGGTTATTGTTAATTATCTTAGGTTTTGGGGTTAGTGGTCTTACGCAAACTGTTTTATATTTAATCTGGAGAAGCCGAAGTAAACTTGTTAAGCTAAAAATGACAAATTCCCTACAAATCCTGTTAACTGATGTTGATAGATATAATACTGTTATTAGAGCAATAGATATTAATGATCAAATAGAAGAAGCTGGTAATCCAGAAGTGATTATCAAGGAAAGAGAGCGGGTTATCGAAGCGCTTAAACTCACAAAAGCTGATTTAGTTCGGGCTTTGAAAACAGAAAGGATTTTGAGGGAGAATAAGAGCTTTATCCTTAGTAACACAGAACTATTCGTTAACAATTTAGCAACTTTAACAGCCATGCAAGTAACTGAACAAGCTACTGAGCATGGAAGATTACTCAACGAAGCATTACAAATTGCATTAGATGTACAACACGAAATGAAAAAATTACAGAATCAGCGTTAAACTAATTCATAACCCGTAATTCAGTTTTGCAATGTGGATTTAAAAAGCACTCCGTAATTCACTCGGTACTTAGCATTTTTTGAGTGAGTTAGAGAAAGCGTGGATGTTCCCGATAAGCCTATAAACGCTGCTGAATCGGTTAGTTTCCAACCTAGTCGCTAGATATTATCAATGGCTTTTTCCCATAATCCTTCTCACAGTTGCGATCGCCGGTCTAACATAAAGAATATTCGTAAAACGATCGCTTATCCGCATGGACTGGAAAGAAGTTAGAGGCAACTGGGTAATCATTCCCCGAAATCCCATAGGTATCGTTCATTTTTTAGGAGGTGCATTTGTCGCCACTGCACCGCACATTACTTATCGCTGGTTACTCGAACAACTGGCAAGTAAAGGATATGTTGTAATTGCCACGCCTTTCGTCAATACATTGGATCATACTGCGATCGCCAAATCCGTGCTGTTAAACTTTGACCGCACCCTCGAACGCTTACACGACTCTGGGGCATTACGCAAGCTTTACTTCCCCATCTACGGCATTGGACACAGTATGGGCTGTAAGCTTCACCTGCTAATTGGTAGCCTCTTTAAAGTAGAGCGCGCAGGCAATATTTTAATCTCATTCAACAACTACGCCGCTAAAGAAGCTATCCCCCTAGTAGAACAGTTTAATTCTACTTTTGCCATCGAGTTTACCCCCTCACCCTTGGAAACCAACCAGCTTGTCCAAGAGCGCTACAATATTCGGCGCAATTTATTAATAAAATTTAGCAATGACACCATTGACCAATCGGCAGCTTTAACCAAAATCTTACAAGAACGCTTTGATGCGATGGTCACAGCACAAACATTACCAGGAACTCACACAACACCTCTAGGTCAAGACATCAAATGGCAAACTGGAACATCTTTCACCGCCTTTGACGCCTTAGGGCAATGGTTTAAGCAAGAAGCATACCGCGACTTGAACCAGCTAAAAAGCACCATCTCCTTGTGGCTAAATCCTCTGGAAGCGCCATAATATTTTATGACTGTTAAAAGCCATGAATTCGACGAAAAAAGGAAGATGAGTTAGTAGTATCATATAGACATACTACTAACTTATCAACCCATACTGTATTTTTATTTTCCATTTTTGCAGCAAATTATTAATTAGTGGTTCCTGCAATTTTTTATGTTTCAAATACTAATAATTGATGACGACTATTCAATAAAAACACTCCTGAAAAGGATGTTGGAAAAACAGGGTTATGAAGTAGTTGCTGTTAGTAGCGGCGAGGAAGGAATAGAAAAGGCATTAGCTTATCGTCCAGCACTAATTATTTGTGATTGGATCATGCCGGGATTGAGTGGTCTGGAAGTCTGCCACCGCATTAAAACTGACCCTAATTTTTCCACCACATTCTTTATTTTATTAACATCCTTAGATTCAGTCGCCGATTGCGTCAAAGGGCTAGATGCTGGTGCTGATGATTTTATCTCCAAACCCATTGAACACAATGAATTACAAGCACGGGTAAGAGCGGGATTACGTCAGCATCAGTTAAGTAGAGATTTGCAAACCCAAAAGTTGCTTTTAGAAACAGAAATGTCAGAAGCCGCAGAATATGTGCGATCGCTTCTACCTCTTCCCATGACCGAACCCTTCAATATAAATTTTCGATTCATTCCCTCGCGGCAACTCGGCGGTGACTGTTTCGATTACTACTGGCTCGATCCCAATTATTTGGCAATTTACTTGCTTGATACTGCCGGACATGGACTAAAAGCTACTCTTCCCTCTGTTTCAGTGCTGAATCTGCTTCGTTCTCGTGCGCTCAAAGGTTTAAATTACTATCAACCTAGTGATGTATTAAAGGCTTTGAATGATGCCTTCCAGATGAATTATCAAAATGACAAATACTTTACAATCTGGTACGGAGTTTACAACCGAATTGAACGCCAATTAATTTATGCTAGTGGAGGTCATCCACCAGCAATTCTAGTAACCGGCATAGAGCCAAGAAAGTCTGAAGTGAAACTCTTGAAAACCACTGGTATGCCGGTTGGGATGTTTCCAGAAGCAAAATATGTTGATGGATTTTGCAATATTGACAAATTCACCACACTTTATATTTTTAGTGATGGCGCTTATGAAATCACTAAATCAGATGGCACACTTTGGAGTTTAGATGCTTTTATTCAGCTACTAGTTAGCTTACAACATCCTCTTGATTGCCAACTTGATCAGGTACTGAGTTATTTAATCGCCCTAAATTCCAAAGATGCTTTTGATGATGATTTATCTATCTTGCAAATTAAGTTTGATGAATTAAATTTTGGAGACTAAAACCTGATTAAACTCTTCTTGGCTGGGAAATATTTCAAATACCTTATCCATATTAGTCAGTTCAAATAATATTCTGACTTGCTCATTAATCGAGCAGAGAACAAGCTGAGTATCAGCTGCCCGCAATGTTTTGAAAGCTAACACCAAAGCTCCTAAACCCGAACTATCCATAAAGGTTACATCTTGAAAATCAATCAATACAATTTTTGCACCCCTTTCTAGAATATCAGTAATATTTTGCCGAAATTCTTGTGAAGTTGTAGCGGTCAAATTACCACTGAGCTTAATAACTTTTACTTGTTCTCTCATAATTATTTCAGACTGATTTGTGTAAATGATGTTCTGATTTTGCTATTATATATCATTTAAAAAATGCTTACAAGATAAAAATTAGAATTCGCTGTTGAGTAATTATTGATAAATAATCACTAAAAATTAAATATAAATTATCAATATTCTAATCTGATTTTTTCCTTAAAAAGCAAAACTTGCTTTTTAAATATTGCTTAATTACTAGCAATTTACCAATGTAAAAATAGTTTATATACATTTGGTTTTGGTAGTTCAACATTCAATGCGGTTCGGTTAAGGTGCATAGTCCTTAAAGATCCCCCTTATCCTTCAAGTCGGGAAACTGCAAGGGCGGACAGGCTCCCCTTAAAAAGGGGGAAATAGATCTATTCTTAGCCCCCATTTTTTAAGGGGGGTTGGGGGGATCAAGTCTTATCCAAACCGTATTGGTTCAACATTATCTACAATGCGAATTAACTACTTTTCGGATTAATTACCAAATATTTTTGCAAATCAGTAAATTATTAAAATAGTCGTCATTGCAGGATGAAAATTTTTCATCTCAAGCATTTACAAAGAGGCATAGACTAGGCATAGGCGTCTCTGGGAGACGCTACGCGAACAGCGACGAGAATTCCTCAAACATTAGAAAGTTTCTCATCATAATCACTAATGAATTCAATTGACTACTTGTGATGGTAGCCAGCATATAAATTTATTTATGTCCGATTACTTACATAATTGCAATAATTTCCATCTGGATTTAGAAACTCGACCAAAAAAGTTTGGTTTCAGCAGAGCCAAGCTCAAATCTACAGATTCAGCAGGAAACATTAAGGTAGTAATTTATTCTTGGCTAAGGGGAATAATAATCACAAACTCAGATTCACTTCCTGACTGAGAAAGTTGCATTTGAGTCCGTTGAAGTTCCTGGAGGGCTGTTTCTAAATCTTCTGTCTGCTGCTTGATTTTGGTAGTGGTTTTGCTTCCGATAGCTGGAGGTTACATACACCACCACTTTCTGAGGTTCTCTCAGCTTATTGTCTTTGCTGCTTTAGTATTCGCAATATCTGTACGACTAACTCCCTCAAACAGGACTTACTTTAGCTCGATAAAGCAGTTTGTCACCTTGAAGATAACCAGTGTAGCGTACTTTGACTGTTTCACCTGGTTGTACATGTCCCTCCATCAATTGGTGTAACTGGGGATCATAGGGTATTTCGACTCCCACGGGTGCGATCGCTTCCACTCCCCACGCCTGTAAAAGTTTTTCTAGGGGTTTCTGCACCAACGGCACTATTTTGACTGCTGCTAGCTGGGGATTTTCCTGCGCTTTCTGTGCTGCTGTTGGCCATTGCAATAATAAAGATTCCAGCAGTTGTAAAGTTGACTGCTGGAGTTCTTGTAGTAATATATCTCGCTGCTGTTCTAGTTGAAGTTGTGATCGCTCGTACTCTTTTCTTAAATCTGCTATTTCTTGTAATAATTCCTGAGTAGGCGTTGCTTTCTCTTGGATCAACTCTCCGGTTGAAAAAGTTGCGATTAACTCACTCAAGGGTATCTGTAGCACTAGCGACAGCTTGAGCAGCACATCTACCCGCATCTGCTCTAGCTGCGATCGCCGTAACCGCAAAATTTGGCGATCTGAGACGCCAGCAGCGCGACTCAGCGCTTTAAAACTAGAAATACCCACCGATTGCATTAAATCTTGCAAGTTTTGGGTGAAATCAATATTGGGCATAGGGCATAGGACATGGGGCATGGGGCATGGGGCATTAAGCTTCTTCCCTATGCCCCATGTCCTATTCTTCCAGCAAACTTCTCAACATCCAAGCTGTCTTTTCGTGTACTTGCATCCGCTGAGTCAATAAATCGCCTGTAGGTTCGTCGTGAACTTCCTCTACCACGGGGAAAATAGAGCGTGCGGTTCTGACTACAGCTTCTTGTCCTTCCACAAGTTCGCTGATCATTTCCACAGCTTTCGGAACTCCCGGAGTTTCTGGAATCGAACTCAATTTTGCATATTCGCTGTAGGTTCCGGGTGCGGGATAGCCAAGCGCTCTAATTCTTTCGGCAATTAGATCAACTGCTAAAGCTAATTCTGTATACTGTGTCTCAAACATCAGATGTAACGTTTGGAACATCGGACCTGTTACATTCCAGTGGAAGTTATGAGTTTTCAGATACAGTGTATAAGTGTCAGCCAACAGGCGAGATAAACCCTCGGCAATTTTAGCCCTACTTGCCTCGTCAATGCCGATATTTACATTTTTGACTGTTACTTGCGATGACATAATTTTCTCCTAATTAGGTTATATGTAATTGAGTATTGGGCATTGGGCATTGGGTATTGGGCATTGGGCATGGGTTATTCTCCTTGTCTCCCTCATCTCCTTTATCCCCCCACTCTCCATTCTCTATGCCAAGTGCATCTGCAAAACGCTGCGGTTAGCTTTACGGACTCTAGCTAAAATGGTTTCTTTGCCTAAACGCTGGCAAGCTTCATACCGATGGCAACCAGAAAAGCCATAATATTGTCCATCTACTTCTAGGACATCAATGGGTTCTTGCTGCCCAATCTCCGCAATCGATTCTATTAAAGCTTGCACTTTATTTGGATCGTTTGCACGGGGCAATGGCCGTTTAATTTGGTTTAATGGAATTTCTTGGACTCTGACCATAAAAAGTTTATCCAACTATTTCTGTTTTGTGTCTCTAAATAAATCATAGTCATTATGACTTCATTTTGCAACTGAATGTTTAAGGCAAAATTGGTAATGGTATCATTGGAGCATTCATGCGACAAAAACACCGAGCTACAAAGCAATTAGAAAATCAGCTCCAACGCCGCATTAAGGGGCAGAATCAGATAGCCATGAAATTTTCTTTTTGGCGTTTTTCCTACACTGTGCTGACAACATTTTGCCTATTGGGACTGACTGCTGCATCAGGGCCTAAGAGCAACATCCAGGATGTAGAACTGAAAATTGGGATTGTGCAGCGATTTGGCGAACAACCTACAGCCAAGTTGCAACTGGAACCCACAAAAGGCGATCGCTTAAAGCTAAAATTTAAAACGGGTAACAAGCTGCAAATCCTGGTAACAAAAAATCCTGTAAAGCTGGAAACTATCATGCAAGCTTTACCCGATGCAGCAGTTGAGGAAGTGGTAGTTTTAGGCACATACCGCACCTTTGAAACTGCGGAAGACAGTGCTAACAAATGGCGTTCTCAAGGAATGAAGGTAGAAATAGCCCAGCCAGAACGCTGGCAGGTTTGGGCAAAACGGGATGTTTATAGCACTCCTTTATTGCGACGCTTGTTATTGCAGAACATCCAAGCTGCTACTAAAGAAAAAGTATATCTTGATACTAAGATTTTAAAACAAGTGCCGCGCGTGAGTTGGGTAGTGGATGGTAAGCGCTACAGCCCAAATGATTTGGAAATCAGCACCGATAAAAACTTGATTCGGGTGAATAAAAGTAATAAACCGGAGAATGCTCGTCTTTATGCAGGGCGACTGAATTTGCAGCCAAATGCCTACAGCACATACACTCTAGTTAACCAAGTACCCTTAGAAACTTATTTGCGTGGAGTTGTACCTTACGAAATTGGTACGAATGCACCAACAGCAGCGCTAGAAGCCCAAGCAATTCTCGCTCGCACTTATGCCTTGAGAAATTTACGTAGATTTGCCGCAGATAACTATCAGTTGTGTGCTGACACTCACTGTCAAGTTTATTATGGACTGAACGGAGCCGCAGCCAAAACAGATCAAGCGATCGCCTCAACTAAAGGTAAGGTACTAACTTATCAAAACCAGTTAGTGGATGCCCTGTATTCTTCTACTACTGGTGGCGTTACCGCCTCCTTCAGCGATGTCTGGAATGGTGAAGATCGTCCCTATCTACGCCCTGTACTGGATGCTGAGACTAATTTTTGGAACTTGTCTAAGCAGAGTTTAGCTGATGAAAAGAACTTCCAGAAGTTTATTAATACAAAACAAGGATTTAATGAAAGCAAGTGGGATATGTTTCGTTGGCACAAGGAAACCCCTTTAGAGGATATTACCAAGGACTTGCAGAAATTTTTGCAGGTGAAAAATAGTCCATATGCCAAATTTAAAACAATTCAGGCTATGGCAGTAGTTAAGCGAAGCCAAAGCGGACGTATCCTCGAACTTGCGGTTAAAACAGATAACAGCACCTTTATTCTCCACAAAGATGAAGTTCGCAGTGCCTTTGCCGCTCCTACAAGTACGCTTTTTTACATAGAACCACTGAATAAAGGCAAATCAGAACTCTGGGGATACGCCTTTATTGGTGGTGGATTAGGGCACGGAGTCGGCTTAAGTCAAACTGGCGCTCAAAATTTAGCTAAACTAGGTTGGTCGAGTCCGAAAATTCTGCAATTCTACTATCCTGGTACTCAGATTCAAGTTCTCAGTCAGGAGATTAAGCTTTAAGCTACTCACTGTATCTTTAGTTATGAATCGGAGTCATAAGACTTTTATTTGTGGCTTCCGACTCATCTAGTTGGGTCGGAAGCCTGTGCTAGGACTTCTCTTTGGGTCTTACGCCTAGATGCGCTGCTTCTATTTTTTCAACATCAGTAACTCTTGCAAGAGGTTTATTGTTAAGGCGCCTAACTCTTAGTAGAGTTCTTCTTCTTTGTGAGTTTCGATTGTTACATCAGAGGTTGGGTAGGCGACACAGGTCAGCACATATCCAGCTTCTATTTGATCGTCATCTAAGAAAGACTGGTCACTCTGATCAACAGTACCTGATACGAGTTTCCCGGCACAGGTCGAGCAAGCGCCAGCACGACAAGAGTAGGGTAGATCAAGACCAGCTTCTTCAGCGGCGTCTAAAATATAAGTATCGTCATCAACTTCAATGGTTTGGTTTGTGCCTTCAGCTTCGTTCTTCAATGTAACTTTAAAAGTTGGCATTAAGTAATCCTCTCTTTTTCAAATGGCAGTATAAGTTATCCTCAAGCAAAGGTTACGGCTGCCCTATGTGATTAGCAGCTGATTGAAATTTGCTTCAATTCTGATACTACGAGAAAAATTAAACAATATAACTGGAAATTGAACGCGATTAGTAATGAAATTTAGTTACTTAATCCAGATAAGTTTTATTTATATATTTACCGCCCTAATGAGACTGTGATTAGAAAATACTATGGAATTGATACTACCTGAGTTCAAATCAAGTCTCATGCCTCCTTGAGAGGTAGGACGAAGTTGTAGAGTCTAGACTGGTAAAGTAGTTTGATTCTCTATGAAGAAAAATCCCCATAGAAGCGTGGGAGGATCAAAAGCAAAAGTAGTGAGGATCATGTATAATCTAGGATCAGCTTTGGAAAAAGCAAAAGTGCATATAGGTTTGGTAGGTACTGGGTATGCGGCGAAGTTTCGGGCTGAGGCATTACAGCATGATGAGCGATCGCATCTAGTAGCAGTTGTTGGTCATACTCCAGAAAAAACAGAAACTTTTGCCAAAGAGTACCAGATTGAAGCATTGAGTTCTTGGCAGGAGCTAGTAGAGCGCGAAGATGTAGATTTGGTGATGATCTGTACTGTTAATCGAGATCATGGTGCGATCGCTCGTGCAGCCCTTACTAACGGCAAACACGTAATAGTAGAGTATCCCCTTTCTTTAGATGTGGTCGAAGCTGAGGAACTGATTGCCTTAGCCAAAGCCCAACAAAAACTCCTGCACGTTGAACACCTGGAACTTTTGGGTGGTTTACATCAAGCCTTGAAGCAAAACTTAGCCAAAATTGGTGAAGTGTTTTATGTTCGCTACAGCACCATCAATCCCCAGAATCCTGCACCCCGCAAATGGACTTATAACCATGAACTTTTCGGTTTTCCCTTAATTGGTGCACTCTCCCGCCTACATCGTCTCACCGATTTATTTGGTAAAGTATTTACTGTTAATTGTCACCAGCGATATTGGGAAATAGAACCCGAATACTATCAAACCTGTTTCTGCACTAGTCAACTGTGCTTTACTAGCGGACTTTTAGCCCAAGTAGTTTATGGCAAAGGCGAAACTATTTGGCAATCAGAACGCAAGTTTGAAGTTCACGGTGAAAAAGGTGGTTTAATTTTTGATGGTGACAGAGGATTGCTGATCCAGCCTGGGGAAACAACACCTATAGAGGTTGGTTCTCGCCGGGGTTTGTTCGCCAAAGACACGAGTATGGTGTTAGACCATCTTTTTGATGGCACTCCTTTGTACGTTACCCCAGAGGAGAGCTTGTATACTCTCAAGGTTGCTGATGCTGCACAAAGAGCTGCACAGACAGGGTTAACTATGTTTATGAAAAATACTCTAGATAAAAGTTAATGAAAACTGAACTAATTGTTATTTTATCCCAACGAGAATTAGACAAAATGCGTCAAGCTGGACGTTTAGCAGCCAAACTTCTCCAGCATATTGAACCGTTGGTAAAGCCAGGGGTTAGCACTCTCGAAATCAATGATGAAGCCGAACGTTGGACGCAAGCACATGGAGCAAAAAGCGCCCCCCTTGGCTATAGAGGCTATCCTAAGTCGATCTGCACTAGTGTAAATGAGGTAATCTGTCACGGCATTCCCAATGCCAAGCAAATTCTCAAAGAAGGTGACATCATTAATATTGATGTTACTCCGATTGTTGAAGGTTATCACGGCGATACTTCTAAGACATTCTTTGTCGGCACACCTTCCCCAAAAACGAGAAAGCTGGTAGAGGTGACAGAAGAGTGTTTGCGCTTGGGTATTGCTGAAGTTAAACCAGGGGCACGCATTGGCGACATTGGTGCAGCCATTCAAGAGTATGCTGAAGCACAGGGCTTTTCTGTAGTGCGAGATTTTGTTGGACACGGCATTAGTAACATTTTCCATACTGCGCCGGATGTTCCCCACTATGGGACTCGCGGTAAGGGGAAGCGCCTCAGACCAGGGATGGTTTTTACGATTGAGCCAATGATTAACGAAGGCACTTACGAAGTCGAGGTTCTGGGCGATAAATGGACTGCTGTCACGCGCGATCGCAAACTTTCTGCTCAATGTGAGCATACCTTAGCTGTGACAGAAGATGGCGTTGAAATTCTTACCCTACCTGAAGGCAAGAATTACTAGACTGGTAGATTTTTTTACTACTCGATTAACTTATGACTCAAACTCTTGCTGCGGAAAACGTCACACTTGAGCAACTAATATTGCTCTATGGATTAGAGTTAGTTGATTCGGAAGAATTCTTTCGAGAGTGGCAAGATGACTTACCAGAAGTAACAAACTTAAGAATTGCATCTGTTGGATCAAATCAAGGCAGGTAGTCTTAGCTTTGAGGCATTTGTTGCTGGCTATCTGGATGATGTCCACTACGAGTTAATCGATGGAGAACGAATTGACTTGGAACCCACTGGACTTCATGAACAGGTAGCTGGGTTAATTAATTGTAAGCTTAACGTAGCAATTGATCTGCTCAACTTGCCTTGGTTTATTCCGATGAAATGCCTGATTAAACCATTGGTTCAAAATTCAGCCTTTAGACCCGATGTTGTGATTCTTGATCAGACAGGTTTGGCGAATGAGCCATTATGGAAAACTGAGCCAGTTATTACATTAGGCAAGTCTGTAAAATTGGTAGTGGAGGTTGTCAGTACTAATTGGCAGAATGACTATGCTCGAAAAGTAGAAGATTACGAAACTTTAGGCATTGGGGAATATTGGATCGCAGATTATCTAGGGCTAGGAGGCAAACGCTATATCGGCTTATCCAAAGAACCTGTAATTACGATTTATCAGTTAGTCAATGGAACTTATCAAGGACAACAGTTTAGGGGAACAGAACGCCTGATCTCCCAAACATTTCCAGACATAAATTTAACCGCAGAACAGATATTTGTCGCAGGTCACTATAGTTAAATAAAATTAATTAAATTTGCTCGTAGTGAGGGCTTCAACCTTTACTAAAAACCTTTAATTATTGGGCAAAATTCTGACTATCTAGAACTCAAATATAACTCAATACAGTTCAGTTAATCCTAAAAACTATACTGACGTAGGTTGAGTTTCGTTCCTCAACCGAACATTATGGAGACTTCGTTGGGTTTCGCTGTCGCTCAACCCAACCTACTATTCTCTTAACCGAACCGTATTGAACTATAACTACTATAACTATAGGACTCATATTTGATTTTTGAAATATATGTAGGGTGCGTTATCGCGTAGCGTAACACACCCTACATATATTTAGATTTTTTCATAAATCAAATCGTATTCCTATATCGTCCCAAGTTATTAGGAATACCTTCACAACCACCGGGAATAGTGCCTCTGGTTGTTTCGCCACCCCAAGCGCAACAGTAGTAACGTGTAGACTCAGACAACCGTTGCACATTGGTGAAATCGGCATTTTCCACCACAGCGCCAGTGTGTTCGCCGGTTTCATAATCTGGTGGTTGAGTGCGGCTGCGGGGTGATGCTTTGTCTACTACACCGTAAAATAGGCGAACTCCGTTGAGGTCAGCAGCATTGAGATTGGCATGATATAAAATTGCGCGGGAAAGGTTGGCTTTTACTAAATCACAACCGCTCAGATTAGCGCGGACAAGATTAGCCTCGCTCAGATCAGTCCAACGCAAATCGGTGCCAGAAAGGTCTGCTGCGGCTAGCATTACGCCTAAATCAATAACGCGCACACCTTCTAGTCGGTCTTCCGCATAACCGCCACTTCCGTTGAAAATGGCTCGACCTAATCGGCCATCGCGTTTTAAGGGTGACAGCAACTTGGAACGTGAGAGAAAGCGGAGAATTTTCGCTTTCCCACTGCCATCGACACTACTCAAAATTGCCGCAGTGCGTCCTTCAGCGATCGCTCTTTCTTGAGGCCAATCTTCTAATAATCCTTCTTCATCTAATACTAAGTCTGAAACGCCTTGAAAATAGGAATCAATTGTCTGCTGCTGAGTAATAATGTTTTGCTGAACTGTCAGTAGATTTTGCTGAATTGTCAAGTCTTTGGAAATAACATATTGTCGCCACGCCACGTAAACGGCGATGATGGCAATGAGAATTTGTCCTAAAGCGCCAAACCATTCTGCTAGAGTCCCGGCAATGTCCCAGTTAATCTGGCGTCCCCAAAGCAGCAAGCGATCGCCCACGCCTGTGAACCTGATCAAGCCGACGATCGCCACTATTAGTCCCAAAAAGGCCACAAACAGCGTGCGTTCTTGGGGTGAAAACCACTCGTTTACAACTTCTTGCAACCAAGGCAATAGTATCGCTAGAGATAACACCAGAGTCATCAGCGTTCCGACAATGCCGATGATCCAGTTATTGAGGATAACTCCAATAAAGGTGATGGCGATCGCTATTAAAGTAATCAGCAATGCTCTGGGCTTAACTGTGAATTGCTTGGTAGTGGGTTGCTTGAAGTCAGAACGAGCAAGTTTTAGAGCATCTGTATGTTGCGGAGATTGCAAAGACGAAATAGCCGCTAAGGCTTGTTGTGTCGCTAGCGCTTCTGAACTTAGGTTATTCTCAGTAGCACCACCGTCAAAGTCATCTGGCTGCAAGTCGTGTTCTGGGATAGGTTCTGGGGTTGGTAGATTTGAGGAATTGGATTCAATCGTCATGTTTTCTATTTTGCCCCAGCAGACTCAGTTCAATATCTGTTTTATCAAAAATTGCCCGAATTGCTAGTTGGCGGTGTCAAGTTTCCATTTGATTGCTGCCGCTTATCCGAAAGCAATAGATTAAATGAAAGCCTCTGAAGAGTTGTTACTGAGAGTGGAGTTACGGCAAAACAAGTATCTTAATAACCTTTACAGGGGTTTTCTGCCCTCAATAATTTTTTGTAACACAACCCATTCACTTATGAGCCAGTATATTCTCAGTAGTCTCGCAGATGATGAAGAACTCAATTTTTCTGAAGAAGCAGAGGTTTTCGTTTTTCCTACATCTTTCGCCCAGCAGCGATTGTGGTTTCTCGACCAGTTAGCACCGGGCAATCCATTTTACAACGTGTCAACAGCACTTCGCCTGACAGGTTCCCTGAACTTCACCGCCTTAAAGCAGACGTTCAACGAAATTGTCCGTCGCCACGAAACCTTACGTACTACGTTTATTATGGTAGAGCAGCAATTAGTGCAGGCGATCGCTGCGGAAAGCTGCGCTAACGCACCCAGCTTAACCATACCTTTTCCCCTAATAGATATACGCAATTTCGAGAGTCAAGAACGTGAGACACAAGTGCGGCAAATCGCAACCGCAGAGGCTCAATGTCCTTTCAATCTGACCACTGGGCCATTGCTGCGAGTGAAACTGATACAACTAGATGAAGCAGAATATGTGCTGCTGCTAAATCTACATCACATTGTTGCAGATGGCTGGTCAATTGGAGTGCTAGTTAGAGAACTGGGGGTATTATACAAAGCCTTTGCAGAGGATAAGCCATATTTGATGTCTACGCTTCTACCACAACTACCCATTCAATATGCAGATTTCGCCCAATGGCAACGGGAGTGGCTGCAAGGAGTGGGAGCAAACGGCACATCGCCCCTACAAACCCAGTTAGCTTATTGGCAAAAACAATTAGACGGAATTTCGCTGCTAAATTTCCCCACAGACCGACTCAGACCAGCAGTTCCTAGCTACAGGGGGGCAAAACAATTTCTAGAGTTACCACACTCCTTAACTCAAGCGCTAGAGGCACTTGGTTATCAAGAAGGTGTTACGTTATTCATGACAATGCTGGCAGCGTTTCAGACTTTGCTCTATCGCTACACGCAGCAAGAGGATATTGCAATCGGTTCACCGATTGCTAATCGCAGCCGTAGCGAACTAGAGGGGTTGATTGGTTTTTTTGTCAATAGTTTGGTGCTACGTACAGATTTCTCAGGAAACCCGACCTTTCGAGAATTATTAAATCGAGTCCGAGAGGTAACTTTAGGAGCATACAGCCATCAAGACTTGCCCTTTGAAAAGCTGGTGGAGGAACTTCATCCAGAGCGAGATTTGAGCTACCATCCTTTTTTTCAGGTTGTATTTAGCCTCCAAAACACTCCTATTGAAACGTTAGAGTTACCTGGGTTAACGCTTTCGCTATTTGAGTTCGACAGTAAAACCGCAAAGCTTGATTTAGAGTTCCATTTGTGGCAGGACTTGGATAGTTTGAAAGGACAAATGGTATATAGCACCGATTTATTTGATGACACTACAATTACCCGGATGCTGGGACATTTTCCAACGCTGCTAGAAAGCATTGTTGCCAATCCAAAACAGCGTCTTTCAGATTTGTCTTTGCTGACTGAAGGAGAACGACAAGAGTTATTAATTGATTGGAATGACACTAAAATAGACTATCCAGAGAACAAGTGTTTTCATCAGTTATTTGAAGCGCAGGTGGTAGAAACTCCCGATGCGATCGCGTTAAACGCACGCTCCGCCTACGCGCTAGTATTTGGCGATGAACAACTCAGCTACAAAGAGTTAAATATACGCAGCAACCAACTTGCACATTATCTTCAGAAAATCGGTGTAGAAACCGAATCTTTAGTAGGCATTTGTGTAGAGCGATCGCTAGAGATGATAATCGCAATATTAGGCATTCTCAAAGCAGGTGGAGCATACCTGTCTTTAGATCCGAGTCTACCTCAAGAGCGTCTTAACTTCATGCTAGAAGATGCACAAGTTTTAGTATTACTGACACAAGAAAAGTTGCTCAAGCATTTTCAGGACTTCTCTAATCCAATTATTTGCATAGATGAAGATTGGGCAACTATTACACAACACAGCCAAGAAAACCCAACTAATTGCGTAACATCTGACAACCTAGCTTATGTTATCTATACCTCTGGTTCCACAGGAAAACCTAAAGGCGTTTTAATCGAGCATCGAGGATTGTGCAACTTAGCAAAAGCTCAGATTGAGGTTTTCAACTTGCAACCGAGCAACCGCATTCTGCAATTCGCATCATTAAGTTTTGATGCCTCAATTTTTGAGATTGTCATGGCACTGCAAACAGGAGCAACTCTTTATTTAGCAAACAAAGAATCCCTTCTAGCCGGACAACCTTTGCTACAATTATTGCGCGAAAAAGCTATTACTCATGTCACCCTTCCGCCAGCAGTGTTATCAGTTCTACCTACAGAATCACTTCCGGCATTGCAAACTATTATTTGTGCAGGCGAATCTTGCACCGATGAGATTGTAAAACTTTGGTGGAACTCTCAGCGTCGGTTTTTTAACGCTTACGGGACTACTGAAGCAACGGTTTGGTCAACCGTTGCAGAGATTAGTTCTATGAGTGAAAAAACGCCCATTGGTCGCCCTATTGCTAACACTCAAATTTATATATTAGATAAGCATTTACAACCTTTACCAATTGGAATTACTGGCGAATTATACATTGGTGGCGATGGACTGGCACGAGGCTATCTCAACCGTCCAGAATTAACTACTGAAAAGTTTATTTCAAATCCTTTTAATGATAAAAATGGAGTGCGACTTTACAAGACGGGTGATTTAGCTCGGTATCAAACAGACGGTAATATTGAATTTATCGGTCGCATTGATAATCAAGTAAAAATTCGAGGATTCCGCATTGAGTTGTCAGAAATTGAAACAGTGCTGAGTCAGCATCAAAGTGTCCAAAAAGCAATAGTAATTGTTAAAGAAAATGTATCTGGCGATAAGTACTTGGTGGCTTATATTGTTCTCAATAGAGAGACACAAAATGTTGCGTCTCTACTACGCAAATTCTTAAAAGAAAAATTACCAGAATACATGATGCCAAAAGCTTTTGTAGTCCTGGATTTTCTGCCGCTAACAGCTAGTGGCAAAGTGGATTGTTGGGCGCTAATAGAACTTGACAGTCCGGCTAGCCGCTTAATAGATAAAGCATTTGTCGCTCCCCGGACTCCAACTGAGTTAACCTTGGCAAAAATTTGGGCTGAAGTCCTTAATGTTGAGCGTGTGGGTATCTATGATAACTTCTTCGACTTGGGCGGAGATTCATTTTTAAGTGTACGTCTGTTGAAGCGGATACACAAGCAGTTTGAGCGTGAATTGTCGCTATCTAGTTTATTTTTAAATCCCACAATTGAAAGTTTAGCAACTTCTCTATCCTCAGAAATAGATTCTCTGCCGTGGTCGCCCTTAGTTCCGATTCAACCTGCTGGTTCAAATCCCGCTTTCTTCTGCATCCATCCAATTTTTGGTGTTGTCTTTCCTTATTACGAATTAGCTAATCAATTGGGGAAAAATCAACCATTTTATGGGCTACAACCCATTGGACTTGACGGAAAAACTTCTCCACTAACTCGCATTGAGGATATGGCTACCCACTACATTGAAGCATTACGGAGAGTGCAGCCCAAAGGGCCTTATTTTTTGGGAGGTTGGTCTTTTGGAGGTTGGGTTGCTTTTGAAATGGCTCAACAACTCCAAAGGTCTGGGGAAGAGGTGGCTCTACTTGCTGTACTTGACACTTTAGCACCCATTCCGGGGAATATACCATCTCTGGGTAATGGTTTGAAGTTTATGCTGACTACAGTGGCGCGATATATATGGCCCTTTTTTCTTGATTATTTTTATTTAATTATTGCGATCGCCAAGAATCGAATTAACAGTATCCTAAAAAAGGATGCCACAGTCAACCTTATATCTGAAGAATCCAAGTTAAGGCTTTTAAGCGAGTTAGCGATTCGTCCTATGCTTCGTGTTTTCTATGCCAATAGCCAAGCAGTTCTCAACTACGTTCCCCAAGCCTACCCTAAAAAAATTAATCTTTTTAGAACAAAGACTCAATCAAGCATTGCCAAGGAAGATCCGAGTATGGGTTGGGATCAGCTAGCTGTTGGAGGAACGGAAATTCATCATATTCCTGGCAATCACCTAACTATGCTGAGAAAACCCCATATTCAAGTTCTTGCCACACAGCTAAGAGGCTGTATTGAGAAAGCACAAAGTTTATGGCGTTGCTGAGTGTAAATATGAATTTATATCACGCAGAGGCGCAGAGGGTAAGAGTTGAGAATATTTGATTTTTGACTTTCATATTCAAATTCAGCAACACCCAATTCAGTAACGCTAAATTTAAATAAGGAGCAATATGTCTTCTGAAGAAGTCTTTGTGTTTCCAGCATCTTTTGCTCAACAGCGGCTATGGTTCTTTGACCAGTTGATCCCTGGTAATGCTATTTATAATGTGCCGACAGTAATTCGGTTGACAGGTTCGCTGAAGTTAGCTGCACTAGAACAGACTTTTAACGAAATTGTGCGTCGCCACGAAACCTTACGCACTACTTTTATTGTGTTGGATGGGCAACCCTTACAGGCGATTCCTGCGGAAAGCTGCGCTAACGCACCCAGCTTAACAATACCTCTTTCTGTATTAAACCTCCAGCAATTGCCAGCTGATGAACAAGAGGTTAAAGCAAAGTGCATTATTACCGCAGAGATAGAATATCCCTTCAATTTATCCTCTGGGCCATTGCTGCGAGTAATACTACTCGTCCTTTCCGAGACGGAACATATTCTATTACTGAATATGCATCACATTATCTGTGATGATTGGTCTATGGGGGTACTGATTCGGGAACTGGGAACGCTGTACGCAGCTTTTGCACAAAACCAGCCTTCGCCTCTATTAGAACTGCCTCTTCAGTACGCCGATTTTGCTCACTGGCAACGCGAGTGGCTGCAAGGAGAAGTACTTCAAACCCAGTTAGCATACTGGCGGGAGCAATTAAATGGTATTTCTATATTGCATCTGCCTATTGACAAACCAAGACCAGCTATACAAAGCTATCAAGGAGCAACACAATTTCTAGAGTTACCGCTCAAGCTCATTGATGCACTAGAAAAGCTGTCACAGCAAGAAGGTGTCACCTTATTTATGACGCTGCTGGCAGCATTTAAAACGTTACTTTACCGCTACACACACCAAGAAGATATCGCGCTCGGTTCGCCAATTGCTAACCGTAACCGCAGCGAAATTGAAGGAATAATTGGTTTTTTTGTCAATAGTTTGGTGCTACGTAGCAACTTATCTGGGAACCCTACTTTTCGGGAACTACTAGGCAGAGTTAGGGAGGTAACGTTAGGAGCATATAGCCACCAAGATTTACCATTTGAAAAGTTAGTTGAAGAACTCCATCCAGAGCGGAACTTGAGCCACCATCCGCTATTTCAAGTGGTGTTTGGTTTCCAGAATGCGCCAATGTCAGCGCTTGAACTGCCTGGATTAGTACCTAGCTTTATGAGTATTGACTTAAAAAAAACGCGCTTTGATTTGGAACTACATCTTTGGAAATGTTCTGAGGATTTTAGGAGCTTATGGGGTGGAAACTGGGAGTATTCTGAAGGTCTTCGAGGCGTAATGGTTTACAATACAGATTTGTTTGATCAAGCCACCATTAGCCGGATGCTGGAACATTTTAAAACTCTGTTATCAGGCATTGTTGCAAATCCCGAACAACAAATTGCAAATTTACCGTTATTAAGTGAAGTGGAGCGACATCAGGTATTGGTGCAATGGAATAACACCCAAGCAGATTATCCTAAAGATAAGTGTATCCATCAATTGTTTGAAGAAAAGGTACAGCAGTATCCTGATTCGATAGCAATAAATTTTGCTAACGAGCAACTCACTTATCAAGAGTTGAATACTCGCAGCAATAAACTAGCACAACACTTACAAAAAATCGGAGTAGGTTCAGAAGTTTTAGTCGGCATTTGTATTTCACAGTCTATAGAAATGATCATCGGGTTGTTGGGTATTCTGAAAGCAGGCGGAACGTATGTTCCATTAGACTCCAGTTATCCTCAAGAGCGCCTAAATTTTATGCTTGAGGATGCACAAGTTTCAGTATTGTTGACAGAAGAAAACTTGCTCAAGCATTTTGAAGGTTTCTCAAATCCAATTGTTTCTATAGATAAAGACTGGGAAGTGATTACTCAAGAAAAGGAAGACAATCTCAAAAGCGATTTAAATAGTGAGAATTTAGCTTATGTTATTTACACCTCTGGTTCTACAGGCAAACCCAAGGGAGTTGCTGTACCTCACAAAGCTGTAAATAGGTTAGTGTGCAATACTAACTATATAAAATTGTCACCATTCGATAAAATCGCCCAAGCCTCAAACGTTTCTTTTGATGCTGCTACATTCGAGATTTGGGGAGCGCTACTTAACGGCACTCAACTTGTGGGAATTAGTAAAGATGTAACTCTTTCGCCTCACGAGTTTGCATTACAACTACGAAAAGAAGGTATCAACGTTCTGTTTTTGACTACCGCCTTGTTTCAACAGATTGCTAGAGATGTTCCGCAAGCTTTTGCTACCTTGAAATATTTACTGTTTGGTGGCGAGACTGTTAATACAAGATGGATTAAAAAGATTCTTAGAGATGGTGCGCCAAAACATTTAATTCATGTTTACGGTCCTACAGAAAATACAACCTTTTCTTCTTATTATTACGTACAAAAGTTTTCAGAGTCAAGCACATCTTTTCCTATTGGTCGTCCCATTACAAATACGCAAATCTATATATTAGATACCCATTTACAACCCTTGCCTATTGGCGTTACTGGCGAATTATATATTGGTGGTGAGGGACTGGCGCGAGAATATCTTAATCGCACTGAATTAACTGCTGAATACTTTATTACTCATTCTTTTAATAATAAACCAAAAACACGTCTTTATAAAACGGGTGATTTAGCTCGCTATTTACCAGATGGCAATATTGAATTTCTAGGTCGTGTTGATAATCAAGTAAAGATTCGGGGTTTTCGCATTGAGTTGTCAGAAATTGAAGCGGTGTTGAGTCAACATTCAGCAGTGAGAGAAACTGTTGTTATTGCTGCTGAGGATGTACCTGATGATAAGTACTTGGTGGCTTATATTGTTCCCAACCTGGAACAGATGCCGACGCAAGACGTGCTTCGTCAATTTCTTAAAGAAAAGTTACCACAATACATGATGCCAAGAGCTTATGTAGTGCTAAAATCTCTACCTTTAACACCTAATGGCAAAGTGGATCACCGTGCTTTACCCGCACCTGATACAATTACTTTCAATAATCAAGATTATGTGGCACCGCGATCGCAAGTCGAAGAGTTACTTGCCCAAATTTGGGCTAAAGTCTTGGGAAAAGAGCAAGTAGGCATTCACGACAATTTTTTTGAATTGGGCGGTCATTCTCTACTAGCGACTCAGCTAACTTCCCGCATCCGGGATACCTTCCAAATAGATTTACTTGTACGCAATTTGTTTGAAGCACCGACTGTAGAACAACTTGCTAGGTACATTGACACAATCTGTTGGGCAGCAAAAGGTTTAGATAAAGTTGCAACTACGGGTCAGGAACGAGAAGACGTGGAATTTTGAGGAGAAACGCTTGAGTTAAAGATGAGCGTGTCAAAACGGCAAAATTTTATCTCACAACTCTTGGAAATAATCTGCTAATTCTCATTATAAATTGACATTGGCTATACAGAAAATGGGTATATAGTGAGGAATCCTACATATCTGTAATCACATCTACAACCACTTTTACAGCCTCCATTAAATATAGTGCAAAACCAGCATATCCATTCGGACAGCAAGTTTTGATAATAGCTAAATCAATCTCAGATGCTAAGTTCCATCGAATTTGAAGCGGACGTTGATTGCTACTTTCTCCAGAGAGATAAGTTGATTCTGCGATCGCTTTCTCTAAAATATCTTTTGTATTGTCTAAATCTTCTAAATCTTCAAATTGTTCAAGCTCTACACCTAAAATCTTTGAAATAGTTTGAGTGTCAGCCAGCAACCACGTCTGAAAATTTCTAATCGCTAAACCTCCTGCACTACGATTATTGATTGGTTGCTCGTTGACATCTAAGTGATAGTCACGAATCTTATTCAAAGCACGCTCTAAATCCCGCTGCCTTTGAGATAGGTTATCATCCGCATCAACCACAATGAGGATCATGTCTACCTCCTCCGGTTTCCAAGAGATAACTATCTGTGCTAAATATTTTGGATCTAAAACTGAATGTCCGACTCTTCGTTTAAAACACTTACTTTCACTGATTGATGGGTGTCTCTGTACAAAATTGCAATCAGGTAATCCAGCAGTTTTAAGCTCTCGCCTAATTAAGGTATGAAGTCCCCCTTCATTATTTCTTTCAATAACCTTTCCACCGTCTTCTGGTTTGATATACGGAATACTTGCTCCCAGTTCTGCCTCCCCTTCAGCAATTAGCCCAATACGAATCGGACGATTCATACCGGATTGCCTCCAAATGTATTCGTAAACCAAAGCTCACCTAACTCTCCATCATAAGCTTCCAATGCTTTCTGGAAACGCATAGAATCTGTGGGTAAAGTATGGACTTGGGTTTTACCTTCGTTATCTAGCTCAACAGCACGTACTTGATGAGGTTCAATATAATTTAGTAGTACAGGAGAATGAGTTGTGATTAAAACTTGAACAGGCTTGCCAGTAATTCCTTCTGTCGAGACAATTTTCAACAACTCTATCATTTTGTGCAGCAGCCAAGGATGAACTCCATTCTCTATTTCTTCAAAGCAAATGATACTTGGAGTGTTCTCTTGATACAGCGCGGTTAGGAAAGCTAGGATTCTAAGTGTTCCATCTGAGATGTCATAAGCGGGAATATGGTGTTCTGAATATCTATCAATCAATTCTAGTAAAAAGGTTTGATTGTCTCCACGAGGCAAGACAATTCTTTGTATGTTAGGAACGAGCCGCGTCAAACGTTCCTCTAATTCATCAAAACCTTTACGATTAGCGTGCAAAATATCAACTAGAGCATAAGTAATTCCTTGTCCAGTCCTGTCCATACTACCAGTTGATACGGCTTTACTAGAGAGATCAACTGGGGCAAAATCATAAATACTAACCTTTCTCAAGGCATTGGCAAGTGGAGAATCTGGATATTTAATAGCAACTAAATATTCTCTTGGTTCCTTTGTATATTCAGAATTGATAATATTTTCTATCCTCAATGTTCGCTGAGGATAATCAAGATGAAGTAATAGATTTAAAACTTCTTTAGATTCTTGCTCAGGAGTGCTTTCTGTTGTAGTAAGGGTACTGACCTCAAACAAAAAATAATCTGCCTTTCCATGCCAGAATTTAGATTCAATGCTCGGCTGGTTCTTGCTTATAGTATTTAAAGACTGTGCAAAAAGACTTATTACATAATTATTATCTCTAGTAGCTATCAGATTTTGGAGAAAATCAGATAGTACAGCAAGAGCTTCACAAATGTTCGACTTTCCAGAACCATTAGGCCCAATGAATACGGTTAATGGCTCTAAAGCTACTTCGGTATCGAAGAGGCTCTTATAGTGCTGAACTCTTAGTTTAGATAACATCTGTTCGATAGTAAGCAGATTTAGATATTGTATAGTAGTCCTATCCCAAGGATTTTAACCGGTTCATCCGATTTTCCACTTTTGGCATAGTGACCCCACTTATAAGCAGCTAGCAGAAAACGTGCTGACTGCTTCGGCAAACTGCTGATTTTGTTCCATTAATGCCATGTGTCCACCTGGTTTTAGAGTGACTCTTTGAGAGTAAGGCAATTCAGCTTTCATGCGATCGCTGGCAACAGGTTTAGTTGCTATATCTGAATTGCCGCAAACAACCAACACAGGTACGTTAATAGTTGCAAGTGTTTCTGTTTCATCAAAGTTGAACATTCCCAGTGTGCCACGCGCCAGAACCCCAGGCGAACCCAATGCTGATAATAAACCTGCAAAACTTAGTTGACCCCGTGTTTCAGTACCCGTAAATCCAGATAGTTCGACGGTGATGTACAGCGAACCATTCAAATAGGAGAGCCAAGTCATCAACCAAAAAATTGGCCACAGCACAGTAGTCAGGTACAAGACAGGTTCGAGTAGCGGTTTCTGTAATTTTTGTACCAAATTGCTAAAGATACAAGTTTTTACCGGATTAGTGTAAGTAGTATCTACAAGAATTAAGCCAGCCACCCGACTCCCTAATTGCTCTGGAAACAGGCGACAGAATGTCAAGTTAATCATTCCACCCATGCTGTGTCCTACCAGAATAACTGGTTTATCCCCTGCGATACTCCCTTTGGGAGTGGCTGTCACCAACGCAACCACAGCTTCCAAGTCACGGGCATATTTTTCAATAGAGTGATCATTGTTTTTCGGTTTAGTGGATTTTCCTAGCCCTGGTAGATCCCAAACAATTATTCGGAAGCGATCGCTCAGTTGTCGCTTGGCATAATACCATATACTACTGTTCGGCCCCCAACCGTGTGAAAGGATAATCGGTTGACCATCTTCGGGGCCAAAAAACTCTACTTGCAGTACACTACCATCCGGTCGTGGCAAACGCTGCACGGTTTCGCTACGCATAAACTTAGGTTCATCGGCTCCAGGACGGCGCAGCAGTGGCAAACTAATAAAACGACCGGCAACAGACCACAGAACCATTACTAGCCCAGCCACTAAGTAAAATGTTCCTACAAGTTCTCGTTCATACCACTCATAGAGAATGTAGCCCCCCCCGCAAATTACCCCAATCGACAGCAGTTGAATCAGCCATATAAACAGAAAATTATGAGGCATGAATATCATGAGCCTAAACCTTGCGATACCTTATTAACTGCGTTGTCTTTTAGCTTCATATCATAGTTATAATCATCTAAGTTTCATTCCCAAGAATGATTTATACAGTCTTATAAGTGTGATAAAAATGCTGGGTTAGGTAATAAGCAGTGCAAGTTGGCGCAAATAACTATCCAGTTACAAAACGTTAAAGAGCTTATTAAACAATCTAAAATCCTTGCATTCAGTGCCTTCTGTCTTAAATTAAGTAACAATACGCCGTGTACAACTTTCTCTCAAACCTAACCCCCAACCCCTTCCCTACTAGCGTTGGGGAGCAAGTATCAAAGGCTCTCCCCGCTTGTCTGACGACAGGCTGACGCCAACGGGAAGAGGAATGGAAGCGGGGTTCTAAAAATAAGTCGCACATCGCGTTAATAACAGTTGCGAAGGGGTATAATTTTGAATACGGTTGAGTTTTTATCTTATCTTCGCAGCTTAGATATTCAAGTTTTTGTCGATGGTGAAAAGTTTCGCTGTAACGCGCCGGAAGGAACTCTTACAGCAGAATTGCGTGCAGAAATTCAAGAGCGTAAAGCAGAAATTATTGAATTTTTAGAAGTAACTAATCGTACTAATAACCACAGCTTTAAACCTCTCGTATCTATTTCGCGGTTAGGAAATCTTCCCCTCTCCTTTGCTCAACAACGGCTGTGGTTTCTTGACCAATTAATTCCTAATAATCCTTTCTATAACATTCCACTAGCACTACATTTAATAGGTTCGCTAAATAAAGCCGCGCTAGAGCAAACTTTTAACGAAATTGTGCGACGACATGAAGCTTTACGCACCACTGTTGTCATGCAATCAGGGCAACCAGTTCAGGTAATTAATCCAACGCTAACTATTACTTTACCAGTAATAGATTTACGGCAACTGTCACAAGCCGAACGAGAAATACAAGCACGACGACTCACTACCCAAGAAGCTCAACGTCCTTTCAATTTATCAACTGATTCGTTGCTGCAAGTAAAACTGCTGTGGTTGGATGAGACAGAATACATTCTGCTGCTGACTATGCACCATATTGTCTCTGATGGTTGGTCTATTGGGGTGTTGATTCAAGAGATAGCAGCACTTTACACAGCTTTTTTCAATAATCAGCCTTCTCCTCTACCGGAACTTACAATCCAATATGCAGACTTTGCATACTGGCAACGTCAATGGTTGCAAGGGGAAGTATTAGAAAAGCAACTCGGTTACTGGCAGAAGCAATTAGACGGCATTTCTATGCTAAATCTGCCAACCGACAGACCAAGACTAGCTGCTCAAAGTTATCAGGGCGCAAGGCAATCTCTGCAATTATCAAAAAGTTTGAGCGAAGCACTTTTAGCTCTTGGGCAGCAAGAAGGGGTAACTTTATTTATCACCCTACTAGCAGCATTCCAAATTTTACTTTACCGCTATACACAACAAGAAGATATTACTATTGGTTCACCTATTGCCAATCGTAATCGGAGTGAAATTGAGGGATTAATTGGTTTTTTTGTCAATAGCTTAGTATTGCGTACCCAATTAAGTGGAAACCCAACTTTTCGGGAATTATTGAGTCGAGTCAAAGAGGTAGCTTTCGGGGCGTATGCTCACCAAGATTTACCTTTTGAAAAGCTGGTAGAAGAACTACATCCAGAGCGGAATTTAAATCAAAATCCGCTATTTCAAGTTGTTTTTGCGCTCCAAAATGCGCCGATGTCAGCCTTAGAGTTACCTAATTTAACTTTAAGTCCGCTACCATTTGAAACGGAAACAACGCGCTTTGATTTGGAGTTGCACTTGTGGGAGCCAAAGGTTCAAAATGGGTTATGGGCAGATAGCTCAGAAGGAATTAGTGGTTTTGTAATTTACAGCACTGATTTATTTGATGATGCTACCATCACGCGGATGCTAGAACACTTTCAAATATTACTAGAAAGTATAGTTGCAAATCCAGAACAGCGAATTGCACAATTACCACTTTTAAGCGAATCTGAGTTATATAATTTATTAGTTGAATACAACAATACTCAGTTAGATTATCCTCAAGATAAATGTATTCATCAGTTATTTGAGAGCGTTGTAGAGCATAATCCTGATGCAACTGCGTTAGTATTTGGCGATGAGGAACTCAGCTATAAAGAGTTAAATATACGCAGCAATAAACTTGCAGATTATCTAAAAAAATTAGGAGTTAAAGCTGAAGTTTTAGTAGGGCTTTGTGTAGAACGATCTTTTGATATGGTAATCGGGATGTTGGGCATTCTGAAAGCAGGTGGAGCTTATGTACCTTTAGATCCGAGCTATCCATCTGAACGTTTAAACTTTATGCTTGAAGATGCTCAAGTCTCAGTTTTATTAACTCACGAGCGATGGCTTGAACCTCTGATAAACTATAGTTCACAGATAATCTGTTTAGATAAAGATTGGGAAATTATTAATCAAGAAGTTGAAGATAATCTGACCAGCCAAGTTAAAGTAGATACCCTCGCTTATGTCATTTATACCTCTGGCTCAACTGGAAAACCTAAAGGGGTTAAAATTGAACATAGAGGATTATTAAATCTAGTTTTTTGGCATCAAAAAGCGTTTACAGTTTCACCCCTTGACCGAGCAACGCAGATTTGCGGAGTTGGCTTTGACGCTTGCGGTTGGGAAATTTGGCCTTATCTTAGTGCTGGGGCAAGCATTTATTTTGTAGATGATGAAACCAGGCAAATACCTGAGCATCTACGAGATTGGCTAATATCAAAAGCGATAACAATTACCTTGTTACCAACTCCTTTAGCAGAGAAAATTCTCTTATTAGATTTTCCTAATAACGCAGCTTTACGAATATTACTTACAGGTGGCGACAGATTAAATCAATATCCTTTAGCTGCTCATCCTTTCCAGTTAGTTAACAATTATGGTCCAACTGAGAACACGGTGGTGACAACTTCGGGTCATATTTCTGTTAATAATAAAGAGAGTTTAGCACCTGCGATTGGTGGTGCGATCGCTAACACCCAAGTTTACATACTAGATAAACATTTACAACCAGTACCTATCGGTGTATCAGGAGAGTTGTATATAAGTGGTGATGGATTGGCACGAGGTTATTTAAACCGTCCTGCCTTAACTGCTGAATGCTTCATTGAACATTCTTTTACTAATAACTTAAAAGTACGACTTTATAAAACAGGTGATTTAGTTCGCTATCGACTAGATGCCAACATTGAATTTTTAGGTCGCCTCGACGAGCAGGTAAAAATTCGTGGCTACCGCATTGAGTTGGGAGAAATTGAAGCCGTACTGAGTCAGCATCCAGCAGTGCAGCAAACTGTAGTGATAATTCATGAGGATAATGGGGAAAAGCGCCTAGTAGCTTATGTAGTACCAAAAAGCGAATACAGCAGCGTACAGGATAATATACAATTGCAGAATGAGCAAGTTTTGCAATGGCAGATGCTCTATAACGAAACTTATAATCAACCTGTTGATTCCGAGCCAAAATTGAATATTGTCGGCTGGAATAGTAGTTACACAAATCAGCCTATTCCAGCAGAGCAAATGCGTGAGTGGGTGAATAACCAAGTCGAGCAGATTTTAACTTTGCAACCCAAACGAGTATTAGAAATTGGTTGTGGAACAGGTTTGATTCTGTTTAGGATTGCACCTCACTGCACTAAATATTGGGGAACAGATTTTTCCCCAGTTTCACTTAACTACATTCAGCAGCATTTGCAAAAGCAAGAAATGCCGCAGGTAACACTGTATCAGCAAATGGCTACTGACTTCGAGAAAGTAGAAACAGCAGCTTTTGATGCAGTAATTCTGAACTCGGTTGTACAATATTTTCCGACTATTGATTATCTGATTCGCGTATTAGAAGGTGCTGTGAAGACAATTGCCCCAGGTGGCTTTATCTTCATAGGAGATGTGCGTAGTTTGCCACTCCTGGAAGCTTTCCATGCGTCAGTGCAACTGTATCAAGCTGAACCTTCCCTTACCCGCTTAGAGTTGCAGCAACGGGTAGAAATGCAGATATTTCAAGAGACAGAGTTAGTCATTGACCCAGCTTTTTTTAGCGCAATAAAGCAACGTTTGCCGCAAATTAATCATGTAGAAATTCAACTGATGCGCGGTAAACATCATAATGAGTTAACTGATTTTCGTTACAATGTGATTCTTCAGATTGATGGCAAAACTGTTAATAATCCTGAAAACTATTCAGTGCTGAACTGGTCAGAACATAATCTCACAGTCTCAGCAGTGCGTCAGTTATTAATTGAGAATCAACCAGAAATATTAAGCATTATTAATGTACCTAATGCGCGGGTGATATCAGCAGTTAAAACAGCAGAATGGCTATCAGACGTAGAAAGTTTTAAAACTGTAGGTCAAATACGTAAAGCTTTAGAAGAACTTGAGCATTTTGGAGTAGAACCAGAAGATTTTTATGCCCTGAATGTACCTTATAAGGTTGATATTACTTGGTCACATTCAAGTATTGAAGGACATTATGATGTGGTATTTGTCCGCCAAGATGGAGTAGGTAAAAAAACTATTTTCCCACATAGTACGACTCACTCTCGCCCCTGGCAATCTTACGCCAATAATCCCTTACAAGCCAAAGCAGCGCGTAAGTTAGTGCCGCAGTTGCAGACTTACATAACACAAAAACTGCCTGAGTACATGATGCCATCAGCTTTTGTAGTATTGGAGTCTTTACCTCTAACAGCTAATGGTAAAGTCAATCGCCGCGTTTTAAAAACATTTCATGATGCAGTTAAGCCTCAATTGCCTGAAAATTACATCGCACCTCGAACTCCTGTTGAACAAGTGCTAGTGAAAATCTTTGCTGAGGTTTTGGGACTTAAGCGCGTAGGAATTTATGATAATTTCTTTGAATTAGGCGGTCATTCATTACTGGCAACTCAGCTTGTCTCTAGAGTGCGCGATACATTATGTGTGGAGTTACCTTTGCGTAGCGTATTTGAAGCATTGACAATTGCACAACTATCTAAAGTGGTAGAAAGCCTTAAAGAAAACAATGCTCAAAATCAAGCCCCAGTTTTAGTGCCACTATCGCGTGAAAGTCGGCGGATTAAGTTATCTTCCTTAAACGAAGATAGCAAGGGGCGTTAATAGTAAAGTTACGCGCAGTACCGACCACAGGAGAAGACATAGCGCTCCATTATGTTAGATTCAAGATATAACTCCTTTGTATGAAACATTAGGATTCTAATGGCTACTTATGTGGAACATGGCTTAAATAATAGCGCTTTTATCCCTCCTTTAGAAAGTGGCGATCGCTTAACCCGTCACGAATTTGAGCGTCGTTATACAGCAATGCCCCATAAAAAAGCAGAATTAATCGAAGGAGTCGTTTACGTGGCATCACCACTGCGTTTTAGAAGTCATGCCCAACCTCATGGAAACTTAATTGTCTGGCTAGGAAATTACAAAGTTTCTACTCCAGGTGTGGAGCTAGGCGACAATGCTACCGTGCGCTTAGATTTAGACAATGAACCACAGCCTGATGTTTTGCTGTTGATAGATAAACCAACTAGGGGACAGGCACAAATCAGTAAAGATGATTACGTAGAAGGCTCACCGGAATTAGTTGCAGAAGTAGCAGCCAGTAGTGCATCTATTGATTTGTACGACAAGAAACGTGCCTATCGTCGCAACGGAGTGCAGGAATATATTGTCTGGCAGACTTTAGAGAATAAATTCGACTGGTTCTATTTGCAAAATGGTGAATATTTGTTACTCGTAGCAGATGCAGATGGTGTGATTAAGAGTCGAGTATTTCCAGGTTTGTGGTTAGCTGTCACCTCACTAATTACAGGAGATATGACAAAAGTTTTAGCCGTGCTACAACAAGGGTTAAATTCACAAGAACACACAGAGTTTGTTGAGCGTTTAGTTTAGTAGAACTTAATACAAATGTGTTTAAAAATAAAAATTGCGGTAGAGGGATGCTATGTTATTGGTCTAACAGATTTTAGTTTTAGTGATGACAATATATCTAGATTCCCCTGAAGTTACTCTTTATCAAGGAGATTGCTTAAATTTGTTGCGTAGGCGTAGCCCATCGTAGATATCGCTTTCCTTTTATTACCGGGTGACTTTATATCCAGCGTTTGTGTAATAAAATCAAAATAAGATACCAAGCTAACCCTCTTTATGAATACCTTCCTATCTAACCAAAATCTGCCTATTGATTCCAGCATTATTATAGAAGCCGAAGCTGAAGCCATTAAGCAACTTGAACATATACTCAATCAGGAAAATAGTCAACTGAAATTAGTTGCAGCAAACGGCGAAGAAATGACTATTCCTGATTCTGTATATCATGTATTACGCCAAGTAGTGCAGGTAATGGCATTAGGTCAAAATGTATCTATAGTTACACATAATCCAGAACTAACAACGCAACAAGCGGCTGATTTGTTGAATGTATCACGTCCCTATCTAATTAAATTATTAGAGCAGGGTGAGCTTCCTTACATTCTACTAGGAACTCATAGACGGGTTAAATTTGAGGATTTAATCAAATATAAACAGCAAAGAGATACTAAACGTAGACAATTGTTAGATGAATTAATAGCCGAAAGCCAAGAGTTAGGATTTTATGAGTAGGATGTTCTGATTATTTACTGAGTATTATGTATCTTGCTGTGCTAGATTCTTGTGTACTGTTCCCTATGTACTTACGAGATACCCTATTATGTATGTCTGAGGCTAGGTTATATGTACCACATTGGTCACAAGAAATACTTGATGGCGCAACTCGTAATCTAGTAAATACAGGTAGACTCACAACTACTCAAGCTATGAGACTGGAAGGGAGAATTAAAGAAGCTTTTCCCACAGCAATAATCGCAGTTCCTGATAATATCGTTCAATTAATGACAAATCACCCTAACGATCGCCATGTTCTGGCTGCTGCTGTGGTAGCTAAGGCTGATATAATTGTCACTTCAAACCTGAAGCATTTTCAAGATCAAGATTTAGCACTTTGGCAAGTCAAAGCCAAATCTCCAGATGACTTTTTAACTGTATTATATAATCTCTATCCGCAACAAGTGATTGGGGTATTACAGCAACAGTCTCAAAAAGCCACCCATGAGTTTTTTTGAGCTTCTAGAATTACTCAGTAGAGAAGTACCAAGATTTACAAGCAACATTAAATCCCAAACTTCATAACCTAACCTGAACCACTAAATGTTACATATAGTATCGTTGAGTGGGGAAAAAGCAACGTGAAAGCACAGGTATTTCGAGGCGTTAATCAACTATCTTACGAAGATATCCCAGTTCCAACCCTGGAACCAGATGAAGTGCTGGTACAGGTGCGGGTTGTAGGGTTGTGTCAGTCAGATATTAAAAAAATTCGTTATCCGCTATATGAACCGCCGCGCATTTTTGGACATGAAACCGCCGGCACGATCGCAGCAATAGGCGATGATGTCAAAGGTTGGCAAGTTGGACAACGGGTAGCAGTAATGCACCATATCCCTTGTATGCGTTGTGCCTACTGCCTAAATGATAATTTCTCTATGTGCGATGTTTACAAAAACATCTCGACAACCGCAGGTTTTAACGCCAGTGGCGGCGGCTTTGCCGATTATGTCAAAGTACCTGGCCATATTGTCCAAAACGGTGGGCTAATTCCCATCCCGGATAATATCAGTTTTGAAGAAGCGAGTTTTGTCGAACCAACTAACTGCTGTTTGAAGGCAGTGAAAAAAGCCCAAATTGCTCCAGGACAAACCGTGTTAGTTACTGGTGCTGGGCCAATTGGGTTAATGTTTATCATGTTGGTGAAGTATTTTGGAGCAAATGCGATCGCTACTGATTTACTACCTTCTAGAATTGAAAAAGCCTTGAGTGTCGGTGCAGATGCGGCTTTTGATGCCCGTGATGCCGATTTATCCGCCAAAATTTCTGCTTTGACTGGTGGATTGGGTGTTGATGTTACTTTGCTGGCTGTTCCTAGCGAGAAAGCTTTCTTTCAAGCACTTGATAATACCCGCAAAGGTGGCAAAATCTTGTTTTTTGCGGAATTCCCTGATGAGGTGGAAATTCCCATCAACCCTAATATCCTCTATCGTCGGGAAATTGACTTGATCGGCAGTTATAGCTCATCTTATCGGCTTCAGAATTTGTCAGCTGATATTGTATTTAATCAGCGAATTGATGTAAAAGCGTTGATTAGCGATCGCTATCCATTAAAAAATTTATCAGCAGCTGTCGAACAGGCGATCGCACCCACACCGGATACTTATAAAATCTTGATTTATCCAGAATAAAGAAGATGAGGGAGTGTTAAAACTAGAAGTCTGAAGTTCAAAGGTGCAACTTCCGAGTTCAAAGGTGCAACTTCCGAGTTCAGAGGTGCAACTTCCGAGTTCAGAGGCTCAACTTCCGAGTTCAAAGGTGCAACTTCCGAGTTCAAAGGTGCAACTTCCGAGTTCAGAGGCTCAACTTCCGAGTTCAGAGGCTCAACTTCATCTTTCCCATGCCCCTTAACTGCCCATATATGCCCTATACTCTACTTTTCGTCGCTTTATTAGCTTTCTACGTCGCCTGGAATCTCGGAGCAAACGATGTTGCTAATGCGATGGGAACCTCTGTAGGTTCCAAAGCTGTTACTCTCAAACAAGCACTAATTATTGCTGGGGTATTAGAGTTTACGGGTGCTGTATTGTTTGGACATGAGGTAACGGAAACTCTAGCAACGAAAATTGCTAATCCCGCCTTATTCGCAGCTACACCGCAAATATTCGTTGTTGGGATGGTAACGGTACTAATTTCTTGTGGTGTGTGGTTGCAAATTGCCACATCACGCGGTTTACCTGTATCCTCTTCTCATGCGGTTGTTGGTGCGATCGCTGGATTTAGTTGGGTAGCTTTGGGAGTAGATGCAATTGATTGGTCATCAATTAGATTAATCACCGTAGGCTGGATTTTAACGCCTGTAATCAGTGGTGCGATCGCGGCTTTATTCTACAGTCAAATCAAACACTGGATTTTGGATCAACCCAATCAAGTAGTGCAGTTACAAGAGTGGATTCCTTGGTTGAGTACTCTGCTGCTAAGTGTATTCGGCGTGATTGTATTACCATCGCTGACTGAACCGCTAACCAATTTTGTGATTGAGCAAGTTGGTTTCAAAATCCCTGCTTACGACATCCCACTATTAACGGGTGCAATAGCAGCAGTTGGACTCACAATCATTAGTTGGCAACAATTGGGAGACAACGGGACAACAAGGCAAAAAGAAGAATCTACTCAATGCCCAATGCCCAATCCCGTAGAAAGATTATTCGCCCGATTCCAACTGCTGAGTGCTTGCTTTGTAGCTTTTGCTCATGGTTCCAATGATATGGGAAATGCGATCGCTCCTTTAGCTGCGATCGTTTACATCAATCGCACTGGTAGCGTACCTACAGATGGAATCACTATCCCCATTTGGATTTTAATCCTTGGCGGTGCTGGTATAGTAGGTGGTTTAGCCGTCTGGGGTAAAAAAGTCATCGCCACCATTGGCGAAAACATCATTGCCTTGCAACCTAGTAGTGGATTTTGTGCCGAACTTGCTACTGCTACCACCATCCTCATCGCCTCCCGGCTAGGTTTACCAGTCTCCACCTCCCACGCTCTCGTCGGCGGTGTCGTTGGTATTGGACTTGTACAGAATGTCAAGTCGATTAAGTTCCAAACATTACAAGGCATTGCCGCCGCATGGCTAATTACAATCCCCATAAGTGCTATCCTTAGCGCTGCCATCTTTAGCATCGCCCGGATTTTATTCTTGTAAGAATTATTAATATTTTTCTAAGTTTGAACATAAACAGGACTTATGCAGACAATAGCCGAAACCCTTATTTTCAGGTAGGGGCAATTCATCAATCATACGTGTCAACTTAAGCTCAAACACTCAATTTATCGTGGTTTTAGATCCCCCAACCCCCTTAAAAAGGGGGCAAAAGACTCTAGTTCCCCCTTTTTTAAGGGGGGTTAGGGGGGATCAAAATCTAGGTGGTACATCGAAAAATTTTGAAATGCTTATCAGACTAGGCTTTCACGTTAAGTTGACACCAATGTTCATGAATTGCCCCTGAGCGCGTGTACTTTTGCGTAAGTTCTACTAAACTGCAACAACGCTAAAAAAGCGTATTTTTGCACAATTGCAGCTCATTCATTAGAATGATGTGCAGGGGATAGCGTAACTTTAAATTTCCACAGAAAGATGCTTTAATCTCAATTTAGAGATGTAAATTGTCACACAAGTTACATTCCACACAAATTTACAGCTAGTTTCGCAAGTCAAACAATTTTGTGGCAATGTCTAGCAACGAGTCGGTTTCCGTCTACGCGCACGCATCTGCAAGTGTTTGACAATCACTATTGGCAGCAAAACAATCAATATTTATTTGGAGTGAGATTTTTTTAAAAGCAAAAATCTCATTGGCGAATATTATTGATGGAAATTAAACTGACCAGATACTTGTTAATGCTGAAGAGAACATGGTCTGTAAGCACTGGAGCAAATTTGATGCTTTGCCAACCTGTGTTCAGTATGACAGAATTACGTTGAAATGCGGAAGTACTGTTAAAATTTTTAATTTATCTGACAAAATACAGGAAATTAGTATGAGCGCTAATAAAGTGCACGGGAAGCAGCTTTATCGTCAAGGTGTTAGAGGTTAAAAGCTAATGGGGCGATTCGAGAAGCAACCAGAAAACCCGCGAGTCAGAGGCGAGCTATCCAGAGCAGCAGAAAATGCTCTCTGGGCTGTAGTTGAGGATTTAGAAAATCTCCAGCAGAATGTCCTCAGAGCGTTGCAGGAAGATGTCAAGCGGCTTCAGTCAGAAAAAAACCGATTATCTGATGACATTCAAAGCTTGCTAGAAGAAAAAGAGCATTTACAACAAGTGCGGCAAATCACTGAGCAGCAAGTGTTAATTCGTCAACTGGCAGAAGTTCTAGCAAAACATATATCTTCACAACTACAATCCTCTCTGGCAACTTTAGCGAACCAAACTATAGAGGGCAAGTCTTACGAACAAGCGGCGCTAAAGTCCGCTGATGTGAATAGCAATGTAGTAGGTGAAATTAACGAAAAAGTCGAACATATGTTTGGCAGCCTGGATGATACTGTTACTATCACTTTTAATTCACTGCAACAAGAGCTGAAGAACTATCAAAGTAATCTTTCCCAACAGTTGTCACGGATGTACAGCCAGCAGCAGCAAGGGGAAACGATTTTGACAGAGTTTGTCAATCGTCTGCACGGAGAACTAGAAAAAACTATAGAAGAAACTTCACGCAAACCAACAACAGCAGCGACACCTACTGTTTTGCAGTTTACAGAGCCAGAGAAAAACAGTTCTTTTGAGACATCCCCGCCGCAGTTTGGCGAAGTAGTAAAAAATTCCCCTGAGCCAATTTCCCTAATCCCTAATAAGTTTTCAGAAGGGGAAACGACATTACAGCCACCGATTGTTAGAGAAAACGCTGCAAACCCAATTTCTGTTCCTAGCAAAGACTTGTCGCCAAGGGAAACGACATCACAGCCGCCGATTGTTAGAGAAAACGGCGCAAACCTAATTTCTGTCCCCAGCAAAGACTTGTCGCCAAGAGAAACGACATCAGAGGCTCCTGCTGCTGTCGTTCCGCCACTAAAGGACAATGCCACCGAACCCATGTCTGTCCCCAGCAAGGACTTGTGGCCAAGAGAAACGACATCAGAGCCTCCGACTGCATCAGAGCCACAGCCGGGAGCAATACCACCTTCACGCAGGAGAAACGCTACCGAACCAATTTCTGTTCTTCGCCGGAACGTGTCACAGAGTAAAGCTAAAACTCCAACTCATACTGTACTAGAGCCGCAGCCGGGAGAAAACCCCCCGCTACAACGATCGCGTAATTCTTCAGGTTTATCGCCGAGCCAAATCGGTTTGTTGCTGATTGTCTTATCAGCAGTGGTGTCGTCGCTTTACAACGTAGCCATTAAGATAATTTTCCACGAAGGTTCCCAGATTTTTGGAGTATTAGAGGTAGAGCGCTTGCTGCCGCCGACTTTGGGCAATACTTTGTTAATTTTGACGCTACGGTTTATGGTAGTGGTACCACTGATGGTACTGTTGTCTCCTATACTGCATCCCAGATTATGGCAAGACTTGGGAAACTTGGCTGATTCAGTTCGAGGAAATCCCACATCTACTAATGCAGCGACAAAGCAGATTTTGCTGTTGTCGATTGTGAGTGGGGGCTTTTTGTTTTTGTCTCAGGTGCTAATCTACATTGCGATCGCTCAAGTTACAACGGGAATGGCGATCGCGCTGTTCTTTATCTATCCGATGGTTACTGGTATATTATCGTGGTTTCTGTTCCGCGATCGCCCTAGCTTATTTCGCATCGGTGCGATCGCTGCGGTTTGCTGCGGTGAATTGTTGGTTTTAGGAGGTTCTCCTAGCACAGGTATCGGTAATACTTCACTAGGAAGCAACGCCGCCATTCTTTCTGGCGTGGCTTTTGCTGCCTACATAATTCTGACGCGGGTTTGTGCTAGTAAACTCCATCCCGTGACTTTTACTTTAATTAACTTCACTACCATGCTGCTGTTGAGTTTTATCTGCTTGATGCTACCTTTACCAAGCAGTTGGAACTTGGTAGTTGATCCCTCTAAAATGCTGGAACTGGTTTTAAGCGCATTTATTTTGGGTGTGCTGACTCTTGCCGGCTATTTGCTCAACAATATTGGTATTAGTAAATTAGGTGCCTCGCGATCGGCGATTATTGGTGGCAGCATTCCAGTCTTAACCGTGATTTTCGCTGGGTTAATAATTCAAGAAAATTTAGATATTGTGCAAATTCTGGGAGTGTTGTTAGTAACCTTTGGAGCGGCTGCTTTCAGCTTGGAAACAATGCGAAATCAGGTAAAACCCTCTAATCCCACGAATTAAATTAGCTTAGGTGTGATGGAAGCTACTTTACCTTCCATCACTCTCAGCATGAATCCTGACAACGCCTATTTGTAACTTTTCTAAATCATCTCAAGTTTATATATACGACTTACTTACGCCTATATTTTATATCTAGGACTTACGCACTATACAAATTAACCGTGATGTGAATTAACGAAAATAGATCGTTTCAGGCTTTTATTAATTATCCTTATGATGCCTACGGCGGTAAACTACGTAAATAGACCACGATGTAGGGGTTTAGCACCCTCATCCCATAATAAATCTGCCAGTTTTCTCGCATTAAAGCTATGTCCACTATTCCAGAGCGCGATCGCTACGTCAATATCATTAAGACCAGTTCCATCAGTGTTGGTAATACCTCGTTTAACGCTATCGGCAATGGTTTCTAAACTCAGCCCTAAATATTTCATCGCCTGACCAATTTGTTTTTGGTCTGCGCTCTGATCCCAGAGCAAATCTGCCAGTTTTCTCGCATCAATACTATAACCACTGTTCCAGAGAGCGATCGCTACATCAGTATAATTAAGATTAGTTCCATCGCTTTTGGTAATTCCCGATTTAACGCTATTAGCAATAGTTGGTAAATCGAAACCTCGATTTTTGAGATTTATGTTTAACGACAAGCCGCTACGTGTCTACCACTCACTAGTCGAGCAATTATTAGAACGGGGATGCTTAACAAAAGTTGAAGAAATTGTGTTTAGTCAATCTTGAGCGGGACAGACGTATGTAGATATGGCTGTAGAGTCGGATTACAATCTTAGTTACATCAAATTATTTGCAAGCTTGAGATAGTGAAAGGAGTGAAGAGTTTATTTTACCGTGCAAAATTTTGATTGCCTCAATATCATTTATGGGCAGGTTGGTAAATCCAGATAAATTAGCGTACTACTTAACATCTTTAATACTCAAATTAACTCTACTCATCTACAATTGGGCAAAATAATCTGTAGTTTTAACTACAAAATTAGATGTGCTTATCCTGCTGTATGGGTGCAGATAACACTTAAATGCTTATATAGATGAGCGGGCAGTAATCAGAATAACTTGACTTGTAATATATTTTTATAAATTTAGCCTGATACAGGTAGGGAAAACACGTATATGTGAGCAGTACGAGTAGTACTGACTCAAGTAATTGAGCATGAGTACTTGCTCAGAGGGAAGATTGGCAAGGAGTTAAGACCATTGCAGCACATTTTGGAACTAGGAGATCAAGAAGTGGCAGAAATGTTTAGAGTAATCCGTTTTTTCAGCGTGGGAGACTATTGTGTTTCGTAAGATGGTATGTTTATTTCTGTTGTTCTCTACTAATCAATTTGGTCTGCGATCGCCCACACGCACAAAGAAAAAAGCTGATATTGTATACTGCTGCGGATTTTCCTGCTTTTCTAGCAACAAACTATTTACGTAATTTAAATCTCTGAAGTACATAAAACGGTGAGGTAAAAACATACTTTAAAGTAGTCAATGAATTAGTTAATTAATGAAACTTCCAAGGATTTTGAACCCGATTTTGCATAAATTCAAAGGTAGAAACCCAATATATTTTATGTATGGCTAGTAACTAATCTTGAAGTTATTAGCATTGTCAACAAAGCCTTATAGCTAGGCGATTGAGTCTAAATCAATCGCGGCTTTCTGTGTCAAATCATCAACATAAAATTAGATCCAAGTCGGATTTAATAGTAAATCTAAAAATATCATCAAACCATGATTCAACCAAGATATGACTTATTAGAATACGGATTATTTGTAAAATTTAGAATACATAAAATTATTCTAAATCCAAAAAAAAATGATATGATAAAAAGCAATATTTGAAAAAACAACAGGTATTTTGAAATTGGAATTATTTACTCTACTTGATGTCTACTATCTTTCCTCAAACCAACGGTTGATACTGCCGAGACATCACTGGAGTTTAGGAACGGGATGATAGTGCACAACGAGCCGTATGGCTCCATATCTAAATGTAACTACGCCTGTAAGCAATTTATTCTTAGACGACTCCTAATTATTTCTAGTCACCTGTTACTACAAATAATTTGCCAAAGCTATAAAAAACCATCTTTTTCAAGTAACAAATGCCCAGATGAACCGCGCAAACTAGTTTTTACCCAGAGCCAGATAATGGCATAATTGGTGTAAGCAGCTTGACGTTGTTACTCTTGAAAGATGAGAAAAACCCCAGAAAACTGAAAGGCTTTGTAGATTACTTGCAGTACAGTTAACTTTTGGGACAAAAACCGCCGTCAAACTAAACTTTGTGATGTCTGTAATTTTCTGGTTAGATGCAGAGACAGTTCTGGTAACAACACTTAATCTGCCTGTATACCAGAAGATATTTGAAAACGGTAGTTTGTGCTACCACCAATCTCATAGCGATCGCATACTAATAAAGTGAAGACATCGCTTCAGCCAGGTGTATACTACCTATTTTCATTCAACTTAAAATTGTGTAAACGTGCTATTCAATTGTCTGTAATATGAGTAACGACATAGATCTGATCAAACGTCTTGACCCCAGTGCGATGGATCAGATCATGCTTTATCTGGCTTTTAGTGCCATGCGGACGAGTGGGCACAGGCATGGGGCAT
>NZ_JBGTFY010000428.1:0-17181 GCF_041747015.1 Nostoc sp.
ATTCAGGAATTTCTAGGGTTGCTGCTTTTTGAGCCATCTTGGAGTAATTTGACGTGAGAAGTGGATTTTTAACTCACCGATTTTACCTCAGATGACAACAATTATAAATTTTTATTTCCTTTGAATTCCCTACTCTAAAAATCGAACGATGAACTGGATTTCCTCCGTTCGTTGTCAGGTAATCTCTCTATTTTATTGAGTAGTTATACTTATTTTTCGTTCCAGATGTTTTTTTAGCCATTGCCTCTGTCGAAGAAACTAGTTACTTTGTACTATATTGTGAATTCCAAAATCGGGGTTAATACTCTATTTTTTTCAAAATGAGAATTGCTGATCGCATTCCCAAAGCGTTCTGTGATTTGCTTATCTTGTGCTGCTTCTGCATTTCTTAAAGCAGCATCAGCACTCTTAATTGCAGCCTCAGCACTTTTATCCATAGCTTCCCAACGCTTCGCAGCATAGTAAGCATTGATAAACACTGCAATTCCGCCAAAAATTGTCGCAGTAGTTTTTAGCGCTTCCGTTTCATTTTTTAGTCGTTCATCTATTGGAGGTATATGCCAGACAACGCAAGCGACTATAACTAATGAAATAATAAATAATCCACTAAATGAAATTAGAACTATAAACGAATTTCTGGGTGTGTCTGTGTTTTTATCAGACATATAGCAATCCTAGACGATTGATTTTTTAACGAACCGCAATCGCGCAGTTGGAAGCATTAGCTGTCCCATAATAAGCGTTCTTCTTGTAGTTGTCTGTCTATATCCTCAGCAGTTCGAGAGGGGTGTCTCCTACGGCTTTCTTCTATAATGTCTAGTACAGAACGATGTTTTGGCTCAGATTTTTCTGGTAATATCACAAATACATCAACGCTATCGCCGATTTCAGCTTCTGGAATTTCAATTTCTATTTTGTTTCCTGGTAAAACTTTGGTTGTGATACGTAAAGCTGATTGCATGGTTTTTCCCTCAACATTTATTAATACTGTAGGCAAGATTGTTCTCTTCTATATTCTCCTACAAGCCATAGAGGGCGGCAGTACTCTCATCTATTTCTTGTATTTCGGTAAATTAATAAATAATCCAATAAATAAAATTAGAATTATAAACAAATTTATTGGTGTATCTGTATTGTTATCAGACATAGCTTTCAGCTTCTTCATCTCCCAAATTGTTACGGAGACTTTTGGTAAAAACTATAGCATTAAGTGAAAACGGTAGAATGCGCCCAAATAACTAATGATGCTGTGATAACTCAACTTGATTGTCGCCAATCTGTCGGTGCTTCTATATAATCAGGTAGGCGAGTAGTGCGATCGCCAAGTGCCTTTCTAATCTGCTGCAACTCTAAGTTTTTAGCTCCCGTTAAAATTGTCCCTTCCAGTTTGACATCAATAAGGTTAGCTTCTAAAAAGTTAGCTCCCATCAGGTTAGCCTGAGTCAGATTAGCTTGATAAAAGGTTGCCCTATGCAGGTTTGCGCCGATGAGGTTTGCCTGATACAAATCAGCTTCCGTCAAGCTAGCTTCTGAGAGATTGGCAAAATAGACTTCTGTTTGCTGGAGTTTGGCTGCATTCAAGTTAGCCCCAGAAAGGTTGGCACCATTCAAGTTAGCCCCCGATAGGTTGGCACCAATCAGCCCCGTTAATTGCAGATTAGCTTTACCCAGTTTTGCTCCTTGCAAGTTAGCTAAAAACAGCTTTGCCCCAGAGAGGTTGGCAATTTTCAAAGTTGCTTGTTGCAAGTTAGCTTTATAGAGATTCGCTCCTTGCAAATCAGCTGCACGCAGACTTGCCCCAGAGAGGTTAGCAGAACGCAAGTTTGCCCCAGAGAGGTTGGCGCGATTCAAATTAGCCCAACACAGATTGGCTCCACACAAACTGGTTTTTAGCAATCTGGCTTCATAGAGAATAGACCGAACGAGTTTAGCGCCGTTAAGGTCTGCCTCACTCAAGTCAGCTCCACGCAAGTCAGCCCCACTAAGATCAGATCCACGGAGGTCAGCTTGTTGCAGATTAACTCCTAGCAGGTCTGCTCCTCGGATGTCGATATTGCGTAAATCAAGTTTTTGATCTTTTGGGTCTTCAAGTAAATTACGTCTGCCGATGACAGTCAGAGCGGCTTGAATATCAGTGCGGATTCTTGGCACTTCTTCATGGAAATTATCCTCCAACTGCTGTGTTGGACGCGACCCACCTCTACGCCGACTTGAGTAAACTACTGATAAATATTCCGGCTGTTGCTCTCCTTTTAACTGCTCTTTTGCGGCATTTTCTCGCACAAAGGCAGTAAGAATTTCCATAATTGTCCAGTGTTCTTTAGGAAAATCTTGAGCAACTCTTTCTAATGCATAAATTGCGCCTGTCCGGGTTTCCACCTTTTCATGCCCAAGCTGGGTAATTGCCCCCATAAAGCGTTCTGCAATCAATCTATCTTGATTGAGTTTGGCATTTTGAATGCCAATTTCGAGGTTTTTCTCAGCTGCGATCGCATTTTTCTGCATCGTCTGGACACGCTTGGCTGCATAATAAACATTAAACATTGCTGCCGATGCCAGAAAAACTATTGCAGTAGTTGTTAATCCTTGGTTTCTATACTGGATCTTTTCCTGAATTGACAATTCCTTAATACTGGATAATGCAAAGAAAATTACAGTCAATGAGAAGGCAAATATAACTGTTATAGTTATCAACCAATTCAACAAAGCGTCTGTCTTTTTAGAAGACATGGTAAAAATTTTCCTTACAACCTAGAATTATTACTTAGATGTTGAGGAAAAATAGTATAGCATCTAGCAGAAAATTATCATAGGTGTCAGAATACCCGCTTAACTAGGGAACGATATCGAATATACTGGTACATTGCGGCGAAAATCAATGAAATGCTAATTACGAATTACGAATTAGAACTTGGCTTCTCTGAGATTTGCTCCATCAAGTATGGCATCATTAAGAATTGCCTCATGCAGATCAGCTAAATATAGATTTGTGCGATGCAGGTTAGCTCCAGAAAGATTAGCCCCTTTGAGGTTAGCTGCACAAAGAATTGCCCCTTTTAGATTGGCTAAATATAAGTTAGCTCCTTCTAAGTTAGCTGCACTGAGGATTGCTCCTTTTAAATTAGCTTCTTTGAGGTTAGCCCCAGAAAGGTTAGCTTGATAGAGATTTGTCTGTTCTAAGTTCGCCCCATTCAGATTTGCTCCTCTCATATCCGTGTAACTCAAGTCAAGTATCGGCTCATTTTCTGAGTCTTTGTTTGCATCTCTTTTAGCGATAACACTAAGGGCTGCTTGAATATCTACACGAACTTTTACTGATGAGTTGCTTATTACTTCCTGTTGGGGTTTATGAGAAGCATTTTCTCGGACAAAACTAGTCAGAATGTCCATAATTATCCAGTGATACTGAGGATGAATATGGGCAATTTGCTCTAAATCATTAATTACAGCCAGACTGGTTTTTATTTTGTTATTCTCTAGCTGTTCAATTGCTATTCTTAAGCGTTGTTTTGGCAATGGATATTGAGCTTGTTTAAATTTCTCTTGTAAAACATATATCCTCATAAATGTTTTTGACAGTTGGATGTTATTTGTTGATGAAATATTTTTCATGGCATAACAAACATTAATTATTACTGTTAACATATCTAATGATTGCAGTAGTATTTAACAATTTAGTTGTGTATGTTATTGTTTCAAGCATGAGCAATAATTGAATATGCTAATGTAACAAAATAGAGAATATAGCTGTTGAGTAAGTAGACGTTAACATATATGCTACCTGCGATACTCAATCATCAGTTGTACTCACTACTCTTCACTCTTCACTCTTCACTGTTAATTAACTCTCATCATGATAATTTTGATTTATATCTAATCAGTGATAAATGTCTAGTAGTATTTAATCGTAAATCTCAGCATTTAAATGCAGTAAAATTTACAGCAACTAGTTAAATACCTGGTGCTAATTGGTGGCATCACAGCCATACTTTTATCCTAAGAATGTAAAATTTTAAGGTTTCAGATGTAACAGTGAGGTTAGCTTTACAGCACTTCCCGAAGTTATGAGGTACACTAATTGATCGAATTATTATTTATCTGTGTTAATAGTCTCTCAAGTTTAAATTGATGGGTAAGAAAGTTCGTAGTAAGGACTTCAGTCCTTATTTTCTAAGGACTAAAGTGCTTACTACAAACTTTTCATTACTATAGGACTCATGTTTGATTTTTGAACAAACTCAGTACAACTCAAAGAGACTTCTTCCCCACTCCCCACTCCCAGCTCAATACGGTTCGGTTAAGAATATTGTAGGTTGGGTTGAAGCTTTGCGAAACCCAACAAACGCCGCAAAATGTTGGGTTTCGTTCCTCAACCCAACCTACACATTTTTATTTTTTGGGCTTAACCGAACGGTATTGACTCCCAGCCTACGCAAATAATTTTAGAAATCAAATCGGATTGCTATAGCTTGACAGACTACTAATAGCATCCCAAGTATCTGTACCTCATAGCAACAGGAAGTGCTGTAACAATTTAGGTTGGTTGATAGACCAAAAAGATCGTTCCATTTTAGTCTTCTCTCCAAATCAGCAACCAAAACTTTTGCAGGGTGATGAGCGTTTGCCAGTGTTAGCGGGGATAAACTTGGAGCTAACAGTTGCTCAAGTGGTTGGTTGGTTAAAAATGAGCAGTTAGAGAAACACCTAAAACATCATTTATTTTAGGAACTAAGCTTAATGTAGTTACGCTTCAACATATTTGGCTTTTATGGTGCTTTACCCTGCCTTTTTTTGAACTCGTCGAACTCACATTATTTAAGTGTTTATACTTATTCTATCAGAGCGATGTTTACGATGGGCGTAGCTGCGGCACCCAGACTGAAATTGCAGATTGTTCAGGCTTATTTGCATAACTTTGGATATATCACCGCAAATGCGCTGATACTTTAATTTCTCCGCTTCATAAATTCCGCAAAAACACTGTTACGCTAATTTGTACTTCTGATCAAAACTGGAGCATTCAGTTTATCAGGGTACATTTATGACCAACCCTGTAACAACTGTTATCCAAGTCAATCTGGAGATGACTCTAGAGGTAGCTCTTAGGGAGGACAAAGTGTCCAAAGTATTAATTGAAGATGTCTTACATGATTCAGAAGGGGCAGAAGAAATTACTTTTCCTGCCACAGACAAAGATTTGTTAGTTTTAACAGAAAAATTTTTAGGGTTTGAAATTACCCCAAAGATTTTCTTGCAAGCTCTAGCCATTGCTGATTACGACTGTGCAGCTGCTTTTCGCTACGTTGATAATTATTTGACTATCCCCAAGAATAAGAATAAGCGTAAGCATAAAAATTTACTTTTGTTAAGGTCTTCGCCTAATTTTGAAAATAATTGAGGTGCATTTTACGAGCAAAGAAGCTGCTTGTGGTAAGGAAAAAGAGAAAGGAGTAAGGATTCTCCTTTTTTCTTTAAGCCTTACCTTTAACCAACTGAACCTGCCTAACTAAAAGTTGATAACCTCTCCAGACCGAGCTTTTTTATAGAATACCGAAGCAATTATTTCACCATCTGGTTGATAAAGTACAATCTGCCCACCAGAATTACCCAATTGCATAGAGAGAGGGCTAATTGTCCGCACTAGAAACTGTTTTTGCTCACTAGCTGCTAATGTTCCCTCCAGCATCCGTCGCCGACCCGCTTTATCTGCAAGGAACCACCCATCCAACGCGATTGGTGCGGAGGATATGTTTTTTAGCTCCACCCATTCACCCGATTCTGCTCCTTCTGGATTTGGAAGCGCTGCCACGACAACTACTGAGCCGCCTTGCGTCTCTACATCTTCAATTGGACGCGAGATTGGGCTACTACCAGGCCGTGGCAGAGGCTCAAAATTTCCACCACCCTGGAATTCAGGATAAAATGACCGGATGTGTCTGCCACGTTCATTCGTTTGCGTCGTCTCTCGGTAAATTACCAAGTTATAATTTCCTTCTTGGATGGTAACAGCTCGGCGATCGTTCTGAGTTAAATTCTGAACTGACTCGTAGTAGGCTACAGTCCCCAAAGCTAAATCACACTCTGGACTAGTACCAACAAAAAAGCCTCCGCGCTCCTTAAATATCTGAGCAACAGGTTCACCCGCCATGTTGTTCAGCATCCAAGTCATTTGCAGCGTTACTACGTTGGGGTTTTTCACTTCCGACACCGCAGGTAACTTATACTGCGTGCCCAAGAAGTTTACCCGCCCCTTAGCTTCATCTAAATAAAACTTCACCCAGTTGTGATAACCACTAACCTCTCCCCAACCTGGACCACCCCGCAGGTTAAATTTGCCCTCACCAACAAACACATGTTCAAAACCAGAACAGTAGTTGACAACATCAGTTCCGAAGTAATTAGTAAATGGCTCAAACCACACTTTACTTATCTCTTTGCGAAATTCATCTTTTGAGATTGGTTTCCTTAGTCCATTTGTGATGTAATCATAGGCAATCTTCATCGGTTGGGTATCTAGTAACAGGTCAATAAATTTAGTAATTTCATCATTTTCCTGTTGAGTAAAGTCTTCAGGGTCACGGTAATTTATCAAATAATTGTCGAATAATTCAATCAAAGCTGCATAAGTGCCTTTTGCAAAACGCTTATCCTTAACTTTTTCAAAGAGAGGGCGAGTAGCCAAATCTAACCACTTATCCCCTGCTGCCTTCACTTGATGGTCGAGTAAGATATCAGCCTTCGGATCGATCCAATTTCCTTCAGCATCACGTATACTTACGGTAAAGCGGTTAGTATCAGCTTTCCAGATTTGATCGTAAATCGTAGGATCAGCAGGCATATTGTTTGTACTCCCTATTTATTGTTCTATTGTCGATATATAAGTCAAGTTAGTGGAAGCTTAATCTCAAGCACCCACTCTATGAAACAAGATTGAATTAGTTACAAATCAAAAATTGCGATGATTGGTGCGTGATCTGAACCAGGTTTTCCGCGTCTTAAGTTAGGGTCATCACTGATAGAGGGTAGTGCATCCATAACATCGATATAGCTGTCCACTTCTGGCAATTTACGCGGCTCACCAGGCATTAGTTCTTGACTGACAAAAATATGGTCTATTAACTCTTTGTTGTTCTGATAAATACGGGAGTAGCGTCTTTGTTCATCAATTTGAGGAGCTAAATTAAATAGCCTTGCATCATCTCCTCTATCTGGCTGATTCAACCCGCGTGTGCCAATCTCGCTGCCACTTGGGCCTTGAAGAATTTGAGTAGTAGCAGCAGATGGTACATCATTTAAATCTCCTAAAATGATTAAACCTTGGTTAGCATTGTTTTCTAATAACTCATTTGCTTTAACACGCAATGCAACTGCTTCTGCTGTTCGCTTTAAAAGCGCTAATCCAGCAACTCTGCTACGTTCATTTTCGTCTTTGGGAGCAAATCGTGGACGATTTGTTGTTGAGGGAAAAGTTAATAGCTTAGATTTTAAGTGTGCATTGATGAGATGAATAGAAATATTTGGTTTTGGTCTAACAAGAATTCGGAGAGCGCCTCGACCCATGCGGGTAATTTCAGTCGAATTCCCTTCAGTGTCTTGACTGAGCAATTTGGAAAAACTAGCTTGAGGAAAATCTACTAATTCCTCATGCTCTTCAATCACTAATTTTGAAAGAAAGCCAACGCGAATTCCCCGAATATCTGGGGATTTAGATACATAACTATGTGGGTAGCGTCCCTCTAACTGGGCTAATAGTTCTTCAAATGCTTGCAGATCACCAACTTCCTGGACACCTAGCACATCAGGCTCAAGATCCAAGATTACATTAGTTAAGCTATTTAGCTTTTGTGTGTATTCTTCTTGCGTTTTGGGACCAAAGCTGTTACCTACAGAGAATAGATTCTCTAAGTTCCAAGTCATGACCTTAAATGTAGCCATACTTGCCCTAAATTATGATAAATCGCTTTTTGTACTGTGCTTATCTGTACAAAGTTATCTTAACAGCAAGGTTTATTTTTTATCATTAATCTTTACTAAGTTTTAAAAGTTTATCAAGCTGCTTGTCTAAAAATAACTAACGGTTTGTATTCCTCTCTCTAAATAAAAACCAGAATCCTTTGTTGTCATTAGTTTTTATCAACACCAAGAATCCTTACTCCTGCTTTCTCTCTGCTATCCTGAGTTTGGCCGATCGCGATCGCGGATTATTACTAATCTCTTCTTCTAATGCAATGATCGGCTTTTTTGTCAATACTTTTAACAAAGGTAAATTTCTTAAACCATGCTTCACCGGGCGGTCTTCCAGACTGTGAAAACTGATAATTGCAATTCTGCCGCCAGGGACAAGGGCATTTGGCGCTTTATCTAAAAAAGTTTCTAGGGATTTTAACTCATCGTTGACGACAATTCGCAAAGCTTGAAAAACACGGGTAGCGGGGTGAATTCTACCATAACGGTATTTAGGGGGAACTGAAGAAGCGATCGCATCAGCCAATTCAATAGTAGTATGCAGTGGACGACGTTCGACAATGCGACGAGCAATGCGCCGCGATAATCTTTCTTCACCGTACTTAAAGAAAATATCTGCTAATTCTGCCTCATCCCAATTATTGATCACATCAGCAGCAGTTAGCGATCGCCCTCGATCCATTCGCATATCCAAATTCGCAGCTTGGCGAAAGCTGAAACCCCGTTCTGGCTGATCTAAATGGTAAGAACTCACCCCCAAATCGGCTAAAATACCATCGAAAGTATTAGGGGTAAACTCGTATTCAGCAAAGTTGCTATGAATAAATTTTACACGTCCTCCATATTCAGCTAAGTACTTCTGCGCCGCCGCCAAAGCATCTTCATCTTGGTCAACTGCCGTTAGCCGCACATCCGCCGCCGCTTCTAAAATCAGACGACTGTGACCGCCACCGCCTACTGTCGCATCTAAATAATGCCCGCCCGGACGCACTGCCAAACCCTCAATTACTTCTCGCCCCAATACTGGCACATGAAAAAATTCCTGCGCCTCAAGTCCTTGCATATCGAGCTTCCATATAATAGTTGAAGAAGTGCAACAAAATGAAACATCAAGTAAAATCTCTCCTCTGTCACCCCCTCTCCAACATACCCCTGTCTGGGCAATACATCTAGACGCAAGTTTATGTAAGCACTAAAGTTCTTACTATAAACTCTTCATTACTAGCGTGACAGACAAGATAAATTGGGTGTAGTTAGCATCTGCGCGGTTGAATTCAAAATTTTCACGAACGGAGAACACGAAATCTATGACCAGACTAGAAACCCGCACTGAACCTATGGTGCTAAACATGGGGCCACACCACCCCTCAATGCACGGGGTTCTGCGGCTAATCATGACTTTGGATGGCGAGGATGTTGTTGACTGTGAACCAGTCATCGGCTATTTGCACCGGGGAATGGAAAAAATTGCCGAGAACCGCACTACTGTCATGTACGTCCCCTACGTTAGTCGCTGGGACTACGCTGCGGGAATGTTCAACGAAGCAGTTACTGTTAACGCCCCAGAAAAGCTTGCAGGTGTCACTGTTCCTAAACGCGCTAGCTACATCCGCGTCATCATGCTGGAGTTGAACCGCATTGCTAACCACTTGCTATGGTTTGGCCCTTTCCTCGCTGACGTAGGCGCTCAAACTCCCTTCTTCTACCAGTTCCGGGAACGGGAGATGATTTATGATTTGTGGGAAGCCGCTACAGGCTACCGGATGGTGAATCACAACTACTTCCGTGTTGGTGGGGTAGCAGTTGATTTGCCCTATGGTTGGGTAGATAAGTGTCTGGAATTCTGCGACCATTTAATACCCAAAGTTGATGAGTATGAACGCTTAGTAACCGATAACCCCATCTTCCGGCGACGTGTTGAGGGTATTGGTACTATCACTCGTGAAGAAGCAATTAATTGGGGACTTTCTGGACCAATGTTACGCGCATCTGGCGTGAAATGGGATTTGCGGAAAGTTGACCATTACGAATGCTACGACGATTTTGACTGGGACGTGCAGTGGGAAACTGCCGGCGATTGCTTTGCGCGTTACGTGGTGCGGATGCGCGAAATGCGCGAATCTGTGAAGATTCTTCGCCAAGCAATTAAAGGACTTCCTGGTGGCCCTTACGAAAATCTGGAAGCCAAACGCCTAGCCGCAGGTAAAAAATCAGAGTGGGACGCATTTGATTATCAATACATCGGCAAAAAAGTTTCTCCCACCTTCAAGATTCCCAAGGGTGAAATCTACTCTCGTGTAGAAAGTGGCAAAGGTGAATTGGGAATTTATTTGGTTGGCGATGATAACGTCTTCCCCTTACGGTGGAAAATTCGCGCTGCGGACTTCAACAACCTCCAGATTGTCCCACAGTTACTGCGCGGCATGAAGGTTGCAGATGTCGTGGTGATTCTCGGTAGTGTTGACGTAATTATGGGGTCTGTAGATAGGTAGAAAATTTCTATCGAAGTACTTCTTAGAGCAGTTGTATTACAGTGCAACTGCTCTATTTTTTTTGCATTGGGTAAATAGTTCAGTTACAGCGATTTTCGGGTAAATGAACCACATTGTTTTTATCTCACGCAAAGGCGCAAAGGCAAGGCAGCGCGTTGCGGGGGTTCCCCCGTTGTAGCGACTGCCGCGCAAAGAAGAAAGGAAAGAAGAAGATTATCGTTAAAAAAATTGACTTTGACAAAGAGTTAAGCCTTAGTATAACGTACTTGATTATACCAACAATAGTACGTGGCATCGCACCATTAAGGCAGTAATAAACTAATCCTTCTCTGGCTAGAAAAATTTTTTACTCATATAACATAGGTACGAAATATTTATAAATCCTCTCTTTTTAAGAGTTTTGAGTAATGCCCCGGATTTTTGACAACATTAACTTACAACTGCTACCGATTTTACGAGAAACCCTCAAAGTCTCTTATCGGGCAGATTTTTGTGTAGGCTACTTCAACCTCAGAGGTTGGCGAAGAATTGATGATTTGATTGAACAGTATGTTGGTAGTGAAAAGGCTTGTTGCCGTTTGCTCATCGGGATGCAAAGCTTACCCAGTGATGAAGTTCATGCAGCATTTACCCTTAGTCGTGGTCATGAAGGGATTGATAATAGTACTATTGTGCGGTTGAAAAAACGCATGGCTTCGGAATTTCGCAAGCAGTTGACAATCGGTGCGCCGACTAATGAGGATGAAGCTGGGTTGCGGCGGTTAAGTCATCAGCTAAAAAGTCAGAAACTAATTATTAAACTGTCTGTGGGCTGTTCCCTTCACGCTAAATTATATCTTGTGCATCGCCATGACCCCAATACTCCAATTGTGGGATTCTTGGGTAGTAGTAATTTAACCCTTCCCGGATTGGTGAAACAAGGGGAGTTAAATGTTGATATTTTAGACCACGATGCTTGCAATAAACTGCAAAAGTGGTTTAGCGATCGCTGGCAAGATTATGGTTGTATAGATATATCTCAAGAATTAGCAGAGATTATTGATCAGAGTTGGGCGAGGGATGAGTCAATTTTACCTTACTACATCTACCTGAAGATAGCTTACCATTTATCCCATGAAGCGATCGCCGGACTTTCAGAATTTCGTATTCCCCGCGAATTTAACAATTTATTTGAGTTCCAAAAAGCTGCCGTGCAGCTAGCAGCGCGTCATGTAACTAGGCGTGGTGGCGTATTAGTGGGCGATGTCGTTGGTTTGGGTAAAACTTTAGTTGGAACCGCCTTAGCTAAGATATTACAAGAAGATTGTTATTTAGAAACACTAATTATCTGCCCAAAAAACTTGATGCCAATGTGGCAAGAATATGTAAATAACTATCGCCTACTTGCCGAAGTTATGTCAATTAGTCAAGTACAAAATAAGCTCCCAAAACTCCGCCGTTACCGAGTTGTGTTAATTGATGAAAGTCACAACTTACGTAACCGCGAAGGTAAACGTTATCGAGCCATTACCGAATATATTGCTGCTAACGAAAGCAAATGTATTTTATTATCTGCTACTCCTTACAATAAAAGTTATCTTGACCTTTCAGCCCAACTCCGGCTATTTGTTCCAGAACATGAAGATTTAGGGTTAAGACCAGAAGCTTTAATTAATGAACTTGGTGGCAGTTCTATCGGAGAATTAGAGTTTATTAGAAAGCATCAATGTTCTGTGCGTTCCTTAGCAGCCTTTGAGAAAAGCGAACACCCTGACGACTGGCGAGAATTGATGAAGCGCTACATGGTGCGACGGACTCGCTCTTTTATTAAAGATAATTATGCCCACACAGATGAAACAGGGCGTAAATATTTAGAATTTGCTGATGGCAGACATTCTTATTTTCCTCAGCGCCTACCGCGAAATCTCAAGTTTTCTTTAGAAGGTTCTAACACTGACTTTTATTCGCATCTTTACTCTGAGTTAGTAGTAGAAGTAATTAATCAACTTAATTTACCTCGTTATGGGCTAGGAAATTACGTTATTGCTAAACCCAATCAACCACCTACAGACACCGAACAACGTTTGATTAATAGTTTATTTCGTGGCGGTAGAAGGTTAATGGGTTTTTCTCGGACGAATTTGTTTAAACGTTTAGAAAGTAGTGGCGTTATTTTTATCCAATCAATTGAACGCCATATTTTACGAAACTTCATTTATTTATATGCCTTAGAGCAAGGGCTTGATATTCCCATTGGAACTCAGGATGCTGAGTTATTAGATACAAGTAATAATGATGAAGATGCCGATTCTGTGGTAGCAGCTTTGTTTGATACGGAAACAGAAGAAGATGACTCTACTAATTTGCTGCAAGTAGAGACAGAAGAAACTCCTTTTTCTAATGACGATGAGAAAGAATGTAAAACAGAAAAAGTTTTTCGTCAAAGAGCAGAGTCAATTTATCAAGAATACAGAACCCGATATCAACGACGATTTAAGTGGCTACCTTCTACACTTTTTGACATTAAAAAACTAAAACGTGATTTACTAGAGGATGCCAAAGCCCTGATTAATGTGCTGCAAGACTGTGGAGAGTGGAGTCCGCAAACAGATGAAAAACTTGCTGCTTTAATCAAACTGCTAACGAAAACTCACCCCAAAGATAAAGTACTAATATTCACACAGTTTGCTGATACAGTCCGTTATCTTGCAGACAATTTGCATTCAAGTCATATTACAAATATGGCTGGGGTAACAGGTCAATCTAAAGACCCGACAGTAATGACGGGAAGATTTAGCCCTGTGAGTAATGGAAAACGGGAGCAAATTTCATCATCAGATGAGTTGCGGATTTTAATAGCTACCGATGTTTTGAGTGAAGGTCATAATTTACAAGACTGTGCAATCATTGTCAATTGGGATTTACCTTGGGCGATTATTCGTTTAATTCAACGTGCAGGAAGAGTAGACCGCATTGGGCAAAATTCAGACCAAATTCTTTGTTATTCTTTTTTACCAGCCGAGGGAGTAGAACGTATTATTAATTTGCGGGGACGACTCCGCAAACGACTGCAAGAAAATGCGGAAGTTGTGGGAACTGATGAAGCTTTTTTTGAAGATGATGATGCACGGGTAATTCTTGACCTCTACAATGAGAAATCTGGAGTTTTAGATGGGGAAGAAGATACGGAAGTTGATTTGACTTCTGAAGCATTTCAAATTTGGAAAAAAGCCACTGATGGTAATCCAGGTTTGAAAAAAACCATTGAAGAAATGCAAAATGTAGTTTATTCTACCCGCGCCCATACTCCGCAACTCGTGCAACCGGAGGGAGTATTGCTTTATATGAAAACCACTGAGGGAAATGATTCTTTGATTTATGTTGACCGCAATGGAAATAGTGTTACTCAATCACAATTAGCGGTTCTGCGGGTGGCGGCGTGTGAAGAATCTACCCCAGCCATACCTAAAGATAAACAGCATCACGAGTTAGTGAAAAAGGGTGCTGAATTGATTGCTGAAGAAGAGAAAAGTGCAGGTGGTCAATTGGGGCGACCATCAGGGGCAAGGTTTCGCAGCTATGAACGACTTAAGGGTTATGTTGAAGATATGAAAGGAACAGTATTTGTTAGTGAAGAACTTTTAAAAGCAATTGATGAGATTTACCGTTATCCTTTGCGACAGTCAGCCATTGATACTCTTAATCGTCAACTAAGAAGCGGCATTAATAATCAGCAGTTGGCTGAGTTAGTAGTGTCGTTACGGATAGATGACCGTTTGTGTATTGTGACTGAGGAAATGGAGAAGCGAGAACCTGAGATTATTTGTTCTTTGGGATTATTTTCTAATTCGTAATTCGTAATTAAAGAATTGTAGGTTGGGTAGAACGTTCGCGTAGCGTCTCGTAGAGAAGTGAAACCCAACAAACCACGGTAAATGTTGGGTTTCGCAAAGCCTCAACCCAACCTACAAATATTCTACAAATATTCTTAACTGTCCGACTTAAAGATATAGTGTTTGAGCTAGACCGGACGAGAAATATTCAACGCTGTTTGATTGACTTCCAACCAGTTAAGTAAATCCTCAATGGCTGTAAAATCCAATAAAGCCTCGCCAAGTGCTTCTAATTCCTCTAAAGAAAGAGTTTGAATGCGTTCCCGAAACTCTTGTGGTAACTCTCCTACCCGTTTTTGTAGTTGGCGTAAGACAAGTTCTTGTTTTCCTCGCTCATAACCAATGCGCTCGCCTGTGGTGATGTAGCTCATAGTCTGCTCCTGCTCAAATTGCTTAAACTCTTGCCAAAATTCTGCTTCCAAGGCTTTTGGTAAAATCATAACCCAATCAATGAACCGATAAAGATTACGAATATCTTTTTCTTGCAATCCTAATTCATACAATCGGCGAATCAAGCTAAATTTCCAAGCTTTACGTTCTCCTGGCTTTTTACCTGTTTGCTGTGTCTTCAAATGCGCCATTACTACAGTTGCAAATGGGTTGTCGCTGGCTTCTAATTCTGTCCAACGATTTTGATAATCTAGCAGCTTAACAGTTCCAAATTCAAAGTTAAGTTTGGTATCAGGATAATTATAACTATATTCATTGGGTCGCCATTTCGGGTCTGTATCGCACAAAATTGCTAAACTTATGGCAGGTTTCCCAAATCTGTCAAAAATTCGCAGGTTGTAGGAAAACATTCTTTCTGCAAAGATGTCTTCTGATTGTGCTTGAATTTCTACATGGATTAATAGCCAAATTTCTTGTCCTTGGATTTGCCAGACTTTAACTAATTTATCTGCATATCTTCTACCTTGTTCTGCTGTGCGGGTTATTTGTTGAAATTCCTTATCGAGAAATTCGTGTGGACGTTCCCAATTAATTAGTTCTGCTGTTCGGAGAAAGAAAAATTGCATTGCTTGGGGAAAGTAAGCTTCTAAAATTTCTTTCCACGGGCTATCATTATCTACTCTTTCTAGTTCTTTATTCATCGGTTTATTGCTATACCATTTAGCAATCCTAAATCATTTGTGAACAACAAAATACCTAACTTCTTGGAGAAACTCTAAAGGGTGGTTAGAAACCGCGCGCCAGCTGCTTCTCCTTACCGGAGACTAATTCGTAATGACGCTAAATGACTCGCTACCGCTTCTCGTAGAGAAGTGAAACCCAACAAACCACGCTAAATGTTGGGTTTTGCAAAGCCTCAACCTAACCTACAAATATTCTTAACCCAGGTTGGTGGATTTTGCTTGTGTAGACGCGGTTTTTAACCGCCCTTTTAACGTTAAGTAACGTTAAGTTGACTTTCAATATATAATCGAATTATTTTAGGAATAATTTTTATGGTTATATTATCATCTAATCTTTCTTTGACAGAGTTTCTGCAATTACCAGAAACTAAACCAGCTAGTGAATATATTGATGAAAAAATATACCAAAAACCAATGCCGCAGGGAAAACATAGCAGAATCCAAACTCGTTTATCAACGGAGATTAATCAGGTAAGTGAATCTGAGCAAAAAGCTTTAGCATTAACTGAATTACGCTGCACATTTGGAGGACGTTCTTTAGTTCCAGATATTGCTGTATTTGAGTGGTCACGGCTTGTTGTTGATGAATCTGGAGAAATTGCTAACAAATTTGAAATTTATCCAGATTGGATTATTGAAATTCTCTCACCTGACCAATCTCCTAACCGTGTGATTGATAAAATTATTTTCTGTATTAATCATGGTACAAAATTAGGTTGGTTTATTGACTCTAATGATAAATCGGTGATGGTATTTCAACCTCATAAGTTGCCTGAAGTAAAATATAATCATGATAAATTGACTGTTCTTAATGTATTCGCAGATTGGCAAATTACGCCAGCAGATATATTTAGTTGGTTAATAGTGAAATAGAAATAGATTTGGAAGCGTCTCAGATATAGTAGGTTGGGTTGAGGAATGAAACCCAACATTTCCGGGGCTTTCTTGGGTTACTACAATTTTTTTACTGATTTTACTTGCGTAAAATACTCAAATGAGTAAGTAAAAGCTTGTTTTGCTTGCGAAATACACAGAAATGAGTAAGCAAAAGCTTCTTTTTAATAAACAAAAGCTTCTTTTTAATAAGCAAAAGCTTGTTTTGCTTGCGGAATACACTAAAATGAGCAAGCAAAAGCTTCTTTTGAATAAGCAAAAGCTTGTTTTGTAAAAGCATTTAAGTATTTTGAGAAAGTAATTAAGTATTTTTATAAAGCAATGAGGCTGTTTTGATAAAGTAATCAGCAAATATACGTGACGATTAAAAAATTGTGGCTGCACAAAGTAAGTCGGCGCTCAAATAAAGCGATAACTTTCGGTAATATTGCTCAACCATAATCAAAGATAAAGGATTTATAAAGATATAAGGAGCATGGTTAAAATTTAACTCGTATAAATAGGGTTTCTTAAAGTCCGCGCTGGCGGATTTTGTTTTTAGAGCCACTCATTTCTTTTCTGAGTGGCTAGTTTACCATGCTTGGTTTTTCCGCAAGCTATTTAGGGTAAATTATGTCACTCAATTTTCAACGAACACGCGATTTACTTTATAACTTTGAATTTAGTAAGTTGTTTATAGAAGAATTAGGTTGGTCTAAACCTTCAAGGCAAAAAGCTGTAACCTTAAAGATTGACGACAAGACATATCAATATCAAAAAATTGCTGAACTTTCGGGTGTTGCAATCTTTGAAATTACCGCAGCAGATGGGAAAATACCAGAGGCT
>NZ_JBGTFY010000429.1:0-3447 GCF_041747015.1 Nostoc sp.
GACTTGGTAGAATTTCAAATTTTCAAATTTTTAGATTTTTGAATTGGCGAAATTTCGGAAAGTAGTTTGTCTAAACTTTCACCATTACGCCATTGCACCCAGGCAGAAAGCAGATATAAAACTCTTTTTTAGGTCAATTTATATCTGCTAATTTTAGTTAGCAGATATTAGCTGAACAAAACGGACTAGGGCTGAAATTTTGATATAGTAAGTTTTTTCAGCGAAGTGGCACTAAATTACACGTATCTCGGCTCAACCCCTACTTAGGTCAGCAAGGCGGTTATCCCAATTGGTAAAGCGCTTATCAATACTGTCAAACCTCGTTTCTATTCTGTCTATTTGTTGCTTAATCTCAATTTGTCCCTGTCCCTGCTTAATCTCAGTCAATTGAGCCGCAATATCAAATAGTGTTGGCTCTATGTTTGTCATTTAAACTACTTCCCGTTAATAGCACATAAGTACAATATACTGTACTAAGTTGTAGCTACTAAGCTTTCTGCAATCTCTTTCGGCACATAGTTTATGTACCAACCAGGCTGCCAGCCATAAACCTCTGCCAGCTTTTCCATAACATCTGGGCGAGGTATATATTCAGGATCGTGATACAGCTTTAATGCCGTGGCTTTGTGAATGCCTGTTTGTTGGTGAAGTCTGTAAGCATTAATGCCTTTTTGGTCTAGCAGCCTTCTTAAATCATTCCGAATCATGACAATTCACTTTAACTCTATGTCTATTTTACTATACCTATCTAAATTGACACGATAGTATAGTATATTATACTAATAGTAGACAAGCTTAAAGGGTGATCGCACCATGTGCCTAGAAAACAAATGTAATCGTCCGTACCCAAATCGTCGGGTAAACAAATAATGCCAAAGCACATAAACGAGGAGTCTTTGCAGCAGACCACTAACGAAAACACTCAGTCAGCAATCTTGAAAGCGGTGGATGGATTGCCACCTATTACTTGGTGGCAACTCTGTGAAACTGACAGCCAGAAAGAACACTACCAAAATATTCATACTAGCTTTAAGTTGATTTATATCAGATTCCAAGAATACTTTCAAGGGCAATCATCCTCACAACATAGCGAATTAACGATCGCTACCGTTAATTTCTATATTTCTCTTTACGGACTTATACAGCACTCTTGGCATCGTATTGTATCCGCCCTGCAAAATTGCAATTTTGCAGGGGTTCCAGAGACACCTGAAGAAACAATAAGCAAACTGATTGAAAATGATTGTGCTGCCTTTTTTGCGCCATGCTTGGAGGCTCATGAATGGTCGAAGGATACGGGCTATCGATTTTACCTTGAAGAGAAAAAGGTTCGCAAACTCCTAGAATCCGGCAAACCGCTTACCAAACCGGAAAGGTCAAAGGTAGAGAGGTTCAGCGTCAAACTCCACTCGATGCAGCGAACTTACGAAGATTTTCTGAGACTACGCCATTTTTGCTTGGCGGTTTGCCGGAGCGTTGAAGGCGATCGCCCTCTCCAGCAAAAACTAGAAGCCTTCGATAAATCCCAACTTTACCTACATAGCCTAATTGGTCCCAAATTAGGAAAAAGTGAGAGCTATCGCTGGAATGGGGAAGGAAATAAAATCAGTGGGACAAGATTCGGAGGAATTTATAACTAAGCAGGTTATTCTTAACCTACTCTTAACAACAACTCAAATAATGTTAGGGAAGCTTAAATCTATGCTTTTCTAATAAATAACTGTTGCTATCACTCAAGACTTTAGAAGGTAGGGCGGAGACGCAACCAGTTACACACTTCTCTCTCTAAACCACGTATTCCAATCGTGTACAGTTACAGCATTTAGAGATTAAGAAAACTTGTATTTAGCTCCAAACGTATACATATAAAGGGTTATGGCAGCAATAAGACTAGAAAATCGAGTTTTAGACCAAGTAATTCCAACGAGGTTAGATGTATTTACTCACAATCTATTAGTAGTCACAGCCAAACATCAAAAAATAACTAGAACCGCTCTAGTCAGACTGGCTATCCGGGAATATCTCAAAATTACCAAACCTTCAGCAGCATAGGCTCTTGAGGGTTTGGTGGTTGTCAGAAGCTAATAGTTAATTTTTCAGGGCTAATGAGTGCCGCCGGAAGCTGGCCAGCAAAAGCAGCACTCTAGTCCCTATAAACGAAACAAACTAGAAATACCCACTGAGGCTAATAACTTACAGTAGGCATCTATATAGTATGAAATTTTTCCATCTCAATTCTACTTCATTACAGCGCCGTCTATACTATTTGACCTCTGCGATTGAGGCGTTGAGAAGCTTTCAGATAAATATTAAAGAATATGCGAAGTCTCTTAACGTTACCCTCTGGGTAATCGCACCCGAACAAGCAGACAAGGAGGTAGCGTAATGAATCTAATTAGCCTCTGTACCAGTAGCGGCATAGAAGCATCTCGCGCTAATCCTTGCCCCTTGTGCGATTCCGACCATTGGTGCTTGCGTCTGAGTGAAGATGCTGTTATCTGTAGTAAAACGGATTACACCCCTATCGGTTGGGTGAAAACAGGCAAAGCGAAAGACGGGCGAGGAATTTTTGCAAAAGAAAATAGAAGACAGCGCAGTGGCTTGCCTAACCATGCTGAAATCTTACCCCTGGCGCTCGATCCTAAAACTGATTCACCGCAGTGGGTAACTCTCAACACGGTGGGTAGTGAATTTGAGCAGCAAATTGAATATCATTACCCCAATCCAGAGACGGGAGAACCTCTAGGCAAGGTAGTTAGAAAGCAGTACAGCGATCGCCGTCCAGCCTACGGGCGAAGCGGACGTGATACCAAAGAGATTAGACCTTGCCATTGGGCGAAACCCTATCACCCTAACCAAGGTAATGAAGGTTGGTGGAGCGACAGAGGTAAAGGCGAAGAACAATTTCCGCTTTATCGTCAAGCCGAAGCACGGGATGCGATCGCATCAGGAGCGGCGAAAGTTGTATTTTACAACGCTGGCGAACAAGCAGTAGAAACTGCCCGTCAGATAGGATTGACTAGCTTTTGCAATCAAGGAGGTGAGGGTTCTTACATCCAACAAATTATTGACTTTTTAAGTGCCAACAGACCAAAGTTATTTGTTATTTTTCCCGATAATGACGCGACGGGGCGCAAATTCGCAGACAAACTGTTGAAAGCGTGTTCAAAAGCAGGAATACCCGCGCTCGCCATTGAGCCAACAAATATCTGGGCAGACCTTCCCAAGAAAGGCGATATTAAAGATGTTTTCGATTCTTCGGGTATGGATGTAAACGAAATCATCGAGCAGTTAGAAATAGAAATTAAACGAGCGCTTTTAATCCGCCAAAATGAGTCTCCAAATTCGGCTCTATTTAGTAATGGCAAAACTGCAAAGAATCCTCCTGCCGATTTAATTGGTAAGCAATTAGCTGAAGACTATCAAAGCATTCTCGCTTTTAACAAT
>NZ_JBGTFY010000430.1:0-6849 GCF_041747015.1 Nostoc sp.
TACTTACACTTACAACATATATTTGTACCCTAGTAACAATCCTGAATGGTTGCTTCGACATAAAGCAGAACTTCTTAAGTTAATTAAAAATAAGCTTGGTTGTCATGCTGAACACATCAATGTTACTACGATGAAATAAAATTACTAATTTGAAATTAGTATTGACTAGACTAATCAAAAATCGGGACTGAGAAATAAATCTCAGTCCCGATAAAAAAGCGGGTTAACCGCTATTTATATGGTTAACCCGTGCAGCTTTGGGAACGCGCAGAGAAATTGTTATTGCAATACCAACTTCACGTTAGCGTTTTGCAGACCGCGTTGTTTTACTTCAGCCAAAGTTTTGTTAACTGCATACTTTTGGTTGATTGAATTGATCAACTCGGTTTGGTTGTGCTTCTTAGCAACTCCCCACAAGTCAGCAATTAGGTCAAAAGAACCATCGCTGTTGCGAGTCAGGTTTGGTAGTTCACATCTTGCACCAGAAGATTAAAAATACTGCTTTAAATATTCCACATCCACGGACAAAATTAAATATATGAACACAACACCCTCTAAAATAGAAACAGATGAAATGCTCAAGTGGTTGAATCGTAACGGGAAGCGGTAGCGAGTCAGACGCTCAAGGATTCGCTACCGCTACGCTATCGAGCGTCTTGATTCTGATTCCTGTTAGCGGTAGCGGGGCGTTTAGCCCATTCTGACTTCTGAATTCTTCTTCAATTCTACAAGTGTGCAATCAGCTTAACAAAATCATTCAGATTGCATAAATTTTATTTAACACAACCGAGGACAAAATGATGACCATTATCACAATAGATGATGAACTAATTAATGAAATTATCGCACTCAGTCACTATGAAAATCCACAGGAAGCAGTCATTAACATATTATCCAATTACTTGCAGCAGCAAAAAAAAGAACTGCCTTTGTTTGAGCGACTACGTTTTATAGACGACGAATCTGCCGAAGATGATATCGCCTCGTTGTTTGAACGTGATAGAGATACAGGCAGGAATTTTGAACTATGACTTATCTAATAGACACCTGTGTAATGTCTGAGTTTGTTAAAAAAGCTCCCAACCCCCAAGTTAGTCAATGGTTTAATCAGCAACCGATTGAACAACTGTTTTTAAGTAGTATTACCATCGCTGAAATCAAAAAAGGGATTTATAAGATCCAAGACTCACAACCTGAACGATATCAAAAACTAAAAATATGGCTGCAAAAAGTAGAAACTGAATTTTCTTCTCATATTTTACCGATAAACGATGATATTTTAGATAATTGGGCAAAATTTTCTGCTTCTTCAGAATTGAAAGGTAAAAAATTAGCCGTAATGGATAGTCTAATTGCCGCAACAGCACATTATTATAAATTAACTTTAGTTACCCGCAATGTTGATGATTTTAAACTGACACCAGTTAAAATTATAAATCCTTACAGTCTTGAGTGAATTATGACCACCCAACCCGAAGCCGAACTAGAAGAATCCTTAATCACCCAACTGGATTATGCGTGTAGCTCAAACGCAAAATAGCCCTTATGAAAAATTGGGTAACTTAGCTCAAGCAGCTTTTAACCCTAGTTTAAATGTAGAATTGAGGCTGCAAGCTAGTATTAAACTACCAGTGGCATATAATGTTCCTGATTCCAATATTATTCACAATGTAGATGAGCTAGACTTATTTATGTTTAGCTGAGTACGAGTAAAGAATAAAAATCGGGACTGAGAAATAAATCTCAGTGCCGATAAAAAAGCGGGTTAACCGCTATTTATGTGGTTAACCCGTGCAGCTTTGGGAACGCGCAGAGAAATTGTTATTGCAATACCAACTTCACGTTAGCGTTTTGCAGACCGCGTTGTTTTACTTCAGCCAAAGTTTTGTTAACAGCATACTTTTGGTTGATTGAGTTGATCAACTCGGTTTGGTTGTGCTTCTTAGCAACTCCCCACAAGTCAGCGATTAGGTCAAAGGAACCATCGCTGTTGCGAGACCAGCCGAGGTCATATTCGCCATCCAACATCGCAACGATGTCAGAACGGACACGCTGACCGTTATAACCACGGACATCAGCTTCAGTCTTTACGCTGATACCTAAATCGCGCAAGGAAGCCTTGAGGATTTCGGCATCGGTGATCTTGGTACGCAGGGTGCTAAAGTGAGACATTTGGGGTTTCCTCCAATGAGAAGATTGAGAAAAACGACAACGGTTTGTTTCGGGCGAAGCCGCGTTTAACGGGATGCGGCTTTTTTTATAACTGCTAGCATTTTCAGCTAGCCTTTCCCCCTGGGATGGCAGAGGAAAGCTTTTAAAACTCCATTCGCTGATATTCAGCTACGGAGGATGCTGCGGGGCGTGCGCGCTGTCTGGCCCAATCTCTCAGAGCCGTTACTTGTTCTTGCATCGTTCGAGACAGCGGCAATGTTGCCTTTAGTGCAGCAATAATATCTAGTTGGGTGAACTCCCGATCTTGGGCAAAAGCTTCATACATTGCCGCAACGATCGCTTGCTCAACTTCTGCCCCAGAAAAGCCATCAGACATCTTGGCTAGTTGCTCAAGATCGAATCGAGAGATGTCTTCACGGCGTTTCGTCAGGTGAATATTGAAAATCTGCTGCCGTTCTTCCGGTGTTGGCAGATCCACAAAGAAAATTTCATCAAAGCGTCCTTTCCTCAAGAACTCGCCAGGTAAGCGTTCTACTCTGTTGGCAGTTGCCATCACGAACACTGGTGACTTTTTATCTTGCATCCATGTCAGGAAAGAGCCGAAGATTCTACTTGAAGTCCCCCCATCAGAATCGGAGGAACCTCCACTACCAGCAAAGGATTTATCCAATTCATCGATAAACAAAATCGCTGGGGAAATAGATTCTGCTGTTTTCAGGGCGTTTCGCAGATTTGCCTCGCTTCGTCCCACCATTGAGCCGTCGTAGACTCGCCCCATATCCAACCGCAACAGTGGTAAACCCCACAGCCGGGAAGTCGTTTTGGCAATTAAGGATTTACCGCAACCGGGAACTCCGAGAATTAACATCCCTTTTGGTTGAGGCAAACCATATTCTCTCGCTCTTTCGGTGAAAGCATTAGAGCGTTGTTTGAGCCATCTTTTTAACTCTTCTAAGCCACCTACAGCATCAATGGTTTCATCTTCTTCAATGTATTCTAAGATTCCATTGCGCCGAATTAGTTGCTTTTTCTCAGATAAAACTATATCTACTTCATCTTCCGTTAAACGCCCGGTAGTTACCTGTGCCTTCCGATAGACTTTCTCCGCTTCATCTTTAGTTAGACCTAAAGCGGCTCTGAGAAGCTTTTCTCTAGCCTCTGTTGTCAACCGCCGACCACGATTTTGGTCTATATGATAAGTGAGTACTTTATTTAACTCTGCCATATCTGGCAGTGTAAAGTCGATAACAACAACTTCTTTTTCCAACTCTATAGGTACTTGTTGCATCGGCGACATCAAAATGATGTTCTTTTGCGTACCTTTAAAGCTAGCGATCGCATCACGTAACGATCTGTTTGTTGCAGGCGCATCTATAAAGGGATGTAAATCTTTAAGAATAAATATACTGGGTTCTTTCTGCCGGATGATCCACTCAATTGCCGCCTCTGGAGACACGGTATTATGTTGGGTGACATTCCGGGGTTGACCATACTCCACAATCCCGTGTGTCACTGTCCAAACAAATACTCGGCGCAGGGGCTTTAACAACTGGGCGATCGTGGAAACTGCTTGCTCAGCCCGCTCTTCCTCGGAGGTCACAAGGTAGATTAAAGGGTATTGAGCTTGAATTAGGATATTGAGCTCTTCTTTCATACTTCGACCTACTTGAGACCTTATAGAGACAGTAGAGACATTGCTTCTGGTAAAGACAACCAAATCATGAATGAATAATTCAAATTCCTATCTATTTAGCAAGGAACTAACTCTTCCTCACCCTTGGTATGAGTTTCATCTTCATCCACATCAATGGAAAGATGTTGTTGACCAACTACTCCTGGTTGATTGCCCAAAGTAACTAGTTCCCCATCACGTAAGACTAATGAGCTATCACAAGTTGGGCATGAATAAACTCTATGAGTCCGCCCATAAGAAGAATCTTCTACCTCGTCAACCAATTCTGAATTAGACAGGTAAAAAACGAGGGCGCGTTCTGCAAGTTCTGACATTGGTTCGGAATCGACTGCTGAACGAATCTTCAATTTTCTGTGCAACTCTGGCGATAAATACAAAGTGACCTTTTGCTTAGTTTGCGTTTGCATATAACTCTTTAACGGTCTTACCCGGGTATGTATATCAAGTTATCGGTTTCTTTATTGGTTGTCAAGACGGTAAAACGTTTTGACGCTATTTTTGTTACATTTGTTTACATTTGAGGCTGAAATGCTGTTAAATTGAGGGATAAATCCCTCACTACAAACCTCCCAGAATTAATCAGGACTTACGCACTCAAAACCTGAAACCTCGATGGAAATTAGCGATCGCTAAAGCAACAATAAAGCAATAATTTTCCCGATTCGGAAATAGCTCGTAAATTGGGGAAGGTATCTATAAAGATTTAGTGACTTTGGCAAAATGTGTAATGTAAATGGCTACTGCTAATAAAATCTGTAGTTTGGGGCGAAGAATTTATTGGTTTACCGCCAGCGTCAGCGGAGTCATTGCCCTGTTTATAATTCTGTGGGGTTGTACTGCAAATGATTTTAACGCCGGAGCGATCGCCTGGAAAACTTATAGCAACTCCCGCTATGGCTTTGAATTTCTATATCCGAGTAACTGGACTTCTTTAGCAGCCCCAGCAAATGATGATGGAATGGCGTTTATTTCACCACAAGATAACTCAGTGGAAATTCGGGGATGGGCAAGTCAGCAATTGCCAAATTCAATTGTTACAGATCAAGAGTCTGTGAACAAGATAAAACCAAACTTCCAGACCGCCCAAGGAGTATCTGGGGTAATAGTTGTAGAGGTTGATCAACAACTAGGTTCGATGACACTGACACTAACTCAGAATCAAGTGAAATACTATTGGCAGGGACGAAGCAAGAGCCAAGAATTTCAAAATTACTATCGTTTGTTTTATTACATTGCCCAGCAGTATCGGATTTCCAAGTCCTGAGTCAGGAGTTAAGATAATTCCCCTTATTTTCCGCCATTTCCCTCTGCTTCCTCTGCTCGCCAAATCTACATCTCCTTGAGAATGATGATTAAGAGGGGACATAAACCTGATAGATTTAGCTATCAGCGAGTAAAAACTGGTTAAGATGAAAGTCCTGGTTATTGGTGGCGATGGGTATTGCGGTTGGGCAACTGCTCTTTACCTTTCCAATCGAGGTTATGAAGTTGGAATTTTAGATAGTTTGGTGCGGCGGCACTGGGATAATGAACTGGGTGTTGAAACTCTCACCCCGATCGCACCAATTCAGCAACGTCTTCAACGCTGGCAAGATTTGACTGGCAAATCTATCGATCTGTTCATCGGTGATATTACTAATTACGAATTTCTCAACAAAACGTTACATCAATTTCAGCCAAACGCCCTAGTGCATTTTGGTGAACAGCGTTCGGCTCCATTTTCGATGATTGACCGCGAACACGCAGTTCTTACCCAGGTCAATAATGTAGTTGGGACGTTAAATCTACTGTATGCCATGCGGGAAGATTTCCCAGACTGTCATTTGGTGAAACTGGGGACGATGGGCGAATATGGTACACCCAATATCGACATCGAAGAAGGGTACATCACCATTGAACACAATGGACGCAAGGATACTCTACCTTATCCCAAGCAACCTGGTTCAATGTACCATTTAAGCAAAGTCCATGATAGTCATAACATCCACTTTGCTTGCCGGATTTGGGGATTGCGGGCAACTGATTTAAATCAGGGTGTGGTTTATGGTGTCTTAACCGAAGAAACGGGGATGGACGAACTATTGATTAATCGGCTGGATTACGATGGCGTATTTGGTACAGCACTGAACCGCTTTTGTATTCAAGCCGCGATCGCCCACCCCCTAACCGTCTATGGTAAAGGTGGTCAAACTCGCGGATTTTTGGATATTCGGGATACAGTCCGATGTGTGGAATTAGCGATCGCTAACCCGGCACAACCAGGAGAATTCCGCGTATTTAACCAATTTACCGAACAATTCAGCGTCGGCGACATCGCATTGATGGTCAAAAAAGCTGGTAACGCTATGGGATTGAAGGTAGAAATTAATCACCTAGATAATCCCAGAGTTGAAAAAGAAGAACATTACTTCAACGCTAAAAACACTAAATTGCTCGATTTAGGTTTACAGCCTCACTTGCTCTCTGATTCTCTACTCGATTCTCTGTTAAACTTTGCCATCAAGTATCAGAAACGAGTTGATCACAAACAAATTCTACCTAAAGTCTCTTGGCATAGAAGTTAAGGTGACGTGGGATTTTCAGATTCCCCCTTGTTAAAGGGAGGTAAAAAACGGTTAGACTTTCTGCCATTTTATTACCGTGAGCAAGAGAGGATTTCAGTTATGAACCTCACTTGCACGATCCCTTTAACCTGTGGATGAATGATACTTTTAACTAATTAATGAGGCGTGAAACCCTACGCCCTCATGCTTTTCCTACTCCCATGCAAAACGTGGAAGTGAGAGAAAACCTAAAGTTCTAGAGCGCCATAACCATAATCAGGCAAGGGTTGCCAGACCAGATACTTCTATACTTTTGCAGAAATTGACCCAGAAATTAAATTCCTGAGCTAAGTATCAAAAAGTTGCAACTGGTGGTCTAGGCGGCTAAACGAAGAATTTGATCTAGCTCACGTGAGCGTGGCGTCAAGTCCCCTTCAGGAG
>NZ_JBGTFY010000431.1:0-11049 GCF_041747015.1 Nostoc sp.
GTCTACGGAGATTAGAAAAAATGGTAAGCGAAGAGGTAAACAAAATCACATTTGTGTCAGATGTGGTCGTCAATTTATAGATGTATACAACCCACCAAAAGGATACTCAGATGAGATCAAAATTGAATGCTTAAAAGCATACGTTAATGGTGAGGGATTCCGAGCTATTGAGCGCTCCAAAGGTGTTCATCACACAACTGTAATTTATTGGCTGAAACAAATTGGTGAAAAACTGCCAGATGCCCCGCCAATTAACGAGATTCCACTTATTTGGAGAACTAGATGAATTAGAGACTTTCGTCGGGTCAAAAAAAACAAAATTTGGCTATGGACAGCAGTAAATCACTTCCGTCTTCGCGTAGCGTCTCGCAGAGAAGGAATTTTAGCTTGGGTTTTAGGAGATCACAGTGCTGAAACATTTAAACCTTTGTGGGACATTGTTTGCTGCTGGCAGTGCTATTTTTATGTTACTGATGGATGGAAAGTCTACCCCAGTTTTATTGAGCCAGGAGATCATATCGTCAGTAAAACATATATGACTAGAGTAGAAGGTGAAAATACACGTTTACGTCATTATCTGGCACGCTTACATCGAAAAACATTGTGCTATTCCAAATCAGTAGATATGCTTAAATATTCAATTAGATTATTACTTCATTACTTGAAGTATAGAGAAATACCTGTGTTTAACTGATTCATCCCGCATTTATGCAACGCCCAAAATCGGTTTACCATCTTGCACCTTAACCACAGATTGCTGCAAGTCTTCAATTGATTTCACCTGCCCAATGCCGCGCACCAACAGTTCTTGACCGCCGCCAATTAAAAATCGCGCATTTCCTCCTTATTTCTGTTTAATATCAGTATATTCACCTTTAGTTTTAAGGGTAATGGTAATTGTGTTAGATGTCCGGTTTCTCCAAAACCAACCATGTGAACCATCAAAGGCTGCTTCAAATTCCCCTTCTTTGCGTTGCTCAGATCCTTTGCTGTACTGATAATAATTGATGTTTAGTTTTTGAGAGTCGGCATGTAGATCAAAATTGGCTTTGCCACGATCTGTAGACCAAGTGTATTGCACTTTATTGCCTTTACTCATGTCAAGCTTGATTTCCTTACCTTCATCAGGGGCAAGCTTAACCTGCATTTCATGATTTAAAATAGCTGCACCAGCAGTTGTGGGCTTAGGTGTTGTTGCAGCATCAATCTTGATCTCGCCCTGTTTCTCCTCAGTATTGGCACTTAAATTCTTGGCTTGATCTGCCGCCGCTTCTTTCTCTAGGGAAACTCTAATCTCGCCCATTTTTTTTAAGCCGATGACATTGCCGATTCCGGTGGGGTCGATGCCGTATTCGGCGGGCATGACGACGGTTATCAGCAATACTCCTGCTGTCGCTGCCGCCAGAATAGTTGATTTGATGAGCTGGTTTGTTGACGGAAGCTCTCTATCTGTGGGTATATTTGACTTGCTCATAACAACTATGTTCTCCGTTGGATTTTAAGATACGAAATAGCCTGTGATCTGGTATCCCATCAGCAGAAATCCCAGCATCATCAAAAAAACATTTGCGGCGTAGGCATGGCGCATGAAGCTCTTTGATTTTCGCCAATAAGTGATGGCAATCAGGATGACTCCCAGTGCCAAAACCTGCCCGATCTCAACGCCGATGTTGAAGAAGATGAGATTGAAAAACAACCCATCGGGTGAAAGCTCGTACTCGAGTATTTTGGTCGCAAGACCGAAACCATGAAATAACCCAAATATAAGTGTCGCCATTTTGGGATTCGGTTGAAACCCAAACCAGCGTTTAAATGCACCCATATTATCGAGTGCCTTGTAGACAATCGAAAACCCAATAATGGTATCAATAATATAAGCATTGATACCGATTTTGAACAACACGCCAGATAACAGTGTAATCACATGGCCTATTGCGAACAGGGTCACATAAGTTGTCACATCCTTACGGCGATATAAATAAAAGATCACACCCAATAAAAACAGCAGATGATCGTAGCCCGTCATCATGTGTTTTGCACCCAGATAAATAAAGGGTATGGGTAGCACGCCCGTGCTTTCCTGGATGTAGCCTTTATCGCCCGAAGTTACACCATGTGCGATCGCCTCGGGAATTATCCCAAAATTTGCAGCCAGAACTATTGCAACACCCATAAGGGCAAGGAAACGTTCTTTGTCTTTAAATGGTTGTATAAATTTAATCATCTTCAGTTAAACAAAAGTTCTTCCTAGTTTGCCAAAGGACAGATGAAATCCAGGTGAAATGGCAAATGTTTCTGTAAGATCAAGCTCGTGGTTGATTTCCCTGGAGCAATGCGAATTTTACTGGTCGAAGATGAAACAGATTTGGGATTGGCAATCAAGCAAGTCCTGATTAGCGAGAGATATGTCGTGGATTGGGTGCCAGATGGCGCTCAGGCATGGCTCTGTCTTGAAAGCCAGTGGACAGACTACACGGTCGCCATCGTCGATTGGCTGCTTCCCGGACTGTCGGGACTAGAGTTATGTCAGAGGCTGAGATTGCACCAAAATCCTTTACCAGTATTGATGCTCACTGCTTTGGGTCAGCCTGAAAATCGCGTGGCAGGGCTGGATGCGGGAGCCGATGATTATTTAGTCAAACCGTTTGTGATGGAAGAATTGCTGGCGCGGTTGCGGGCGCTTCAGAGGCGATCGCCTCAACTACAACCGCCTACCCTAACCGTCGCCGGATTTACCCTTGATGCGGCAAACAATGTACTGCAAGTGAATTCAGACAAATGCACCCCCCTAGTCATTCCCTTAACAACCAAAGAATTTCAGCTGCTGATGTATTTGATGCAGAACCCCAATCGCATCATCCCCGGTAGCAAATTGCGTCATCAACTTTGGAACATGGACGAGGAGCCAATTAGCAATGTGGTTGCTGCTCAAATGCGCCTACTACGTCGGAAGTTAGCAAATCATGGCTGCCCCTGTCCGATTGAAACTGTTCTAGGCGCAGGCTATCGCTTTAACTCCCAACTTCATTCTCAGCCATGAATAACTACTCACTTTTTCGGCGCAGTCGTCTACGGTTAGCTCTCTGGTATGCCGGAGTCATGGGCGTGATTTTGAGTGTTTCTGGCTTTGGTATGTATCGAGCAATGGTACAGTCAAACTGGACAGCAATGAAGCGCGAAATTGAGTCAATCGCCGGAACCTTACACGATAGCGTAGAACCGCTGCTGCCTGCTTCTGAAGAGCCGACTGCTGTGCTGCAACAAATGTTTCCCGATCTTTGTTTGAGTGGGCAACCCTGCAATGCTACCCCGACACTGATTCAACAGCACACCATCGGGATCAGCGATCGCACCACATACTATATTCGTTTATTCAATCATCAAGGGAAACTCCTCGCTTTTTCACCCAACCAACCGTTATCTCTGCCTAAAACTCTCAACCGCAGCTCATGGCAAACCTTTCGCACAGCTAAGGGAATTCGCTATCACCAATTCACCACGATTTTGCATAGTGCCCATACCCATCATCTGGCTAATGAACCCAACGCCCATTCATCCTGGGGCTATTTGCAAATTGGGCGCACTTTAGAACCTTTTGATGCTGAAATCAGTCGAATTCAATGGATTATGGCGATTGGGTTGCCTATTGCCCTGAGCTTGGTTGCTACCTCCAGTTGGTGGCTCTCAGGATTAGCCATGCAGCCGATTTACCAGTCCTATCAGCAACAGCAACAGTTTACCGCTAATGCTGCTCATGAACTGCGATCGCCCCTTGCTAGCCTCTTGGCAACTGTGGAAGCTATCCTCCGCATACAGCAATCAAATCAGCAAGATATCCAAATGATGCTCCATACTGTTGAGCGGCAGGGGCGAAGGTTGAGCCATTTGATCGCAGACTTACTCTTGTTGACCAGTCTTGAGCAAAATTCACTTGAGCAAAATTTAGGGGCAAAACCATTTCAGCCCTGTTGCTTAAATGATTTGGTTAGCGATTTGACCGAAGAATTTTTAGAGCTTGCCACTGCTTCTGATATTCATTTGACCAACCAAATTCCCACTTTCGAGGTTTACGCTCTAGGTAACGAATCGCAACTTTACCGCTTAGTGTCAAACTTGATTGCTAATGCCATCCAGTACACGTCCACAGGAGGATATGTGACCGTCAGCTTAGTAACCTGTGATCATACTGCTGTAATTGCGGTGAAAGATACGGGGATTGGGATTGAGCTTGCTGAACAGAATCGAATTTTTGAGCGATTTTACCGTGTTGATGGCGATCGCTCTCGTAAAACAGGAGGAACGGGGTTAGGACTGGCGATTGCTCAGGCGATCGCCCAAAAACATCAAGCGAATCTGAAAGTTGAAAGTCAGGTGGGAAAAGGTAGCATTTTTACGCTAGCAGTAAAAATTGTATCGTCTAATACGTAGAAAATTAACCAGACTCCAGGTTGAACAGCAGCAATTTCATTACCAACAATCACATCTCCTGTACCCTGCACAAAGTAGCAAATTTCGTCACTCCCTTCCGACTCCAAACACGGCGGCTAAAACTAACAGCACAGCATAGTTTTGAAACCAGGGAATCAGAGCAAAGGGAATGGCACAGGCAAACATTCCCCAAAACAGCAGAGGTTGTCGTCCCAAGCGGTCAGAAGTTCGTCCCATATAAGGTTTAGAAAGAACCGTGACCAAGATTTGAACGCCCCAGAGCATCCCGGCTTGAAAAGCAGAGAAGCCACAAACCTGCACGGCATAAATGGGCATAAAAGCTTCTAAGGCACCGGCAGATAGGTTTTGAATTCCTTCCATGGTTTTTAGATAGGCTTTAAGTCATTACTTCATTACAACTACGCCTTCGTATAGCATTAGTAAAGATTGGCAACAGCAATTTAATGACTATGGCGATGGTGAATATCCCTAGTGTGAGGGTGAGTGTGATAAGTAATCATCGTGTGTTCGTGAAGATGGTTGTGAGGCTCGCCTACAGCCATCCCCTCATTGTGGTTATGCTGATGGTATTCATCGTGGATGTGTTTATGTTCATGCACATTAGGATAGTGGAGATGTTCGTGTTCATGCGGATGAGGCGAGAGGGTAATTTGCACTACCACTAGCAGCATCAAGCCCACTAAGCTACCGTAAAGAAACTCACGTTCAGCAAAGTGACTTCCTAACCAACCTGCAAGAGGGTAGGAGATTGCCCACCAAAGATGACTCCAGGCGAAGTGTGCGCCATAAACTCGTCCTTGTACAGCAGTCGGGATGCGTTCTGCAATTAATGTCTGGGTGGGTAAGTTCACTAAACTTTGCCCTGCACCCGCCACCAGCCATAAAAGCATCAATACTGTTAAATTTGCGTAGTTGGCAGATAACAAAGCCAATGTTATCAAAGTTGCACCAATAAAAACAAACGTTGTCCGTGGCAAACTTCTATTGAACGTACCAAAAATAACTGCACACACGGTTGCACCAATTCCAAAAGCCGCCATCACCCAGCCATACTGCACTTCTCCCAACTTGAGTGTACCTTGGACATAGCCAACAGTATTTACTAAGATTTGCGCTCCGGCAATTGATGCGACTAACTGCATCCCTAGCGCGTAACGAATAGGTGTATCTGTAAGCAGGCGAGTTGTACCGTCTTTAATGTCTCCCCATATTTGGCGTGTTGTCCTGGAAGGCTGTTGATTTTGTGCAACGACGAGCTGACCTGGTAGGGTGAAGATGAGGATTGCCGCGATCGCAAAGCTGAGAGCATCCAAATAGAAAACTTGTCTCGCACCAATGAAGGCGGCGATACTCCCAGCTATACCAGGGCCAAGTACACCAAGTAATTGAAAAGTAGCAGCCGAAAGAGCGATCGCGCCTGCATAGTCATTCTCACCCGTGACTAATGGAATTGTAGCTTGGTAAGTTGGGGTAAAGAAAGCATTAAAAATGTTAAGCGCAAATATTAATCCGTAAACTTGCCAAATTTGCGTCACAAAAGGCAACATACCCACAATTAACATTCTGAAAATATGGGTAACGACCATGATTTTCTTACGATCAAAGCGGTCTGCGATCGCACCTGCAAGAGGAGACAGCAACACAAAAGCAGTAACACGCAGAGTAAAGGCTACTGAAAGCACAACTGCTGCATTCTTTCCAGCTAAGTCAAAGGCTAGAAGGGCTAAACCCACCCAAGTAAGTGCATCGCCTAATAAACTAGTGGTCTGAGCAGTGTACAGCCTTGCAAATACCGGATTTCTCAAACTACGGAAAAATGTCAAGGTATTCATTTATCAGGGGGGCATAGTTATAGAAGTCTTTTATATCAATATTTTAACAAAAATGGGGGGAGGGGGCATATTTATCAAAGCTAGGAAAATTGCCTTGCCAGGATTCTAGTAGATAGAATTCTTTTGGTATTTATCATTGCTCAAAAACTGCTTTTGGTACTTTGCCATCCTCTACAACTGAATTAGTACGTTTAGGTAGCAAGAACTTACCAAAGTTAGCATATAAAGCTGGTAAGACCATTAAAGTTAAAGCCGTAGAAGTAAATAACCCACCTAACACCACTATTGAAAGAGGTTGCAAAATTTCTTTACCAGGGCCGCTCTCAACTATCAAAGGTGCTAATCCTAAAGCTGAGGTAAAAGCTGTCATTAAGATGGCATTAAGCCTTTCCATTGTCCCTTTTATTAAAACTTCTTTTATTGGCATTCTTTCAGCAAATTTAGTGTTGTAATTATCCACAAGTAACAAACCATTGCGGGTAGCAACTCCAAATAAAGTGATAAAGCCAACCAAAGAAGCAATAGAAATAACGCCACCAGTCAAAGCTACTGAAAATACTCCCCCCACCAACGCCAAAGGTAAGTTAATCATAATCATGGCTGTAGAAGGGATAGATTTGACAGAAAGGTACATAATTATTGTAATTATGACAAAGGCGATCGCACTCGAAATTAAAATATTCTGAGTTGCTCTTTCTTCTGCCTCAAACTGTCCCGCATACTGGATATAGTAACCAGAGGGTGGATGTACTTGCTGTTTAACTTTAGCTTGAATTTCATTGACGATAGAGCGCAAATCCCTACCATTAGCGTTAGCAGAAACAACAATCAATCGGGATACATTCTCTCTATTTATAGTATTAGGTCCAGTACCATTTTCAATTGTGGCAACCTGTGCTAAAGGAATTTTTTGACCGTTAGGAGTATCAACTAACAAATTGCGAATCGTATCTAGATTTTGCCGTGCATCTGACTTTAACCACACAACTAAATCGAAAGTTTGTTGTTTTTCTAAAACTTGAGATACTACTCGTCCATTGAGAGCAGTTTCAATAATTTCGGAAAGTTTACCTACTGTCAAACCATATCGTGAAGCCGCAAGTCGGTTGAACTTAATTTGTATTTGTTCAATCGGTATTTGGGGTTCTAGTTGTAAATCTACAATCCCATTCACGGTTTTCATCACATCATCAACTTGCTGTCCAATGGTGCGGAGTTCTTCTAAGTCGGGGCCGAAAATTTTGACTGCGATCGCACTCCTCACCCCAGACAATACCTCATCCATACGATGCGAGATAAAACCACCAATATTTGGCGCTACCCCTGGTAATTTAGCAAATTCCTCCCGTAACTTCTCAATTGTCCCTTCCCTGTCTTTCAGTCCTACGTCGCTTAACTCGATATCTAAGTGTCCTAAATTCACCCCGGCTGCATCCCCGTCTCCTGGCGCACGTCCAGAACGCAACTGCACGTAGGGGAATCTAGCGTCTCCCTTGAGTGCGTGCTGAAGTGTTTCACCAGCTGCATTAGTAGCTTCCAGAGAAACCCCCGGATAAAGAGTTAGGGTATTTACCAAAGTTTGCTCTTGAAACTCTGGTAAAAATATTCTGCCAAAGGAAGGGACAATTACAGTAGCAGCCACCAAACTTGCGATCGCAGCGCCTATAACAATTCCCGAATGCCGCAGAGAAAATGTTAATAAAGGATAGTAGAGCCTCTTAAAAAATCTTGCAACCCAAGGTTCTGTTTCTGGCAAACGACCATAAGGTAATAAGATTGCACATAAAGCCGGAGTTACCGTCAACGCTGTGATACTAGAGGCTATAACTGCTGCCATATAGCCCAATCCCATTGGGATAAAAATGCTGCCTTCTACACCAGCCAAAGCAAAAACTGGGGAGAACACAACTATGGTAATAATAGTGGCTCCAAAGACTGAATCGCGTACCTCTTGACAACCCTCAAATACAACATCCAAAACCGGACGCGGGTTAGGGGAGTATTTATTTTCTCGTAGATTGCGGTAGACATTCTCGGCATCGACAATTGCATCATCAACGGCTGAACCAATCGCTACTGCTAACCCTCCCAAAGTCATAGTATTTAAACCTTGTCCCAACCAATTTAGTAGTAGCACTCCTAATAATAAAGATAAAGGTAGAGCAGTTAAACAAATAGCTAAATTTCGCCAATTCATTAAAAATGGAATTAGAATTAAGGCAACAATAATACTACCTTCAATTAAAGCCTCTCGAACATTTTCAATAGAAGAATCAATATAGTTTTCTTGTCGAAAAGTAGGTGTGACTTTGATATCTTTGGGTAAACCGGCTTGAATCTCTAACATTGCCGACTCTATAGCACGGGTGACAGTAGGAGTATCGGATTCAGGCTGTTTATTAATCATTACAATAACCGCCTTTTGACCGTTAAAACTACCATCACCCCGTTTAATAGCCGCACCAATTTGCACATCAGCGATATCGGAGATATTGACAGGCGTACCATTACGAGCAGTAATTACTGATTGCTGTAATTCTTCGATAGATTCAATTCGCCCAATTCCCCGAATTAACTTTTCTCGATCAGGAGTAATTAAATAACCACCTGGAGCGTTGACATTAGCAGCAGATGCAGCTTGCTCTACGTCTTCTAAAGTGACATTGAAGGCTCTTAGCTTTGCTGGATCAACTAATACTTGATATTGGCGAACATCGCCACCATACGCGACTACTTGACTAACGCCAGGGACAGCTAAAAGGCGGTTTGTCACTTGCCAATCAACAATGCGCCGCACTTCCATCAAAGAAGTATTTTCTGATGTAAAAGCGTATTGTAATACAGTCCCAATGGGAGAGCTTGTAGGGGAAATTTGCGGGGTCTCTACTCCTGACGGCAGCTTACTTTGCGCTTGTTGTAATCGCTCTGTTACTAGCTGGCGAGCTTGATAAATATCAGTTTCCCAGTTAAAAATAACTTTGACCACAGAGATTCCGGCTGCTGAAGATGAGCGTACTGCTGTCACTCCAGGAGTACCGTTTATTGCACTTTCAATTGGTAAAGTTACCAAGGATTCTAATTCTTCGGGGGCGAGTCCTGGGGCTTCGGTTTGAATTTCAACTTGGGGTGGTGCAAAGTTAGGGAAAACATCCAAGGGCATTTGGATAATCGTCCGAAATATCCAAATTGTGAGGATAATTGTACCAAGAATAACTAACCAACGGCGAGCGATCGCCCACTTAATAATGGCACTGAGCATCTTTATTGTTGGGTATTTTTACTGACGATTATGACTTTTGACTGTTGATGAGCCGCGCGGTGGTTATTATCTGAGTTTGTAGAACCATTTATAGAATCTTCTGGTACATCATAGGCAAGTTCCGCCCCTACTGGAATTAGTTGAGGCTTGCTACGACGACCTACCATGAAACCTACAGCAGCTATTGCAGCTCCTCCACCCGCTCCTAGCAACCACAACGGTACTGGTAAACTGGGCGTTTTAACTTCAGTCGCTTGTGCAGGAGCTTCTTTTGTCTCACCTTCTGTTGTCTTAGTACCACCCCGCAATGATTGTGCATAAAGTTGTGGTGCGCGTTGAGTAACAATCATATCCCCTTCAAATAAGCCACTCTTAACCTCAACCATATCTCCAGAGGTTTGCCCTAAAGTCACTTCAATTGTTTGGTAAGCATTACCATTCTGCACATAAACAACTTTTTTACCATTCGCGTCAACCACTGCTGAGTTAGGAATAGCTGAAATAGCAGAGGAAGTTTGGTCTGTTAAAACTTCTAGCTCTGCGAACATTCCTGGCTTGAGTTGTCCGCTTGAGTTCTCTATCTCTGCTTGTACTGGTACAACTCTTGTTTCTCCTTCTACTAATGTACCAATCCGGGAAATTCGTCCAGAAAAGGTACGCTCAGGCATACTGGCTACTTTTAGAGTCACCCTTTGACCATTTCTTACCTTGTTTAAATCTTTTTCATAAATGTTAGCTGTGGCGAAAAGCCGACTATCATTGACAATCGTCATCAATTTGCCACCCGCATCATTAAAAGTTTGACCAATAGTTACTTCTCTATCAGCAACCTTACCGGAGATGGGAGCGGTTACTGTTACTAATCCCTTAGCATTGGGAAGATTTCCCAATTGAGCAAGTCGAGTTTGATAACTAGTATTACTGCGATTTATATTTGACTTTGCTAGTTGAACTGATGCTTGGGCGCGTTTGAGTTGATTTTCTGCTGCGATAACGTCCCGACGGCTGTTAGCTTTGGTAAGTTCGGCTTTTGCCTGGGCTAGCTGGGTTTGAGATTCCAAGGCATTGCGTTGGGGTAAAGCACCTTCAGTGGCTAACTGCTTGTCTTTGTTGTACTTTTCTTGAGCAAAGTCAACTTGACTCTGTGCTTGAGCAATTTCAGAGGTTGCTATTTGTTGATATCGCTCGTAGTTTTGTTGAGCTAGTCTTAAGTCAGCTTCCGCTTGTTGTAAATCAGCTTGACCTTGTGCTAATTTGTCCTGAGATTCCACGCGTAATGTAACCAAGCCTGGACTAGTAACTATAGCAACAGGTTGACCAAGCTTTACTGATGCACCAGGTTCCACCAACAATTCAACAACTTTCGCGCCTTCAATTGGGGTAGTCACTTCTACTTTTTGGTTAGGAAGAGTCTCTATTTGTCCAGTGGTTTTAATGCCAATGGCTAGCCGCTGACGTTGGACAGGCTCGACTTTAATCCCTAACCGTTTGGCTGTGTCGGCATCAACC
>NZ_JBGTFY010000432.1:0-18417 GCF_041747015.1 Nostoc sp.
ATAGCATCCAGAGGTTCAAAAACCTTGCACTTTCGTCGGCGAGCGCCGGGCAAATTGGGAAACTAAGCGACGAAACTACTATTTTGTAAGCTGTGTGGCTTCTAGATTCGCTCTGGAGACTTATTCAGCAAGCCCTATTTAAGATTGCGGGTTCAAAAATACAAATAAGTAAGGGAGCTAATAGCTCTCTTTTTTTTATGAATATTTTCTTATAGGTTAAACTTTTTTTAAACCTTTGCAACAAATGAATCGGTTGTAAGAGTTTACATCTGTATGTCCCTACCAACGTATTCGTAACATGGATTTCGTGAAATGGTATTACTTACCCTCATATCAAAATGAAACCTATTTTACGAATGGTAATTACCTTACCGTTAGTTCCAGTATTACTTAAGTAATTTTACCAATAAAAGTTAGAAAATTAAATTTTCAAAACCAGCAATTTATTTAATACTAAAAATTATCAAAGATTCGTAAATAAAAGCTTAGTTTTTGATTAAAATTATCCTTAATGATACTACCATTAAGTATTGGGTGCAGGTAAAATTAATTTATTAATATCTTTGAGTAGATTACATAAGTCAAGTTTCTATTCATTTCACCATTTAAATGCACTAGCGGCTTAATTTATGGTAATAATTATTGGTTTTTACTTAAGATAATAGGTAGCAATGATAGCACAATTATTCAATATAAATCAGACATTGCGCTCACACCAAGTTAGACGAATTTTGCTAGTTGAAGACCATTATCTCAATAGGATGTTGCTGAGTGACTATCTAAGTTACTGTGGGTACGATGTCCAAAGCTTATCAGAAGGCTCTGCTTTTTTTTCAACTATAGAGAAGTTCGAGCCAGATTTAATGTTATTAGACTTGAAATTACCAGATATTGACGGTTATTCGCTCTTAAAACAAGTTCAGCAAAAACCTGATTTGTCAAAAATACCGATCATTGTGGTTTCAGCCTTTGCTTTTAAAGCAGATAAAGAACGAGCTCTGAGTTTGGGCGCACGTCGCTATTTTGTCAAACCTTTAAAACTCAAGGATCTTATCCTAACAATTGAAGAACAGTTTATTTGTCGCTACAGATAAACCTTTATGCTGGGCGTATAATTATTCGGCTTTTTCGTGAGCGATGAACTCTTCTACGCGCTCACTAAGATTTTGTACAGAACTACCAATTTTTGAAATTCTCTGTTGTACTTGCGCTAACAACAAAACTGCTGTTTGCAAGTCATTCAGCGTTTCAGCCATAGTCTCACGGTACTGGGTTTCAAAGTCTTGCAAATTCATAGTTTAGATTAGATATTGTCTGAACTTATTGTAGTAGCTATGATAACAATCATAATCGTAAACTCAACTTACTAAATCCGTTAATTTGCTTAATGCTATAAGTTGAATAGAAAACGTAAATAGTGCCTATTAATAAATTATTTATCTGACATTTATCTAAGCTATATATAAGCATATTGTTTATTTCTATAAATAGAGATACCAAGTTAGCAAAATCAAAAAATAAAGTTGCAAATAATAAAGTATTATCGATTTTAAAATGTTAATTATAGATTCAAAAAGCAAAATGTTTATTCTGACAGTAGCAGTCGGGAACTAGTCGCAGCTAAAAAACTTTTGTCTGCTTCAAAGTTCTGATGCTTGCAGCAAGCTTTCTGGCAAGTGTCTAGCTTGGAAACTGACCCTCAGACTTAATCTTTGTGCAGATTAAAAGCAGTTCATGACGCCTACTTTATATTTACTTGACAAATAGTCTGTTAAATTGGCACGAAAAAATAATTTTTCTTAAAATAGAGAAAGATTACCTAATATTAGTTGTGACAATATCTACTCAAATATTACCACTGCTTAAAGAGCCAGAACGATTGGAAAACCGTCTAGCCGAAATACCACCGGAACCGGGGGTTTATTTCATGCGAGACAAGAGCGATCGCATTATATATATAGGTAAGTCACGTAAGTTGCGATCGCGTGTCCGTTCCTATTTCCGGGATGGCTACAACAAGAGTGAACGCATCGCCACGATGGTCAAGTTGGTGACAGAAATTGAATTTATCGTCACTGATACTGAAGCCGAAGCTTTAGCGCTAGAAGCCAATTTGATTAAGCAGCACCAGCCATACTTTAACGTGTTGCTCAAAGATGATAAAAAATATCCCTATCTCTGCATTACTTGGTCAGAAGATTATCCGCGAATTTTTATTACCCGTAAACGCCAATTCGGCAAAGAAAAGGATAAATTTTACGGACCTTATACTGATGCTGGTTTATTGCGAGAAATTGTCCACATCTGCAAGCGGATCTTTCCACAGCGACAACGACCTCAACCACTTTTTAAAGACCGTCCCTGCTTAAATTATGATTTAGGGCGTTGTCCGGGTGTGTGTCAACAGATGATGTTACCAGAAGAATATCGCAAAATTGTGCAGAAGGTGGCGATGGTCTTTCAAGGTCGAACTCAGGAACTGATTGATATTTTGACCCAACAGATGAACGCAGCCGCTGAGGATATGAATTTTGAGTCAGCAGCACGGATTCGTGATCAAATTTCTGGGTTAAAGTCGCTGACAGCAGACCAAAAAGTGTCTTTACCAGATGATACAGTTTCACGGGATGCGATCGCCCTGGCAGCCGACGAACAACACGCCTGCATTCAACTATTTCAGATTCGCGCTGGCCAATTGGTAGGACGTTTGGCCTTTGTGGCGGATGCTCACGCGGAACCGGGAGCTATTTTACAACGCGCTTTAGAGGAACATTACCAAACTGCTGACTCCGTGGAAATACCCATAGAGATTTTAGTACAGCATGATTTACCAGATGGGGAGATATTGGCGGACGTCTTAACTCAACGTAAAGGCAAAAAAGTCACAATATTGACTCCTTTGCGGCAAACTAAGGCAGAATTAATTGAGATGGTAGAGCGAAATGCCCAATATGAATTGCAAAGGATGCAGAAATTAGGCGATCGCAATCACCAAGCAATGCAAGATTTAGCCACCATTCTCGATTTCCCAGATGTACCGCACCGCATCGAAGGTTATGACATTTCCCATATTCAAGGATCAAATGCTGTAGCTTCGCAAGTTGTGTTTATCGACGGATTACCCGCCAAACAACATTATCGTCACTACAAAATCAAAAATCCCACAGTGACAGCAGGACATTCAGATGATTTTGCCAGTCTTGCTGAAGTTATCCAGCGGCGATTTCGCAAGTATGGGGAAGATCAGCAATTAGCACGTTTGGGTAATCCCGACTGGCCTGATTTAATCATGATCGATGGTGGTAAAGGTCAGTTATCATCAGTTGTCGCTGTTTTGCAAGAGATGAATTTATTAGAAGACTTGCGAGTTGTGAGTTTAGCGAAGCAGCGAGAAGAGATTTTTTTACCGGGAGAATCTAAACCCTTGACAACTGATGCAGAACAACCGGGAGTACAGTTGTTGCGGCGGCTGCGGGATGAAGCACATCGGTTTGCAGTCAGTTTCCATCGTCAGCAACGTAGTGATAAATTGAAGCGATCGCGTTTAGATGAAATTCCTGGTTTAGGACATCATCGACAAAAGCAGTTACTAGGACATTTTCGCTCAGTTGACTATATTCGGCAAGCGACACCCACACAACTCGCTGAAGTAGCAGGAATTGGGCCGCGTTTGGCTCAAGAAATTTACGATTATTTTCATCCATCTTGATAATGAGACGCCATGTGCAACTTTCTCTGAAACCTAACCCCAACTCCTTCCCTACGTTCGCATAACGGTACGAAGTGCGGGAAGGGGAGAGGAATGGAAGCGGGGTTCTAACAATAAGTTGCACATCGCGTTATGAGTGAAGTTTTAATTCCCAGGCAGTAGTATTACTCGGCATCGATGCTATTGTATTGATTCTCAAAGGATGTTGATTTCTTCTGTGCTTCCCTAGAAAGCCAAAACATCAAGTAGATGCCAAAATATTGTTGTTTTTCATTTTCGTTATAAGTCACAAATTTTTCAGCCTCTCGATATCGCTCTAACGCTTGCCGAAAGTTCTTTTTTGTAACTTTTTCTGCTAATCCTTGAGATAGCAATTGCCATAACGCAGACCCGACATCCTTCTTTATATAATCGAGGCAGTAGCCGTGATCGTTAGCAAACTGTTCGTATGTCTGATTTTCATAAGATGCTTTTAACAAATCACTTTGTAAATCAGTCAAGTGTCTGCCAGAAGATTTGGATATCACTTTATCCGCAATACTTAATAGCTGTTCACTATTCATAGGTCAAAATAATTTTATTAATTTTCTCTAAATGATTAATTATCAGTTGATATAGGAACACGATTTTTTTATCAACTTACTTGTAAAGACAGGGAATACGAAAGAAGAGAGTTAGAAAAGTAGGTTATTATTGCTTGTCGCAAGTTTTTTTAAAGCCAGGCTTTTTTATCGATTTTGATTGTCCGTAATAATCATTAATCTATAACAAACTTCAGTAATATTAGCTAATTGATGAGAAAGTTTATTTTATCTTTAAAGATTTTTCATGGTTGCTTTAAAAAGTGAACTTTTTTTGTTCTTCTTGAGAGAGACTCAATCATAATTAAAATGCTGAACTATTGATATATCTACAGTAGAATAATGTGTTGATTCAGTGTTTGTGTCGCCCCTTCAGCCATTGTAGACATTGCGATCGCGAGTAATTGCAGAGAATTTCCCGGATAACAGAGTTACTCGAAAAACATATTCAGATACATTCTCAATATCTTGTGTTCTCTAGCTCAAATTAATAGCTAGTACATATTAAAAATTAAAAATGCTTATGATAGAAGCTTTTTTACTGTTTTAAATCTGAGCTTTATTTATGCCTTGCTGTACTCATTAGGGAACGATAGAGCCAAGTTGAAGAACTTGACTAAAAAGTTGATGCAAGAATGTTCTTTGATTCTTGAAAAACCAAGATTAATTGAAGCTTTATCTAAACCAATATTAGAATCTCATTAGATTAGCAGAAATCCACCTGCAATCCTCTATTCGCGTTATGAATCTTAATCTTTGCCAACCTCCCACTTAATCCCACAAAATCCCCCTCGTGCTTTTTTGTGATCTTTGAGAATATTGAGTTGTGAGGAACAAGGAACACCAAAAGTTCCGAAGAAGCAACACTTTCAAGAGTAAATCAAGTGGCAAATACTACAGATAACAATAATACTCGTTATTGTTCTAATGAGGTAAAACACTCAATAGTAAACCAAGGAAGTCACACTAAAAATTTGTCGTTGAGATAAGGCAGGAGGTAGGAGCTAGGAGGACAGAAGAAAGACAGTTTTACCTTAATTCATCTTTCTTCATATAGTTTGGTTTGATTTTGCCAACTTACTTAATTCATGACTCTTAACATCCTTCCTTTGCAATATCTAAAAAACTTCAAATGTTTAAAAAAGCTCTACGACTATTCACTAACTATTCTTTACTAGGTCTACTCGGAGTAGTTAGCATCAATCTCGAAGCCCAAGCACAATCTGTCAATAACTCTGTTAATTCTCAATCTCAGCCTAATCAAGAGCAGACTCTTGATAATCAACAACGTAACTCTGCTGCAATTAATCAAACAGGAGTTTATAACCTTGGTGAATCGGCTACTTATAAGATTCAAGGAGTAGCTGGAATAAATGTTGTATGTCCGCGACCATCTCTAATCTTAGGGACTTCTTTTAGTTCCTCTGGCGGGATTAGTTTCTCTAACAACGCCTCTTATGCTCTGAATGCTGCTATAGTTTTCCCTCTGGGTGGAAGTCTAGAGAGTACTTGCAAGCAAATGGCTGAAACTATCTCTCGTAAGACTCAATATGATGTAGAGATTATCAATGCTCGTGCCTGTGCTGAACTAATCAGCGCTGGTATCCAACTAAGCCCCGACAGCTTTCCTACTATTTCTGCTGTCTGTAAAGGGGTTGCTATAAACAGAACTAATACAAATGAACCTAATAAACTTCCGAGGTTCCAGTCTCAACAATTACCTAAAAATGAGGCTGAAAAAGACAACTAACTCACAACTAGGATAAACTCATGAAAAAAGTTCTTGGCTTGGCTCTTCTTGCTACCTTATTAGCTGCTCCTGCTTTTGCTGGTGAAACATTTGTGCGTAACGAAGATTCATGGAGTAATAGTGTAACAAAGACCGATTTACAACTTGATTCTAAGACTTCTTCAGTACGGGACGAAAACTACACTTCTTGGGCTGATAAGATTTACATCGATGGTGAAGTTAGTGGTGGTTGCAGCTATGGTTGTAGTGTGAAACCAATTTCGTATGATGAATTTACCGTTCATACAGCAGGTGCTGATCTGTCTGGTACCTATAAGGAATATAATTATACTACCGTTGGTGGTACGATTAAAACTACAACTAACGCATACACTGATGCTCACGAAACCACCGCAGGTGTTCGTTAGTTCTTAAGAGTTCTTGATGTAATTTTAAAATATTCTAGGGTGGTTAATCCACCCTGGGATTTCTTTTAGTTCCTTTGGCAAGATTAGTTTATCTGACAAAGGCAACTAATTTAGAATGAGGACAAAGTAATGAAGCAAGTTCTCGGTTTAGCTATTCTTGCTACTTTGTTTGCTAGTCCTGCTTTAGCAGGTGAGACTTTTGTCTTGAACCAGTGGACAATTAAGGGGAGCAAAACAGAGACTAATTTAAACATCGATACTGTAACCAATTCAAATCGCACTCAAGATTACAGTTCTTCATCTAACAAGATTTATATTGATGGTGAGGTTGAAACCGAATACAACAATGGGACAGTTACAAAAACTTTAAAAGATTTTACTGTTCAGAGTGTTGGTTCTGAACTAAATGGTAGTTTTCACGAAGAGATGAGAACTAGAGTATGGGGGACAATAAATACTATTATGAATTCATACACCAGCACCCATGAAAGCAGTGCAGGTATTCGCTAGTAGTAACCCCACTTGATATAGTTGGAAAAATTGTAGGGTGGTTATTCCACCCTTTTTTATGAAATATTCAATATTGTTAGCTGTTGCTTTATTGGCATGGATTGCATTTACCTATTCCCATAGAGTTTTTTCTATAACTCAGATGCCTACCCTCTTTACGAACTCTATGTTCAAAGTCTTTAATCAAAATCCCCGCGAGACTATACAGATTAACCAGGGAAATTTGCCATCTGAAATCAGGGAAAATTTATATAACTCCATATCTACAGGTATGTCCTATGATGAAGTTCGTTCCATTTTAGGCTGGGATGGGATCTTGATTTATGAAAACAATATCGATTCTGCTGATAAACCAATACACGAAAAGATATACCAGTGGAACAATGAAGATGTTTATTTGACAGATTACGAATCTCAAAGAACAGATGTTATGAATCTATACTGGAGTGTCACACTTACATTTCAAAACGATATCCTGATCAATAAAGCATCCTTTAACCTAAAACCTTAGCTCGACTTTATCCATTTTTTCGCAACGCTCAACTTGACATTGAAATTTTTGTGGGAGTTATTGCGGCGGCGGCGGGATGAAGCGCATCGGTTTGCAGTAAAAGATATTTCTAGTTCAATAGGTTGCTAAAAATAAAAATTATCTTTAATATTATTTATTTTACTAGCCATCTCTTGCTCTAAAAAAAATTGTTTCTTAATTTGATTAGCAAGTTCATACATTACTGGGATAGAAACTGAATTACCTATTTGCTTATAACATTCTGATAAATTACTATGGGTTTTGAAATTATCAGGAAACCCCATGATTTTATAGCACTCTCTAATCGTTAGCTTCCGAACTGAATTTTTTTCTGGTATGTAAATAAAAAATCTACCTGAAGTTTCTTGAGAAGGTATTGTTGGATGCACCCCTTCTATAGAATAGATTCTATTTGGTTGATGATGAACCCTAGATAAATGTTCTGTGTTTGGTCTAACACCTGTTTTCCAAATACTTTTATTACGATATCCTACAAAAATCAGACCAGATGCTTGTTGTTTTGGATTATCTATCATTGTGTATTCTTGAGGATTTAAGTATTCAAATTCTCCTGAAGCACACAAAAATTCTCTAAGGTTAGGAAACGGATAAGTCTTTTTGAGTAGTCCAAAATCGAACTTTCTGTTTTTTGTAGCAACAAATACTACTCTTTCTCTATTTTGTGGTAAACCAAAATCTTTAGAGTTAAGTATCTCGTAATTAACTACATAACCCATATCTTCCAAAGAATATAAGATTACTTCTAATGTTCTACCTTGATCATGATGTAATATATGCTTAACATTTTCAAGAATAACTACAGGAGGACTAATATACTCAATGATTTCGCAAATATGAAAAAATAAAGTTCCTCTAGTGTCATGAAACCCTTTTTTTCGTCCACAAATACTAAAAGGTTGACAAGGAAAACCAGCTGTCAATACATCAAAGTAAGGAAGATTTTGTATATCAATTTTTTTAATATCATGTACAGGTGTATCTCCAAAATTATTAGAATAAACCTGTTGACAAGCTTCGTTAAGCTCACAGGAAAATACACACTTATAGTTGGCTTTTGAAAAAGCTAATCTAAAACCTCCAATCCCGGCAAATAAATCAGCAAATTTTAGGTTCAATTCCTCCATAAAGATTATTAAAATATTTCCCTAGATAGATGGGCTAAATATTATAGCAAAATATGAAGTTTTTTTAATATTGTTGATTTTAAGTCCCCCCCTCCAAATTCAAAATTTGGTGGGGGGACTTAAACCCATTTATTCAGACGCTTGCGGACTCGCTCTAAGCGTTCGCGTAGCGTCTCGTAGAGAAGATATGCCGTTGGCGCGTTCGGGCAGAGAAGGCTTTACGCTGCGCTATCCGCCACTCGTACAGAATATCCTTCTTTCTTGCATTCTGACTCCTAACTGCTGAATTCTGTTTGTTAAACAATCTCACTAAAATTTAATGTCATAAATATTGCCAGCAAATATTAACAAAATATTAAGATGGAGATTTTGTTACTAAAGATACAGTAATTTTTGAGTTTTGATTTTTGAATACAAGAACAGCTTTTTTGTATTTCTATGAAAGGACTATAAATAAAGCTATCTCAAGGCATTAATACTAGGGATCACTAAATTTCTAAGCATTATGCCATTGAAAAACCAACTTATATATCTAAAGTAGGATGGTGAAATCACCTAAGTTTTAGGATAATCTGTAGAAATATCGATGAATTTGTCAAATCTGGAATTTTGTTTAAGATAGTCAGCTAATATCACGGCAGTTTGTTAAGTTGGGTCGAACCAGAATTTTTGCTGGTTTTACTTGCAGTTTTATGAGATAAAAAATAATTACAACCAGGGGTTTTAAAATGCAGACAGTACAAAAGATTTGCTGCCCAAATTGTGGCAGTAAAGGGGAGCGTTATTATATTTCTGATAGTCAATTAACTCGGACACAATGCCCAAGTTGTGACTACTTAATGATTAGCTGCACTCGCACAGGCAAGGTTATTGAGGCTTATGCCCCAGGAATTTACGCACAACGCTAAGAATTAAAAATTGGAGAATCTTTTCTCTAATTTTTAATAATAAATTTACTTAAAATTTGTATTAATTTCAGTTATAGAAACTCCAGCTATTTATCTAGATAGTAGTTTTTTATCTGATGTTATAAATCGAGAAGTATAAGACTAATATCATGTCCGCCAGATTACCCATAGTAAAAGAACCCCTCCCCGCCGGCGGGGAGGGGAGACAAGGCATAGCTTTGGCGGGGTGGGGTTCTTCGGGGTTAATAAGTAATTAAGCGGAGATAATATAAAACCTACGCTAATAACTGAATACTCAGCTGTACTCTAGGTTAGTTTTTTGGAAATAGAACGTATAGTTTTACAGAGAACACTTCACAGATTATTCTTCTGTTATTTTAGTTGTTCTAATCTCAATTGTTGCTGTTGTCTAATTTCTTGCTCTTGTCTGAGTTGTCGTTGTTGTAATCTAAATTCTTGCTGTCGTGTAAAATCTTGCTGTTGTCGTCCCATTTCTTGCTGTTTTAGTCTAAATTCTTGCTGGCGTCTTAGTTCTTGCCGTTGTCGTGTAAATTCTTGCTGTTGTCGTCCCATTTCTTGTTGTAGTTGTGGTTGTTGAAGGTTTAGCTTTAGCCATGTTTCCTTAAGTTGCTCTTGTGTTTGCTGATTTTGCTCCTCTTGTTGTTGTCTCATTCTTTCTTGAAATGAGTCGGGTTTCTGGGGATTCGTCTGAATTATTTCTCCATAGGCAGGAGAATTTATCGTCAAAGCTTTTGCAAAAATAATCAGTAGTAGCCATAATTTAAGCATCAATGAGCGATTCAACATACAGTTATTTCCTCAATTGTTATAGGTTGGGTTGAGAGATCGCTTAACTTTTAAGATATGAATTTATCGCGCTGTCTTGTTACAGTGATTGTCTTTAGAACTGGTTTAACTTTCTTAATCAACCTTTATATATCTATCAAATCAAAGACTCAAATTCATCGAATACAAGAAATTTAATTTTTACTTGCTCTTAGTTGTCCACAAGCAGCATCGGCTTCTAAACCACGAGAGTAGCGGACACTAACAGCAATATTTTGTTGCTTAAGGATGTTGACAAATGCTTGAATGCGATCGCGGTTGGGGCGTTTGTAGTCTACTTCTTGGATGGGATTGTAAGGAATCAAATTCACATGACTTTGAAATCCTCGCAAGCATTTTGAAAGTTCCAATGCGTGTTCTGGTAAATCGTTGACACCAGCGAGGAGGACATATTCAAAGGTAATGCGGCGTCCAGTGATTTCTACATATTCTCGACATTCAGCCAGTAAATCTTTTAGGGGATAGGCGCGGGCGCTGGGGATGAGTTTTTCCCGCAGTGCTTGGTTAGGTGCGTGGAGACTAACAGCGAGAGTGACTTGCAAATGGTTTTGCGCGAACTCACGGATGCGATCGCGAATACCAACAGTTGAAACTGTAAGCGATCGCGCTCCAATACCCACATCTTGATTCAAGGATTTCAAAGCTGCTAGGACATTCTCAGTATTCAACAACGGTTCACCCAGTCCCATAAACACCACATTGCTAACCCGAGGCAGCGCGTTGCGGGGGTTCCCCCCGTTGTAGCGACTGCCGTGTTGCTGAAAATCTTCTTGTACAGTCAACACCTGATCGACAATTTCATACCGTGCTAGGTTGCGTTTGTAGCCTCCTTTACCAGTAGCGCAGAAATCACACGCCATTGGACAACCCACCTGAGTAGAGACGCAAACTGTCAGACGAGATTTTGGGCCTTCTCCCGCTTCTCCAAAGGTAGGGATGCCAACTGTTTCAATAATTTGCCCATCTACCAATTGCAAAAGATATTTGACCGTGCCATCGGGTGCCACAGAGCGGTAATGTAAAGTTGAGCGTCCAATCGGAATTTCTGCTACTTCTGTACGCCATTGTTTAGGGAAAACAGAAATATCAGATAGCGATCGCACTCCCTTGTCATAAATCCATTCATGCAGTTGCTTTCCTCTATAAGCAGGTTGTCCCTGCTGCTGCACCCAAGTGCTTAACTCCTCAAGGGTCGCACCTAGAAGGGGAGGGATTAATTCTGATTTTCCTGAGTTGTGTAAGTCAACCGGAGAGACAAGAGGCGTAGCAGACATAAAAAATCAAGAATTGATGTAGGGGATCTCTATCCTACACCTGCCAGATCAAGTTCGTCTTGATTAAAGAAGATGGTGAATTAACCAATCTTCAGTACTTGTTGGGAGTTCAACTCTTGCGAGTTGGTGAGGTTATTTACGGACTGGATACCGGGATTCACTGACAACGAATCACACGGGGATTGATTCTCAGGTTTTTGGGACAGCGGTTGCTATTAGACTCCTAGAACCAGTCATAATCGAATTAAATCAAGATCAGCTGGGTTAAATCCTATGACTATCTTTGGGCAAATAGACTCCGATCTGCTTTATCCCGATAGTGACGAGTTTCGGCATTGACCCAGACAATTTACCGTAACTAAACTGGTGAGATAGTTTAAGTTATTGCTCTGGCAGGGAATAATCTCCTGATTTCCCGCCACTCTTACTTATTAAACGAATTGATTCAATTTGAATCGATTTTTCTAAGGCTTTTGCCATGTCGTATAAAGTCAAGGCAGCAACGGAAACGGCGGTTAAGGCTTCCATCTCTACACCGGTTTCAGCTTTGGTTTTGACTATCGCTTGAATTTGATAACCAGGTAGTTGCGGATCAGGTATAATCTCGACTGTGATTTTTTGCAAAGGCAAGGGATGACACAGAGGAATTAAAGCCGATGTTTGTTTAGCTGCCATAATCCCAGCCAATCTTGCAGTTGCTAACACGTCCCCTTTTGCGACATTTCCGGCTTGAATGGCAGCAAAGGTGGCTGGTAGCATTCGCACTTTGGCTGCGGCTACGGCTTGGCGAACAGTTGGTGCTTTGTGAGACACATCTACCATCTGTGCCTGTCCCTGAAGATCCAAATGGGTTAAGTTGGCAAAATTAGATGGAAAATTCTCTTGCGTCATTTAGTTATAACGTGTTAATATGATTTCTTGACAAGGGTGTGTAGCTCAGTGGACTAGAGCACGTGGCTACGGACCACGGTGTCGGGGGTTCGAATCCCTCCTCGCCCGTTTTTGAGAGTTAAGAGTCAGGAATTAAAACTCCTGACTTTTAACTTTTTAAAGCATAGGCATCTGGAACGCGACCTAGTGCAAAGCGCAGGGAATTGGGTAGGTCTTTGCTAGACTGGGTGAGGAAAATGACAAGTGCTAGAGAAGTGATCACAGCACCATAGCCAAACATATTGCCGTAGCCTACAAGTTCTGCGATAAAACCCAGAAGAGGAGCGGCGATCGCAATACCCAGGTCAAATCCAGCTATGCACATAGCAAAAATCTGCCCCCGTTCTTGTGGCACTGAGCGGTCTGCCATCATGGTAGTAATCATAGATATTACTGTACCACCACCAGCACCTTCAAAAATCGCTGCCAGTAAGAAAGCGATCGCACTGTCAGCTTGCCACAGCATTATCAAAGCTAACACATAACATATTATACCAAGGCTAATAAACAAACCCCGACCTAAGCGATCGCTTGCTTTACCAGCAAATACCCTGATACTAAAACTAGAAATTGCCGCAACTGTAAAAAATAGCCCCCCATTCAAGTCGACCTCAGTTGATCTGATGAATAACGACACAAAGGTATGCACAGCACCAACTGACAAACCAACCAGCAACATGACTATAGTCGGAACTCTGACTCGTGGACTGCCCAAAGTTTGCCAAAAGTTGCGTAGGCGTAGCCCGTCGTAGACATCATTCGTCTGAGTTTGCTTCTGAGTCTGCACTGGGGGATTGGTGACTTGTGCGATCGCTAAGAGGGCGACAAAACCCAATTCGGCAGATAATAGAAATAACAGCCTGTAACCAGTTGTAGCTTCTAAATAACCTCCTAAAGCCGGGCCAATTGCTAAACCAATGGGGGCTGCCAGGGTCATGTAACCAATGATTTCACCACGAGTTTCGGATGGAGCTAAATCTGCAATTAACGTACTGTAGCCAGTGGTAAAAGCGGCAACACTAATACCGTGAAAAATCCGCACCAGGATCAACAATTCAATTGATTGAGTTATTAAGTAACCAAAGGGTGCGATCGCGGCTACTATTGAACCAATTACCAAGACAATTTTTCGACCCCGTTCATCCGCTAACCGTCCCAGCATCGGGCGAAATAGCAATAACCCAATGGCGAAACTGCCCATGACAATCCCAATTTCTTGCTTGCTTGCGCCTACACTATCAATGTAAAGCGGTAGAGTTGGTAAGAGCGAAGCCACGCTCGACCAGAATAATAAACCTGCTGTAAATAAAATCAGCAGGTTGCGCCGCAGAGCGGTATCAAAGGTATTAAATGCTTTCAAGGTAGATGCAACTTAATGCTAGGTGTGTTTTTTCCCCTATTGTTACTTTACTTAACATTTTTTGATACTACCTCTCGCACGCGATAGATAGGCCGTCCTTGGGATTCATGGTATGTACGCATCAGCAATTCTGCCAAAAGACCGAAGCAAAACAACTGGACTCCAGTTACTAGCAGGAGAACTGCCAAAATCAGCAAAGGGCGATTGCCAATCATCTCACCTAAAGCTAATTTAACGAAAGTTAAGTAAATCCCGATTGCTGTCCCCGAAACCATTGAAATCAAGCCCAACAGTCCAAAAACGTGCATCGGGCGTGTGAGAAACCTTTTCATAAACAAAATAGTTAACAAATCCATCAGCACCCGGAATGTCCGCCAAATCCCATACTTACTGCGACCAAATCGACGGGCGTGATGACGCACGGGCATTTCGGTAATTCTAGCTCCTTCGATGTACGCCAAAGCAGGTAAAAATCGATGTAGTTCACCGTAGAGATTCATATCTGCTAGCAGTTCTGCACGATAAGCTTTCAGCGAACAGCCATAGTCATGAATATTCACGCTAGTAGTACGACGAATTAGCCAATTGGCAATTTTGGAAGGAAGTAACCGATTTACGGCACCATCTTGGCGTTTTTGCCGCCAACCACTTACCAAATCGTAACCCTCGTCCAGCTTTGCTAATAACATCGGGATATCAGCCGGATCATTTTGGAGGTCAGCATCTAAAGTGATGATCGCTTTACCGACTGCATAATAAAACCCAGCAGCCATAGCCGCAGTTTGACCATAGTTGCGACGCAAAATCACCGCTTTTAAATCAGAACGGTTTTGCGCTGATTTCTTGAGAAATTCCCCGGAACCATCTGTCGAACCGTCGTCCACACAAATGATTTCGTATTTTATCTGATTAGAAGATAAAGTAGATGCGATCGCTTCTAGTAAAAGCGGCAAACTTTCCACCTCATTATGTATCGGCACCACCACCGAAACATCTGGGATCATTGCTGAAATCGCCCCATTTTCCCCAGTCAACCCTTGATCAATCAACCCACTCCTCATATACCTGTGCATCCTGTGCGTCTCTGTGGTTCGTAACTCTTAAAAACTCTCCCAGCATCTCGCAGCTGCTGATAGTACGACTGACTAACCGCATCTCCCTGTTCCGAGAGAATATCAATCCCAATACCATCCCGTCCCTGATCTTTCCCAGAACTATGGATGTAATAACCATCCCCTAAATAAAGTCCGACATGGGTTGCTTTTTGGCTAGTTCCAAAAAATACCAGATCCCCGGCCGCTAATTCTGCAATAGTTATTGGTTGAGTGAATCCTTCCTGTTGATAGGCATCTCTGGGTAACCAAATACCCACCGAAGCAAACGCCGCCTGCATTAACCCAGAACAATCGTAATTTGGCTCAACGGTACCACCCCAAAGGTAATAATTTGATTGTTGCATCGCTTTCTGGGTAAAAGCGATCACCTCTGCTAGCAATTTTTTAATCTCAGATTCAGAAAATGTTGCAGCCTGATAATGTACAGTAGCAGATTGTAATGAATCAAAATCTGAAAGGGATACCCATCCTGGATAGTCATCTTCACACAAATACACCTCAACCGCCGAATGCTGATGATTTGATGTTACCCATAAATGTCGCCCAGATGCGGCTTGAGTTGCCAAGCGTGTACATTCAGGAGAATCATATAAATTTAGGTTAGCTAAACACTGATACTCCCCTGATTTTGGATTTTGGATTTTGGATTTTAGATTAAAGGACATTATTTAGAGAATGATTTTTTTTAATAAAGACGAACAACTCGAAAATCTTGGGTTAGGCATTTTAGATGCAACTTGGGCAGCATTTCCGACCTTAGCCCGTAACCAAATTGCCCTGACTTGGGTTGTTTACGATCCACCAGTGCTAGTAAATACTGGTGGCGCTCTGACTCCCAATGCTTTTTGGGAGCACCCAGTTCGTGGTTTTACTTATCGCGGTGTTGAGCGGATTTATCCTGCCAGTGTAGTCAAGCTATTTTACCTGGTGGCGGTAAACGAATGGCTAGAAAAAGGCATGAGTCAAACTTCCAAGGAGTTGGAACGAGCCTTACGGGATATGATTGTAGATTCAAGTAATGATGCTACCAGCTTGGTTGTGGATATCCTGAGTGGCACCACATCAGGGACAGAATTACCAATTGGCCCCTTTGAAACTTGGAAATATCAGCGTAATATTGTTAACCGCTATTACCAATCCTTGGGTTGGGAAGAAATGGAGACGATTAATGTCTGTCAAAAAACTTGGGGTGATGGCCCTTATGGACGGGAACGGGTGTTTGTAGGAGAGTTACTCGAAAATCGTAATATGTTGACTACAAATGCGATCGCTAGGTTACTGCATAGTATTGTAGGTGGTGTGGCGGTTTCAAGTGGGCGATCGCAAACAATGATGGCTTTGCTCAAACGTTCTCTCAAGGATTTGCCCACTTATGTCGAGGAAGATCAAATAACAGCTTTTTTAGGCGGTGGACTCCCTCAAAATGCTCAAATTTGGTCAAAAGCAGGTTGGACAAGTCAAGTTCACCATGATGCTGCATACATTGAGTTACCAGAACAGCGCCCTTACATTTTAGTGGTATTTACTGAAGGCAAAGCGCAGGCTAAGAGTCGGGATATTTTACCCTTTGTTTCTAAACTAGTTGTCGAAGCGATCGGTAGTCTATAAGCTAAATACCGTTAGGTAGACGCGCACATCCTATAACCAAAATTACTCGTTAAAGTATAGCAATCCTAAATGATTTACAAACAAAAAAATCCCCGACTTCTTGAAGAGTCAGGGATTTGAGCTTATCTGTATTTACAGGAAATATGTAAAAAAATTAGGGTGAGTAATGTTCATGCTAATAATTCAAAGTCTAGGATTGACATTCTCAACTTTTAATCTGTTTATATATTTTATATCCTCCATAAGTTAGTAATGCCCCTACTGCTACAATCCCACCCACTGGTACAGTAATTGGAGCAGCTGTTGTAAAGCCTAACCAACCTGCGATACCACCAGCAGATGCAGTAGTAGTAACAGCTAAAGGTATTGTACCGACGGTAATTGACCCTAATGAATAACCTGCAAATGTCGTCATCCCTGCAATTAATTCGTCTTTCATTTTATATTTTTCTCCAGGTAAATTTTTTTCACATTACATAATGATATTTTACACCTTATCTAAGTAGTGATAGTAAAATTAACGTATATTTTTCTATGGATTTATAGACTTTTACTGATATTTTGACAATTAAACTACAATCCTCATACTCAAATCCAACCACTTCGACTGAGTAATCGGTGCACTGCTAGAAATATAATCAACACCCGTCTCTGCCACGCTGCGAATCGTTTCCAAAGTTACATTCCCCGAAGCCTCAATTTTCACCCGACTATCTTGCTGGCGAATCAACTGCACCGCCTGATGCATCATATCCAAAGGCATATTATCCAACATAATAATGTCAGAATTGTGCTGCAAAGCTTCTTTCACCTGTTCTAAACTTTCCGTCTCCACCTCTATTGTCAACGGATAAGGAATCTGAGAACGAATCCGGGTAACTGCTTCTCCAATTCCTCCAGCAGCCGCAATGTGATTATCCTTAATCATCACCGCATCATCCAGCCCCATGCGGTGGTTAATTGCTCCACCTACAGCAGTCGCGTACTTTTCTAACAGTCTTAGTCCTGGTGTAGTTTTGCGAGTGTCCACCAACTGAGCAGGTAAATCAGCAATTTGCTCCACATATATTTTAGTTAGTGTTGCAATTCCACTCAGTCGCATAGCTAAGTTGAGAGCAACCCGTTCCCCCATCAGCAGCGCATCAAGCGAACCATGAATCTCAGCTACTATCTGTCCCGGTTCGCACCATGCGCCTTCAGCCATAACCACTACAAAGCTAACTTTTTCATTCAAAATCTGAAATACTCTAGCTGCAACTGGTAAGCCAGCAATTATCCCAGTAGCTTTAGCTATCCATTTAGCCGAGCCTAGTGTCACATTTTCTACTATTAGCGTATTTGTTGTGCGATCGCCTCGGCCTATATCTTCCAACAGCCAGCTACGCAACAGCGGATCTAAAACTAGCCAGGGCGGTAAAACACCAGAATTACTCATAACTTTATTCTTCCTTAGCGAATTTTAGGAATACTATAGCCTAAAACCCTAGTTCTCTAAGGCTTACAGCGAGACACCAAAGCGTTCCAAAAGATATTTTGGAAAAATAGTTGACAAGATAAAGGAGGTTCGCTATATTGAATAAGTGCCTGAAGCGAAGCGAAAGAAAAGCGACGCTGAGGGGACACCGAACCTTGAAAATATTATAGTTTGAAAGCGATTAGACAGCAAGTGAATTGCGTCAAGCAAATAGATAAAACTAAGCTGAAGTTAAAAAAGAGCAGCTATTGAGCTAAAAAGCTTTCCA
>NZ_JBGTFY010000433.1:0-7969 GCF_041747015.1 Nostoc sp.
GCAGCAGATCCAATTATAGTAGATCCTAAATCATCTGAGATTCTTGCAGCGCTCGACTACGAATTTGATAAATTTACTACTGCTAAATCTTCTCAGATAGGCTCTTGTTTACGAGGAAGTATCCTCGACAACTGGGTACGCAACTACCTCAATCAACATCCTCAAGGTTCTGTTATCGAGATTGGTGCAGGACTGAACACACGTTTTGAGCGAGTAGATAACGGCAAGGTTTGCTGGTTTGACATAGATTTACCGGATGTCATGGTTCTGCGACGACAGTTTTTTGAGGAAACGGAACGCCGTAAATTAATCACGGCTTCTGCCCTAGATACCAATTGGATTGAGCATATCAAGTCCACTACCAAACAACCTGTGATGTTTGTCGCCGAAGGCGTGTTGCAGTATTTCAATGAACAGGAAGTGAAGCTATTGTTTGCTAATCTTTTGCAGTATTTTCCTGGTTCGTGGTTTGCCTTTGATTCCTTGTCACCGCTAATTGTGAAGAATCAGAAACACCATGACTCACTCAAATACACTTCGGCAAAATTTGATTGGTGTATCTCAAATATTCATAAGATTAAAGACTGGAATTCATGTTACGAAGTAATGGAAGTTTGTAATTATGCCAATCTGCCAACTAAATATCGCCGACGTTTTTCTCTAATGAATCGTTTACTGATGTTATTTCCTCCTCTGTGCGATTCGTCTCGTTTAGCATTAGTTAAGTTAGGTTGAATCTAAGCACTCAAGGTATACATAATGTTTTTCTTTGGCATTGAGCATGAAGTCGCTTTCCTAAACAAAGAAGGAAAGTTTGCTGATTTTTCCCACACCAAATTTGCTGATTTCAATCAAATTATTGAAAGGCTACCTACATATCCTAGCGACTATCCTCAACTACGCGTCGGGGATGCGGGTATTAAGAAAAAAAGATGGTACATTGAGGGATTTGAAAGATTTGCGAATTCCGACCAGGTAATAGACTGTCATGCTAAAGGCATCGAAATTAGAACAACTATACATTCTGATATTCAAGGCGCTATTACTGAGTTATCAGAAAGTTTTAACTTGCTACGTGAAGTTGCGGCTAGCTTTGGTTTATCACCAGTTTTGGTCAGCTTCAATCCCTACAAATCAGTTTTTGAGCCTCAACCTCCATTAAACGATTATGAAATCAAACAGCTACAGGCTTATCCTGACGAACAAACTGCTAATATTCACATGGTCACATACGGGCCAGATTTAAATATTTCAGTAGCAGATTTGTCTACTGAAAATGTAATTGATATTGGCAGAAAGTTAACTTATTACAGTCCCTATATCGTTCCTTTTAGTTATAGTTCCCCTTTTTATAACGGAGGTTTATGGGATGGGTTATCGGTACGAACGTTTATCAGAACCGGAAAAAGACCAGCAGCTTTGGTTTTTATTCACAAGCAGGAACAACTGATTAATAGCATACCTTCCTTGACAAAAATCGCCCGCATTCCGGCTGAAGTAGGTCGCATCGAATTTAAAGCTTGTGATAGTTGTGATAATTTTTTCATCTATGCGGCTTTATTAACATTATTGAAAGGTTTGGTGTTAGATAAAACCTTGCTGGGTAGAGCAACTGTACCCGATGCCGCGTTGCACCAAGTTTCTGCAAAAGAAGGCTTTGACAATGAGGATATTTTTGGGAATGCGACAAAGGTATTGCAAGCAGCGGAAGTTGCACTGGTAGATGATCCAGATGTTGATTTTTTAACACCATTGAAAGTGCTGCTGGCGAAGCGAAAAACAAGATCCCATGAACTAATAGAAATGTTCTATCGCGTCGGTTCAATAGAAGAGGTAATAAGGCAGACTTATCAAGTCTAGTAACATATAATCTCATGTCCGCATAATTAGTTATGATTTCCACAGTCATTGCACCCCACCCCGCCAAACCTACACTTTGTCTCCCCTCCCCGCAAGCCTACAGTGTACACACAAGTCTTCTAGAGTTGCCCCATAGACTTTTGATCCCCCCAACCCCCCTTAAAAAGCAGGGCAAAAAGTTCTCAAAGTCCCCCAATTTATCGGGGGATTTAGGGGGATCTACGATGATTTTGGTTTTTTAGAAGAGTTGTGTGTACACCGTAGCCCCGCTTAAGGGGTGGGGTTCTTCGGGTTTAATAAGTAATCAAGCGGATATGATATCAAAGGGCTGGATCACAGAAGAAATAACTTGGACTTTAAAGCAACTGGAAACCTAGATTATTCAAAGCTTCACGCAAGCGATCGCGTCCTCTCAAAGACTCTACAGTTGCGATCCGCTCGGCTGAGTGTTCTGACCAATCACCAGCAACATCCATCTTTTGTTCAGTATAGAACTCTTTGATGATGTTGTTGTAGTGAGCGATCGCTTCTTCTTGCTCTGCTAATTTATAAGTTTCACGGTGCAGCACAGCTGATTGTGGCAACCGTGGCTTAATCGCAGCAGCCACTTCCGGATTCGGATAACCTACACACAGTCCAAATACAGGAAACACAGAAGGCGGTAAATTTAGTATTGCTGCTACCTCTTCTGGACGGTTCCGCAGTGCGCCGATATATACTGTTCCCAAACCGATGGACTCAGCAGCTACAGTTGCATTTTGTGCCGCCAAGGCTGCATCGACTGTTGCCGTTACAAACATTTCCAAGTATTCTAAAGCATCATGAGATAGTCCGCGACTGTCAGCAACATGACCCAAACGCGCCAAATCTGCTAACCAAACCAAGAATAAAGGCACTTGCTTAATATGTGCTTGGTTTCCCGCTAGCTTGGATAACTCTTCTTTGCGTTGTTGATCTTCAACTGCTACTACACTCCAAGTTTGCAAATTAGAAGAAGTAGATGCAGATTGAGCGGCTGCAATTAGTAACTCTAGAGTTCCTGCTGGTAGAGGATTAGATAGATAAGACCGGATTGAACGGTGAGATAGTAGTGCTGTTAGAGAATCATTCCATTTAATTTCGGGATTAAAGGGAATTTCACCGTAGCGCGATTGCAGTAGTTCTGTAGGATTAGTCATAATCAATTCCAAGATTGTCAGTTGTAATGTGTAGGTTGGGTTGAGGGACGAAACCCAGCATACAAATATTCTTAACCAAGCAGTATTAACACCTTTGTTGCATCGACTCGCATCTTTGTTGCATCGACTCGCACCTTTGTTGCATCGACTCGCATCTTTGTTGCATCGACTCGCACCTTTGTTGCATCGACTCGCACCTTTGTTGCATCGACTCGCACCTTTGTTACATCGACTCGCACCTTTGTTACATCGACTCGCAAAATTAACTTACCCTACGTTACGCAGTAACTCTAGAAGATTTACCAAGAAGACAATGAGATGGGGAGACTAGGGGACAAGGAGAATTGTCTCCCCACTACTTTTTGGTGGCTCAGAATCAAGTGGGGTCTGAATCTCCATCTGATTCCTCTCCCTATCACCAAGTCTCCTTGTGTCTTTCTTCAAGTACACATGGTAGCCTTGCTGTATTTATATAAAATGAAGTGTACTACTGCCAAAAAATACAGCACTAATCCAGCAAATCAGGTTCTTCGCGCACAATCCTGTCGTAAAGTGGCTGGAAGCTGAACCACCCATTTTTATGTGACCCTACTTGAGTTTGTGTTAAACGAGCTGTTTCGTGTTTGATTACACTGGGTCTACCCGCAGCTTCGGCCAGCAGTTGTGCTTGGCACGATCGCTCTAGGCTAATGTACCAAAAAGCAGCTTCATCTACTGTATGTCCCACAGATAAAATGCCGTGGTTACTTAAGATAAGGGCTTTGTTTGCGCTCAAGGCTTCAGCCAGTCGCTTGCCTTCAGAAGTATTTAATACGACACCTGTATAGTCATCAAACAGCGCATGATCTTCGTAAAAAGCACAAGAATCTTGAGTTAAGGGGTCAATGAGACGATTCAAACTAGACCAGGCTTTACCATAAATTGAATGGGCGTGAGCAGCCGCTACTACATCAGGTCGCGCTTCATGAATCTGGGAATGGATGGCGAAGGCAGCTTGATTTACTTCAGCATCACCTTTAACCACCTCACCTTCTCTGTTCACCAAAAGCAGGTCAGAGACTCGAATATGACCGAAATATGTCCCGAATGGATTGACCCAGAAATGGTCTGTAAACTCCGGGTCACGCGCTGTAATATGGCCTGCGATTCCTTCGCTGAACCCAAACTTACCAAACAGGCGAAAGGCAGCGGCTAGGCGTTGCTTACGGTGCAGGCGTTCGTCTTCAACTTGCTTGAATACGGGGGGGTTTGGTCTATCGGACTTAGGCATATTCTTTTTCCTCCTCCTGTTTGCGGAGAGCGTTGGAATATCCAGAGCGAAAGGACTTGACGCTGTAAGATTCTCGGATGAACTGGTGACGCAAGACACAGGCAGTATCATTACCCAGGAGATGGATAGATACTGCTGCACTCTGGGATGTGGTTTTGACGGCGTGGATATCGCCATCTGGGGGTAAGATGCAATAGACATCATCTGGTTGAAGCGATGGCTTCTTTTTGAGACGCTTGTCTGCGACACGCTGCGCGTAGCTTGCTTCGCCGCAGAGGTACACGAACAACTTACGCCTACGCACTTCTGTTACTTGTAACTGTGCGTATGCTTTGGTGTCGCTGTTATCTACACGGCGATAGACTAGAGTGCAGGCGCTAATTTCCTGCACTGTTGGTACAAAGGATGGTAGTTCTTGGCTCTCAATCAACCATTGGTCTTTTAGCAATGGTTTTAAGATGGTGTGCTTTGTCATCTATATTCCTCGCTTTAGGAAGCGACTGACATCAATATCAATTTTTTTATCTTTGCTAACAATAATACTAGTAGTTTTAAGACCAGAGTGAATATTAAAATCAAGTTGCTCAAGTTTTAGATCAGAAAAAGATTCCTTAGAATGATTGCTTTCGCATCATCTCGATCATTTTGCCAGAGAATATCCCTTGTTGGCGCTTGTATCCGAGAACTTGGTCTTCTGTATTAATCAGGATTTAAGCTGATATTCCTGAATCGTATTCCACTTTGATCGCAATAATCAGATAGAAAGTAGTTTAGCGATACACCTAATCTAGTGTCACTTAGAGAACAAATAGAGTTACCAATATGCAGAAACTAATGATTGATAGTTGAGAGTGGATACTTTGCAATATATCCAAGGAGGGATAAATGCAATTACAACAAACACCAGTTTTAGAAGAAACTCTTTGGGAAGCAGTTCTCAATCGAGATCCCACAATTGACGGCAAGCTTTTCTACGGTGTTCGCTCTACAGGCGTTTATTGCCGACCTATTTGCCCTAGCCGCAGACCGAATCGTAATCAAGTTTGTTTTTTTCAGTCGGCACAAGAGGCTGAAATTGCCGGTTTTCGACCTTGTAAACGATGTAAACCACAATTTGAAACCGTTGTCAATACAGCGAAGGCGAAAGTTTTAGCTGTATGTCGATACATTGAAACACAAGGCGATCGCATCCCAACCCTTTCAGAATTATGCTCTCAGGTGGGGATGAGTCCCAGTTATTTGCAAAAGGTATTCAAACAAATAATTGGTGTATCCCCTTTTCAATATGCAGATGCGCTGCGTAGCCAACAATTGAAGCAGCGTCTCCAGAAAGGGGAGGAAATTGCTGATGCAGTTTACAACACTGGCTATGGTTCAAGTAGTCAACTGTATGAGAAAGCACCTAAACAACTGGGAATGACACCAAAAACTTACCAACAAGCTGGAAAGACAATCAGCATTGTCTATGCGATCGCTCCATGTCCACTAGGATATTTGCTTGTGGCCACAACAGAAAAGGGTATCTGTGCTGTTAAACTAGGTGATGAAGCAGACAAGCTTGAACACACTTTGATCCAAGAATTTAATCAAGCAGACATCGTGCGTGATGACCACACACACAAGGAATGGATACAGGCAATCCTCGACTTTATTGCCGGAGATGAGACACATCTCGATTTACCACTTGATGTCCGGGGGACAGCATTTCAGAAACAGGTGTGGCAAGCATTACAAAAAATTCCATACAGCGAAACGCGTACATACACTGATATAGCGCGTGATATTGCCAAACCCCAAGCAGTCCGCGCGGTGGGTAATGCTTGTGGAGCTAATGCGATCGCGCTGATTATACCGTGTCACCGTGTGCTGCGAACTGATGGCAGTCTTGGTGGTTATCACTGGGGGATTGAGCGTAAACAAAAACTGCTTATCCAAGAATCGAAATTGCTCAAAGATGACTCAAACCCCTGAACTAGAATCGCTGACTCAAGAAAGTCTTACCCGTGGTTTAATAGTGCTTGCCAATATTGACAGCGATTTGGCTTGGATTTTAGAAACACTTGGGACTCCACCCTTATGGTCAAGAGAACCGGGTTTTGCAACGCTGTTGTGCATAATTCTGGAACAACAAGTTTCTTTAGCGGCTGCAAGGGCTGTATTTAACCGTTTATGTGGAGTTGTTGTAACTCTGACACCAGAAAATTTTCTGATATTGGATGATATTCAATTAAAAGGAATTGGATTCAGTCGGCAAAAGATTCTATACTGTCGTGGATTGGCGAATGCAATTGCAAGTAGTCAGCTTGATTTAACCAAGTTGGAAAGAATGGACGAAACTGCAATTAGAACTGAGTTAAAGCGTCTCAAAGGTATAGGAGACTGGACAGTTGATATTTACTTGCTAATGGCGCTGCAACGTCCTGATGTCTTTCCTAAAGGCGATTTAGCGATCGCGATCGCTTTCCAAAAGCTCAAAGGATTGGCGACACGTCCAACACCAGCAGAACTCGAAGCCATGACACAGCACTGGCGACCGTGGCAAGCAGTAGCGGCAAGACTTTTATGGCACTACTACTTGAGTAATGCCAATAGTAAGTCGGTTACAGTTTCCCAGTGAATACCCGCTCGGCTGGGCCTGTCATGTAAACTCTTTGGTCTACTTCTGACCATTCAATTTGCAAACAACCACCTGGTAATTCGATAATGGCGGTGCGATCGCATTTTCCAGCCAATACTCCAGCGACCAAGGAAGCACAAGCACCAGTCCCACAAGCTAATGTAATCCCAGCGCCCCGTTCCCACACCCGCATTTTCAAATAATCACGGCGGATTACTTGCATAAATTCGGTATTTATGCGTTGGGGAAAAGCTGGGTGATGCTCAAATTTAGGGCCGATGGTTTCTAGCTCAATTGCTGCTACATCTTCTACAAAGGTAATGCAGTGAGGATTTCCCATATTTACACAGGTGACATCCCAAGTTTGCCCCGCCACTTCCAACGGCTGAGAAATTACTTTTTCTTGGGCAGGTGCAAGGGTGGTAGGAATTTCGCCAGCAAGTAACCTGGGTAAACCCATATCTACCTTCACTAGACCATTAGGCAAGATTTGGGGAATCATCACACCACCCAAAGTCTGAATGCGATATGAGTCTTTATTTCGGGATTCCCCTTCTAAGTCTGCTAAAAAGACACCTAAGCAGCGAATGCCATTGCCACACATTTCTGGTTCAGAGCCATCGGCGTTATAGATCCGCATGGTGTAGTCCGCTCCGGCTTCCCCGGGGAGCAGAAAAATGACCCCATCTGCACCCACGCCAAAATGGCGATCGCACAATTGAATGGATTGATCTGGGGTTAACAGCGGGGTCATTTGTTCTCGGTTATCAACCAAGATAAAATCATTACCTAACCCTTGATACTTGGTAAATTCAATCTGCATAACCCAGAACAACCTTGTCTCACAATGGAACTAGCCTTAGCAACCCGTCCGAGCCTGACGATATCCCGAAAGAATGCAGACGATTGGGTACACTGGGTAGTAATCTACTATTCTTGCCTACTTAGGCCAAATCGTGTTCCTCATGTGAGCCATATTAACGATGGGTATCGATACTCAGACCGGAATCCCCAGCTTTCGTCAGCTTCAAAACTTAATTCAGG
>NZ_JBGTFY010000434.1:0-9355 GCF_041747015.1 Nostoc sp.
AGCATCCAGAGGTTCAAAAACCTTGCACTTTCGTCGGCGAGCGCCGGGCAAATTGGGAAACTAAGCGACGAAACTACTATTTTGTAAGCTGTGTGGCTTCTAGATTCGCTCTGGAGACTTATTCAGCAAGCCCTATTTATAGCGGAATTTGCTGATTCTAATGATTCAATCATTTTATTCATCTTATGAATTTTTAAAATTATATAAATCTGTATTTCTAATTTATACATTTTGTATTAAAGCATTTTTGTATTTTGTAAAATACTACCGCTATTTTCCTTACTTCAATGACTTTACAATAGTGCTTACCCCAAAATTTCTGCCAACTTTTCTAGCAATTCTTCAGCTAAATTCAACAACTCAATTTCATCAACTTCATCACTACTTCCGCGATTACTTTCTGCACACGCCACATTAGCAGCCAAAACATTTTTCACAGCAAAAATCCTATCTTCTTCAGATAGACTCAGACATTTTTCCAACTCTACAGCAATTTCTTGGATTGTCCTTGAACCTAAACGCGCTCTCACTTTCACTGCTACCGCATCGTCACTTTCCAGCAGTTTTACCAAAGCTGTTCTCAGTCTATTATCCTGACTCGAAAACTTCTCAACGGCAACACGCACATATTCCCGCAAGCTCATGTTTGCCGCCAATGCCTTTTGTGCAACTACATCTGGTATATCTACCAGCAATACACCTTCGTTATTGCTGGCTTGATATAAGTCATCCCCTTGTTTGATGGCTACCAGCAAATCTGCACCCAAAGCGTGTAAATAGTGCAACACTGATTCTAATTCATGTTCCTTTAACGCCGACTCTAACTTGGACACCGCCGCTTGCTGCACTCCCAGTTTTTCCGCTAGCTGCGTCTGAGTCAATCCTGCTTTATTCCGTATTTCCCGCATGGCATCGGTGAGATAAAGGCGCAAATACTCTAACTTTCCCGCCAAAATCACCTCTGGTTCGTCACTGACTTTTTGCTGCAACCAAGCTTGAAAATTAGGCTTTTTCATGACTTTTCCCTTTGCTGCAATTCACGCAATCTCAGTCTTGCAGGTTCTTTATCTCTATCTTTGATCGCGTTGTCGTATTTCTTCATAAAAGCGTACAGCACCACAAACCTCTGAGGAGTAGCAGCCGTTAAGATAAACCGTGGATTATGTTCGCTCTTAGTCATCCGTAACTCATACAAATCATCTTCCAGTTTCTCAAAGATGCCACTGGTAAGTGATGCGAGTCCTTTGTTGCACAGGTAGCCAAGATTAACTTGCAGACGCTTGGTTTCAGAAGCACTCAGTAATGGCTTTGGTGGATTTTCTGGTTGCTCCTTTTCAGGAATCATCCTGATGAAAAAAGCCAGCAAATCTTTGGGGATTTCTCCATTGACATCTAGATAAAGTTCCCAAGTCCAGGTCACTTCCTACCTCACAGTATAGTATTCCTTATAAGGAATGTCAATTGTATTATTCTTTATAAGGAATATCATATAGAATCAGTGAGTGCAACTTAGGCAATAAAAATGGTGCGTTAAGCAAAGCCATAACGCACCCTACTTTTGAATGAGTTAGAGAGACGCGATAAATCGCCGTCTCTACAGCAAATCTATTCGTCAATTATTTCTTGACAGACTACTAACTCAACTCAATTGTTCAAATTTAAATTTCCCTTTAATAAACTTGTTAAAATATTGACCTTTAGACGGTGCATTATCTAAGTCCTCCTTGACACTAGGAGCTACTTTGAAATACTCGTAAACACTTCCACTATCAAATTCAATAGTCAGTGTTTGAGTTTTTGAGTCATAGCTAAATTGCTTAATAACGCTGCCTTCAGGCTTGAGTAAGGGGAAGGCGATCGCATCCCGAATACTGGCACAATCAGTTAATAACATTACCAACCGATCAATCCCAATCCCTAAACCACCTGTAGGCGGCATACCGTATTCTAAAGCTGTCAAAAAGTCTTCATCTACACCTTGGGCTTCTAAGTCGCCAGCCGCTTTTCTTTCAGCTTGGGCTTCTAGGCGTTCTCTTTGCTCAATGGGATCGGTAAGTTCTGAGAAGCTATTCCCAGTTTCTCGCCCGACGATAAATAACTCAAATCTTTCCACCAAACCAGGTTGAGAACGGTGGGGTTTTGCTAAAGGCGAAATTTCTACAGGGTAATCAATTACAAAGGTAGGTTGAATTAAATTAGCTTCTACCTTTTCTTCAAAGGCTAAATTTAGTAACTTACCAATCGATTGGCCTTCATCTACACCAGGAATCCCAGCATTTATACTTGCTGTTTTTGCTTCTGCCAAACTTGGGAAAGAATTAAAATCCAAGCCTGTAAATTCTTTAACTAAATCGTGCATTGTCACCCGCCGCCAAGGTGGTGTTAAATCTATAGGTTCTCCTTGGTAGGTGATTTGCAGCGTGCCGAGTACCTCTTGGGCGACAGTGGTAATCATCCCCTCAGTCAGCGCCATCATATCGTTGTAGTCGGCGTAGGCTTGGTAAAGTTCAATCGTCGTAAATTCGGGATTGTGTCGAGTTGAAATTCCCTCATTGCGGAAAACTCGCCCTAATTCAAACACCTTTTCAAAACCACCTACAATCAACCGCTTGAGATGGAGTTCTGTAGCAATTCGCAGATACAACTCCATTTCTAAAGTGTTGTGGTAAGTGATAAATGGCCGGGCATCTGCACCCCCAACTTCACTTTGCAAAACTGGCGTTTCAATTTCCAGAAAATCCCGTTCTTCCAAATAGCGACGAATCCCGGCAGTAATTTGAGCGCGACGGCGGAAAGTTTGCCGCACTTCCGGGTTAACAATCAAATCAACGTAGCGCTGACGGTAGCGCTTGGCAACATCCGTTAACCCATGCCACTTGTCGGGTAGGGGCAACAGCGATTTAGTGAGGATAGTATATTGTTTAACGTAGACAGATAACTCGCCCTTTTCAGTCCGTTTGATAGTGCCTTTGGCTCCCAGGATATCACCTGCATCTGTAAGCTGTTTCAGGTGATTAAAGGCATCGGCATCAATATCTGCCATGTTTTCTTGGATGCGATTTTTATCCAAATAAAGCTGAATTGTGCCTGTTTCATCTTGCAAAGTGAAGAAAGCCAATTTACCAAAAACGCGACGCGCCATAATGCGTCCAGCGATCGCAACTTCTAAATCAACTTCTTCACCACTGGATAAATCGGTAAACTTTTCTTGCAATTGCGCTACATGATGAGTAGATTCCCAACGATATGCATAGGGATTAGTCCCTAACTGCTTGAGCTGTTCTACTTTCTCTAGCCTAGCGGCACGGATATCTTCTTCCGACATGGTAACGAACTTTCAGGGGGCAAGATTAATTATAGATGCTGTAAAAGTTGACAATATGCAGATTTATTTCTATTGGTAAAATATCTTGACCATGCAAAGAATAAATCATTGTAGGGCTAGCATTGCAATGCCCACCCTACAGGTAACTAGGACTTTTGGTATATTCTTTGCCAAACAGTAAAACCCAAAAGGATAATGATGCTACTGGCTGTAGTCAGCATTACAGCAAAACTCATGCCTTGTATTCTCATGGCTAGCAAGTTGCAAACCAAAGTAATTGACCAAAGTGTAAACGCAGCATAGCGCTGAGAGAGTCCCCAAGCCAGTAAACGGTGGTGCAGATGGTCTTTGCCAGGAGTACTGAGAGGATTCTTTCCAGCCAGGAGACGGCGTACAAATACTTGAGTGGTATCTAGTACTGGTAATAGCAGAAATAAAACCGTGGGAATCAGGGCATAGATCGTGTTTTGTTGGAGTCTTCCTAAAATACTAGTAGCCGCCAGCACATAGCCAAAAAAGTATGCTCCGGCATCACCCATAATGATCCGCGAGGGGTGGAAGTTGTGGCGTAAAAAGCCTAGTGCACCACCAGCCAAGGCTGCTAAAACCAGTGTTGCCGCCGCACGATTGTTAAACTGGGCTGAAACCCCTAACAAACTCATGGCGGTAATAAAGCTGATTCCTCCCGCCAAACCGTCCATACCATCCATCAAATTGATGGCGTTGGTAATTCCTACTACCCACAATACTGTCAGGGACATTGACAGAAGCGAGTCGATGGGCGTACCAAACATCACTTTGATACTGATGCCATTAGCCACCAATAACAGTGCCGTAACAATTTGTGTCCATAAACGAACAGAGGCAGGTAAGCCGAACTGATCATCGATAAAACCCACAAGGACTAATATCGAACCCCCTAACAAAATAGTCAGCACCTGAGCCAATACGTTTTGGAGTTCGATAGGTCGTAAAAGGCTAGCTAATACCAGCGCGGCAATCACACCCGCGTAGATAGCCAGCCCCCCGGCATTGGGTAAGGGTTCTCGATTGAGTCGCCGGGCGTTGGGTTGGTCAGCCCAACCTACCCGCAAGGCAAATTTGCGTACTGTCGGAATCAAACGCCACGTTACAAGCCAAGCCAAGACGAATGTAAATACTACCGCCAACCAGCCGGTGCCGCTAGGGTCGGCAATACCAAGGGACTTAAGGGAGTTCTCTAGATTCATCTCCCAATTCAAGCATTACTGCCTGGATCTAATATGAGCATCACCTGTATATTAATCAATTTTTTATTTCCATTTATAAATTGAGCGGCTTGGAAGATTAGCACTCTTGACGTGTGAGTGCTAAATTGTCTAATGAAAGCGCTAGAAAAATAAAACATGGCGAAAATTATTGCATTTAACGAGGAATCACGGCGAGCTCTAGAAAGGGGTGTTAATGCCCTTGCTGATGCCGTAAAAATCACCTTGGGGCCTAAAGGTCGCAATGTCCTTTTAGAGAAAAAATTTGGCGCACCTCAAATTGTCAACGATGGTATCACTGTTGCCAAGGAAATTGAACTAGAAGATCCTTTGGAAAATACTGGTGCGAGACTGATGCAGGAAGTAGCATCAAAAACTAAAGATGTTGCTGGAGATGGCACCACCACCGCTACTGTTTTGGCCCAAGCCTTGATTCGGGAAGGTTTGAAGAACGTCGCGGCGGGTAGTAACCCAGTTAGCTTGAAGCGCGGGATCGACAAAACCATTGAGGCACTGGTAAAAGAAATTGCCAAGGTATCCAAGCCAGTAGAAGGAAGTGCGATCGCTCAAGTTGCCACTGTTTCAGCTGGCAACGATGAAGAAGTCGGTAATATGTTAGCCGAAGCAATGGAAAAAGTCACTAAAGATGGTGTCATTACCGTTGAAGAATCCAAATCCTTAACAACTGAACTAGAAGTAGTTGAAGGGATGCAGATTGATCGAGGCTATATTTCACCCTACTTCGTCACCAATAACGAGCGGCAGATAGTCGAATTTGAAAACGCCCGGATCTTGGTTACTGACAAAAAAATCAGTAGCATCCAGGATTTAGTGCCGATTTTGGAAAAAGTTGCCCGTTCTGGTCAGCCCTTGCTGATCATCGCTGAAGATGTTGAAGGTGATGCTTTAGCAACTCTGGTGGTGAACAAAGCGCGGGGTGTACTGGCCGTGGCTGCTATTAAAGCGCCTGGGTTTGGCGATCGCCGCAAAGCTTTGTTAGAAGATATTGCTATTCTCACCGATGGACAGTTGATTTCTGAAGAAATCGGCTTGAGCTTGGATACCGCTGCTCTAGAAGCGCTGGGAACTGCCCGCAAAATCACCATTGATAAAGAAACCACCACAATTGTAGCCGGTAGTACCACCAAGCCAGAGGTACAAAAGCGGATTGCTCAAATTCGCAGGCAGTTGGAAGAAACCGATTCTGAATACGATCAAGAAAAACTCCAAGAACGCATTGCCAAGCTTGCTGGCGGTGTGGCAGTGATTAAAGTGGGTGCGGCAACCGAAACCGAACTCAAAGACCGCAAACTGCGGATTGAAGACGCGCTGAACGCCACTAAGGCTGCTGTGGAAGAAGGTATTGTTCCTGGTGGTGGGACGACTCTAATTCACTTAGCCAAGGCAGTTGAGGCGATTAAAAACAGCCTAGAAGATGAGGAAGAAAAGATTGGGGCTGATATTGTCGGACGAGCGCTAGAAGCTCCCTTGCGCCAAATAGCAGATAATGCTGGTGCTGAAGGTTCTGTGATCGTCTCTCAAGTCCGGGATACCGATTTCAACATTGGCTACAACGCCGCTACTGGTGAATTTGAAGACTTGATCGCTGCTGGCATTATCGATCCTGCCAAAGTCGTGCGTTCAGCTTTGCAAAACGCTGGTTCCATTGCTGGTATGGTTTTAACCACCGAAGCGATCATTGTTGAAAAGCCGGAGAAGAGATCAGCTGCTCCTGCCCCTGATATGGGCGGTATGGGCGGTATGGGTGGCATGGGTGGCATGGGCGGCATGGGCGGCATGGGCGGCATGGGCGGTATGTTCTAACTTCTGCTCACCCAGATAATATTTTTTTAAACAGTTTGTCTTAACCAAGGCAAACTGTTTTTTGTACTAACCCTACGTATATTTCAAAATCAATAGGACTTACGCATAGGAAACGCTGTATCATTGTTTCAATCAATATTATTTATTGATTTCGGGTTTTTCAAAAGCTGTAGTCAACAAACCGATCAGTTTCATGGATACACTGATCAGTTTCATGGACAAACGCATCAGTTTTATGGACAAACACATCAGTTTCATGGATACACTGATCAGTTTCATGGACAAACCGATCAGTTTTATCAACAAAAGCATTGTGACTTAGAAACAAGATATAAAATTTAGTCAAAAAAGTGTTTAGAAATCGCACGCTAATTGCTTCAACGGGGGAACTCTCGCGCAGCGCTAGCTCTTCTACCCAAGGCTTTAGGGACTTTTAACAAAATCCCCTAACCCCCAATACAGTTCAGTTAAGCATTTTTTCCTTCTCTCTGTGTTGCGCCAGGTGCTACAACGGGGGGAACCCCCGCAACGCACTGGCTTCTCTGCGTCTCTGTGGTACCCTGCGGGAAGCCGCTCCGCGTCTACGTTAAAAAAATTGACTTTGACAAAGGATTTTAGTCTTAACCCAAGCGTATTGGGTCGCCACAAGCGGGGGGATCTTATCCGAACCGTATTGGAGCCACTGCGGTTATGAGATGGAAAGAAGGGGATTGAAAATTGGTGAAATTACTCAAATTTTAGTCTTTTTAAGAAAAATTAAATTGGATTACTATAGAAATTACCGTCTTTGTATTAAATTTTGTAAAATTACGTGGAAATGGTTGGTTTTCATTGGTCAATTATTTTTACCAATGACTAATGACTATTAGGTAATATTTAATGGCACGAAAACTGCGTCACCTCCCCAAAATAGTAACTAAGCGAGATGAAGATGAGTTCTATCACCAACCAGGAACTATACCAGGAACCATTATTATTGATGCAGATGCTCCACCACCAATAATTTTCTTGATTGACTATAATCAAACCAAATTTATCCGTGAACAAATAGCAAGTCCAGAGGAATGTATCCCCTATCTTGATACAGAATCTATTTCTTGGGTAGACGTACAAGGTTTAGGCAGTCAAGACATATTACAACGATTGGGTAAAGTTTTTAAGTTACATCCTCTCGTTTTAGAAGATGTAGTTAATGTGCCGGAACGTCCCAAAGCAGAGGATTATGAAGATCAATTGCTGTTCATTGCTCGGATGGTAGTACCAAAGGAAAAAACCTGTGGTTTTTACAGCGAGCAAGTGAGTTTGATATTGGGAAAATATTACTTGCTCACAGTCCAAGAAGAACCAGAACATGATTGCTTTGAAGCCGTGCGATCGCGGATTGAAAAAAACAAAGGTATCATCCGCAAACAGGGAGCCGATTATTTAGCTTACGCTGTGTTAGATGCGATTATTGATGGCTTTTTCCCGGTGCTGGAGATTTATGGGGAGCGAATCGAAGAGCTAGAGGAGGAGGTAATAGTTAAACCGACTCCGCAAACACTACAAAATATTTATCAAATTAGGCGAGAATTACTGCAATTACGCCGGGCTATCTGGCCGCAGCGGGATGCTATTAACTCTTTGATTCGAGATGGTAGTGAACTAATTAGTGATGAGGTGCGAATTTACTTGCGAGATTGTTATGACCATACGGTACAAGTAATGGATATGGTGGAAACTTATCGAGAACTAGCATCTGGATTAATGGATGTGTACCTTTCGGCAGTCAGCAACAAAATGAATGAAATTATGAAGGTACTAACGATAGTTTCATCAATATTTATCCCACTGACTTTTGTGGCTGGAATATATGGGATGAATTTCAGTACTGAAAAATCGCCATATAATATGCCTGAGTTGAATTGGTATTGGGGCTACCCGATTTGCTTGGCAGTAATGGCTGCGATCGCATTTAGCTTACTATTCTTTTTTTGGCGACGCGGCTGGCTGCAAAATTCTGTAACAATTAAGCGTAATTAAAGATGAGTCGAACATACATTCATTAGCACCGGGAGTTAAGATTCTGAGTTATGAGGAGTAGCGACCAGAATTTAGTTGTTTTAACAATTTATATTATCGGTGTTTCTTATGTGTTTAACCGCATGGTTGAATCCATCGATGACCAAGTTAAATTTGAGTTTAAAAAAGGAATTGTTGACGAACAACTCAAAGAGCAAAATCTCGACGATAAAATTGGAGTTTCCTTTAAACTCAAATCTTCATACGCAATTGACGATTTGAAAGATTTATCTATTAGCATTGAAAATAAATCTGATAATATTGCTGTATACGTTGACTGGGACAACAGTTCTTTGGTAGTTGAACATAGCAAACAATCGCGCCGAGTAATTCGGAAATCACCAGACTTAACCCGCGACTTAGCTGTACCCCAAAGTCCTAGCCTGATTGCCCCCAAGAAAACACTTTCTGAGACGGTGACAGCAGAAGACGTTTTCGAGCGCGATCAAGTCACTGGAACCTATTTAGCAAAGAAGCCACTAATTGATATCACCGGGCTGCAAAAAGGACAAAAAGGTTTGTACAACGACTTTATTAACAGAAGAAAGGAGTTGGACTTTTCTTTGCAACTGGTGCTACGGATATCTGAGGTGCGTTTAGGTCTAGCTCTAGGTCGTGATTTCCCTCCCATTAGTATTATCAATTGTCCTTTCACAGTCAGGAAGCTACCTTGGACTTACGCTCTACCTTGGAATAAAAAGAAGCAATAGCAACCAGACACAGACACACTACGCCATCGAAGATTACACTGGATCTAAGGAGAGAGTAGACGCAGGCAGTTGCAGATCAGTCATAGTTACTGGTTTGAGGAAAGTCCGGACTCCCGAAAGACCAAACTTGCTGGATAACGTCCAGTGCGAGCGATCGTGAGGATAGTGCCACAGAAAGATACCGCCAA
>NZ_JBGTFY010000435.1:0-23037 GCF_041747015.1 Nostoc sp.
AATTAATGCAATTTTTACGTCAACAATTGCATGATTTACCTGATGAAAGGAAACTTTTAGGAGACGACTTATATTCTCACGAACCTGTTTGTGAATTGGCTCTAAAACAAGGCTATAATTTTATTTTTGTTTGTCTGCAAGCGTCGCATAAAACTTTATATGAATGGCTAGAATTCTTAGAAAGAAGTGGAGAAGTTTCAACCATTGAAAAGAAACAATGGGATGGGCGAAAAAATCTAATTTATCGTTATCGGTATGCTGATAGACTTCCCTTACGAGATGATGACTCAAGTCTCGAAGTTAATTGGTGCGAAGTGACTATTATTAATGAGAAAACAGAGGAAGTTGTCTACCAAAATAATTGGATAACTAATCATAAAATCACGGAAAATAATGTTGAAGAAATTGTCAAAGCTGGGCGCAGCAGATGGAAAGTGGAGAATGAGGGGAATAACGTTCTTAAAAATCACGGTTATAATTTAGAGCATAACTTTGGTCATGGTGAAAATCATTTGTGCGAATTATTATTGTCTTTGAATTTATTGGCTTTTTTATTTCATACCGTTTTAGATTTAGTTAATTATACTTATCAAAAGGTTCGTGAACTATTAGTAACTCGAACTACTTTCTTTAAGGATATTCGTACATTATTAAAATATTTATGGTTTAAAGATTGGTCGGATTTATTCTCATTTATTTTCACCGAATATGTCCCATTTAAAAAAGTAAATTCTAGTTGAAAAATATCAATATCTTGAAAAAGGAGAAGAAAGTTATTTATCAAATAAAAATACAAATTTGGTTAGAATTTCAGCTAGATTTATGAGTTGGAATAATTTTTTTATGGACAGATTTTTAAAAACCTGTCTATCTCCAGCGTCGGATGATAATTATCTGTCAAAAAATGATGGTTCGACATAAGTTCTCTATGCAAATAAGAGAATTTTCTCTTATTTTTTTTCAAAATGAGAATTGCTGACTTTATATGATTGGCTAGAATTCTTAGAAAGAAGTGGAAAAATTAAAACCAGGGAAAAGCAACAATGGGCTGGGCGAAAAAATCGAATTTCTCGTTATCGTTATACTTCTAGAGTTCCCTTAAAAGATGAAGAATCAAGTCTCGAAGTTAATTGGTGCGAAGTGACAGTTATTAATAAAAAAACCGAGGAAATTATCTACCAAAATAATTGGATAACTAATCATAAAATCACTGAAAATAATGTTGAAGAAATTGTCAAAGCTGGACGCAGCAGATGGAAAGTGGAGAATGAGGGGAATAACGTTCTTAAAAATCACGGTTATAATTTAGAACATAACTTTGGTCATGGTGAAAATCATTTATGCGAGTTATTATTATCTTTAAATTTGCTAGCTTTTTTATTTCATACTGTTTTAGATTTAGTTAATTATACTTATCAACAAGTTCGTAAAATATTAGTAACTCGAACTACTTTCTTTAAAGATATTCGGACTTTATTAAAATATTTATGGTTTAAAGATTGGTCGCATTTATTTTCATTGATCATCACAGAACATGACCCATTAAAAAGAGTAAATTCTAGTTGATAAATGTCAACATATTAAAGGAGGAAAAGAAAAATATTTATTAAAACAACTAAAAAGTTGTTGAAAATTTCATCTGAATTTATCAGTTGAAATCGTTTTTTCATGGACAAATTTCTTAAAACTTGTCTATCTCCAACGTTGGATGATAATTATTTGTCAAAAAATGATGCTTCAACACAAGTTCTCTATTTAAATAACAGAATTTTCTCTGATTTCTTTTCAAAATGAGAATTGCTGATTTTATCTTTACAGAGTTTAGTTTTTTCGCTTTATTATATTTAATATCAAACCTCATCGGCACAGTTTTCTTAACTTGTTATGAGCGAGCATCAAACCACTAAAGGCTATAAAACCTAGTGTCATGGTTGGTTCAGGAACCGATTTGAACGGGATAATGGATTTGTAGTTGTTGATTGACAAAGATTTTTCTGGCTCAAGAGCAAAATCCCACTGGAAAGCGTAAGCATTGTCGCCAGTCAACGGACCGGAAAAATTTGTCAGGGTGGTCGGAATATCATCTTCTAATACATCTAAGATATTAGAGAAAGGAGACACCTGGTAGTAGCTTGCTGCGGGATCAATCACTTCGGTTGTAAAGGTAGAATTGTTTAACTGCGTAGCAATACCACTACCTATTTCCGTTGTGTCTTGCTCACCGTTTTCAGTGAGATCAAAGTCAGTATAGTTAAAGAAGTGGAAGTCTAACTGATTAGAGCCAGTATTTTTTATCGTGATATTCTCGAATAAGCTAGATATACCACTGCGCTGTGGACCACCATCCAACTTGAAGTTAAGCCCAATTTCAAAGTTAGTATTTGCGTAAGTAACAGAGAGCTGATTGTCATCTGGTTGAGCTTGAGCAAGGTCAATTAGATTAAGAGTATTAATATTATTTTCTCTACCTTCGGAGCCAATACGATACCAAAATTGATTATGGAATAATTGATTCACACCGTCAACAGTCCAGAAGAGAAGACCATTATTTGAGGGGACATTTGAGAAAGAAGGGTCAAATGCAGCAATCGAGTTGTTATCATTTAAAGCTAACACAGCAGATTTAGCTGGTTGTTCTGTGATTGCTAAACTGCTTAAAATGATAGTAGCAGTTACTACAAATTCAAAATGCCTTTCTAGAAAATTGAAATCTTTCCTCAACATATCGAACCTCTTGATGTTGGATTCAAACACTTTATTACAATACTTAGCTGAAAAAAAACGGTGAATGGATTGATTAAATAAGTTATTTAACTTAGACAGTGTGCCTGTTGTTTTAGCCTTATCCTGACGCTTTGCTGGCGAACGCCTCCAGGTAAAACTCACGACCAACCCGTAATATCTCGCTGCTCTCGTCTTGATTGTCAACCACACGGGCAAGGAGGAGGCATCCTACCATGCCTGCCAGCAATACAATCGCCTGCTCCTCAGGGGAGCGCCGGACGTGGAACGGAAATAAGGCAGCTAAACGGTCAATGTAGATGCGAAGCCCTTGCGTAAAAGTACGGCGCACGGGACTCGGTTCACGACAAAGTTCACCCGCGAGTGCGACCATGATACACCCCTGCCCGGGGTTGTCCCGGTGTTCCTCACTGAGATATGCCTCAATTATCTTGCGGACTTCCTCGCCCACTGGCGCGCCTGCCGCCCCAGATTCGAGCTTTTCTACTGCCTCGCATAGTCCGTGTGTACGCACCTAGTACACCAGAGCCTCCTTATTTTTAAAGTGGGCATAGAAGCCGCCATGTGTCAGCCCGAGCTTGTTCATCAGCTCACTAACGCCTACGCTATGTAAACCCTCTTCACGGAAGGCATGGACCGCCTGATAGAGGATGCGTCTACGTGTTTGCTGCTTGTGTTCCTTTGAGTACCTCATCCTAGCATTTTCCTGGTCTTTTCCAATCCTTCCTTTACTTATTTGTTGTCCATTGCCCGAGTTCGGAAGCGCCTAATCGAATAGAGGACATACCCACATCGTTTGTTTCGCCTTGCCAAGAGCTTTGACGAACAACGGAGCGCTTATAGAGCATTGTCAGAAATCTGTTTTTTTCTTCTAGCGCTTTGGTCTTGCTTTATTATATGATATTTATCATATAATAAAACATAGCAATAACGTAAGCGCATGGAGCTTTAATGAGGACTGTGACCTTTGACCATTTTGGTGAGCCGAGCGAGGTTCTCAAAATCTCCGAAGTTCCTATCTCAAATTGGGAAGTAATAACAGCCTCTTCTGAACACCCTGTTGCGCCACGAAGCACTACCTCTGATGAGATTACCTTATTTCCCATGAAGTCTAATTAACAAACAACTCACACAGGAGTTTTTCATGGACTTACAACTGAATGGCAAGCGGGCATTAGTCACGGGCAGTAGCAGTGGCATCGGCGAGGCGATCGCCAAGGTGCTGGCGAAAGAGGGTGCGGCGGTTGTCGTCCAGGGTCGTCAAGAGAAAGAAGCGGATCGCGTGGCGCAAGAGATTGCCGCCAGCGGTGGCAAGGCGGTCGTTGTCCTGGGCGATTTGTCCGACGACCAGGCGGCGGCGCAAGTCGCCGAGAAGGCGCTGTCGGTCTTCGGTGGAATCAGACATTCTTGTCAACAACGCTGGAGCCTTCCCACCAGGCGACTGGAGCAATGGCAAGCCAGCTGAATGGGTCAACCTGTACAATCAGAACGTTGGCTCGATGGTGCGTATGATCCAGCACATGGTTCCGCCGATGAAGGAGCGCGGCTGGGGTCGCGTAGTCAACCTGGCTAGCATGGTGGCGGCAATGCCGCTCTCGAACGGACCCCACTACGCGGCGACCAAGGCCGCCAGCGCAAACCTCACGGGCAGTTTGGCCAAGGAACTGGCTGGGAGTGGGATCACCGTGAATGCGGTCAGCCCCGGACTCATTCACACGCCCGCTACCGAGCCGATGATTCTCGGCATCGCCCAGCAGATGGGTTGGGGAGATGACTGGGCCGAGATTGAGAAGCGGACTGTAAAGGAGGTTATCCCCAACCCGACCGGCAGAATCGGTCGCCCGGAGGACGTGGCTGACGCGGTTGCATTCCTGGTAAGCCCGCGTGCCAGCTACATCAACGGGACTAACATCCGCATCGACGGCGGGGCTGTGCCTACGATGAACTAGTGCGGCGCTTCAACGCCGCAGCCAGCAGCTACGGCGTTGAAGTGCGACATTTGCTGCCCATGAATCCATGAATAAGAAATAGGAGAATTTGTAATGAAGCTCTATTACTTTCCGCCCTCTCCCCAGACGCGAAAAGCCCATGCAGTTGCAATCCACCTGGAACTCCCCCTCGAACTCCAGTTAATAGATTTGCAGAAAGGTGAACAGCACACGCCAGAGTATCTCAAATTAAATCCCACTGGTCGTACTCCAGTCTTGCAGGATGGAGACTTTATTCTGTGGGAATCAACCGCCATTATGCAATATCTGGCAAGTCAAGTCTCCAACTCTCTCTGGCCTGAGGATATGAAGAGCCGTGCCAATATCGTGCGCTGGCAAAGCTGGGAGCTAGCCCATTGGAATCGGGGGTGTCAGCCTTTGCAATACGAGAATTTTATCAAACAGCTTTCGCAACTAGGCGATCCCGATCCGCAGGCAGTGCAACGCGCGACTGAAATCTTCCACAAGGAAGCGACTGTGTTGAATACCTATCTGGCAGATCGCAAATTCTTGGTCAACGACACCCTAACGTTGGCCGATTTTTCGGTTGCCAGCAGTTTGACTTATGCAGTGCCGGGGCGCTTCCCCCTAGACGACTATCCTCACATCCGCCGCTGGTATGCTCAGATTGAGGAGTTGCCTGCTTGGCAGAAAACTGCACCGAAGGGCTAAAAATCCTGAAGCGTAGCTACTCGTGACCGCGCGTCATCAATGAGACGATGCCGTGCGGCGCACCCAAGTTAAAGGCAGAGTAATCAACGCTTTCAAACTGACAGGGTTCGAGACGCAAGCAGTAATGCAGTTTGGTTTGATTGTTTAGTGCGATCGCAACGCAGTGCGCTACCCTATCAATGCCTTCTCCATAGAGAATAAACTGGTGTCTTAGCCAATATCTTCTGCAAGAATCCGTTCCATGCAGCGTTCTGCCAAAGCCGCAATGGTAAAAGAGGGACTTGTAGCTCCTGTAGAGCCGGGAATCAATGCACTATCAACAACATACAGACCCCGATAACCGATGACTCGACCATATAAATCGCAGGCTTTTCCTAAGACAGCTCCTCCTAATGGATGGGAAACAGGAATGTTATCAGATACTTGATCCGTAATTCGGATTTTACGCTGAGGATAGCTACCCATTGTTATATTTGTTTGTGGCTGGCTAATCGAAGTAGCGTTTTTCCTGTTAATTAATCTGGAGGCAAATTCTGCCGCTTTCAGAACTTTTGGGTCTCCCGAATTGTTACTATCTGGCCACTTGAGTTTAACCAAACCTGTAGTTGAATCGTAGTTGAATCTTCCCTTTACAGAGGGAATGCCTATACCGAGAGATACTAGAGACCCTTCGGGAGCATTCCATATCGGGAATGATAGGAGAGAAATCGGACCAAGAGGGTTATCGAAATATTGAATACCTGCAGTTGCAGGTCCTCCCAGTCCGGGGTGTGTGGGTTGTGGAAAACCTAAACGAATAGTAAGAGTGTCTCCGTTAGTTCCCCAGTCTAAACCAATGTAGTCATTTAACCTAGGTAGTGTACCTGTTGCTTTGGCTTTGACTAGAAGCCTAGAGGTTCCCATAGAACCAGCTGCCAGAAATAGATATTTACAAGTAATAGTTTTTGTGGCAATAATTTCTCCAGACTCATTAATTTGGGTGCAGGCAACTCGGTAGCCATACCCCGGTACTTCAGAGATTTCTGTTACTATATGAAGAGGCAGAATATCCACATGCCCGGTTTGCTCTGCCTGAGTTAAGTAGTTACGATCTAGACTTTTTCTTGCTCCACTATTAAGACCGTACCAGTTTTCGCCAATAATAGCGGAAGGAACTTTAGTGCCATTGATTTCTTGGCGAACAATATTCCAGTCTACAGCTATGTCTAGCAAACGGCTAGGTAATCCAGCGACCGCCGCTTGCTGAAGAAAGAGCCTAGTTGCTAAATAGTAGTCAGTAGCCAAAATATCTTGAGGAATTGGTGCTGGGTTTATGATGGAATGAACGCGAGGGTAATAAACTCTATCCATCTCGTCATAGTTAATTGTTTTAGGAAAGACTTTATAGAAGAGTTCGCGGGGAGGTTGGTAAGTAACACCGTTATAGACTAAAGAACCACCTCCGACTCCAGCACCACAGTAAACAGAAACTCCATTTTCATCTTTACGCTCTAAAACTCCTGTATATACGTCTATAGGAACTTCGTCAAATAGCACTGTTTTTGGACTGAGCCAAGCGGCTCGACCATCAGGATTACGGTAAGTAGCAAAAGTATTTTGAGCAGATGTAATAGGCCAACGACGACCTCGCTCTATAATCAATGTATCGATACCAGCTTGCCCCAAACGTAAAGCGGCAACAGCGCCACCGAAGCCACTACCGATAACAACAGCTTCTACCGAATCATCCTGAGCATTCGTCCGACGAGGGTTGGCTAGCGAAGTCGTCAAGCCAGCAGAAAATAGGGCGGCAGTTTGAAGAAAACGACGACGGTTATAGAACTTATTGTTAAGCATAAACATCAACCTTTAATGAGTTATATTTTTATCTACTACCAGATAGCTCAATCCCGATCGCCGATCTGCTTTACAAGATAACCTAGATTGGCGGGCACCGGCGGGTCGAGTTCCGGGTCTGGGAAGGTGCGTTGGGTAGCGACAGGGTTGGCGATCGCTTTCCCCGGTATGACTTCTGGGCTGCTGACAACGATCAGAAGCACTGTTATCAGAAATACTGTCACTGCCATGCGGGATACAAATCTTCGGAAAGTCAACATTATTGTTAAATCCTTTGTACCTAATACAGAAGACGGTTAAGGAACAGGTTCAAACCTAAACTGCAAAGTAACAGAAGGATTAAAAGGAGCATCAGTCTGACGACCATAAGTTCTAATCAAATTAATATACTCACCTGAAAAAACAGCCCAATACCTGCTGGTGTACCAAGAGGAATTGCGGCTGTTACAAACATTACAGCAACTTGGTTAAGTCCATACACGATTTAATTCGTTTTCAGTAGCATTGTACTGGAGCGAAAATTTGAAATTATACTAAGCTTGTACCTTCCTCTTTTGCTTTCTTAAAAAGACTCCAAATCCTCCAGCTAGAAGTAAGCTAAAAATGCTTGAGGGTTCAGGAACTGCAATTGGCTGGAACTCAAACTCCTGAGTAATGCGCTGGAATTGATCTGTGACATCTCTGCCGTTTACATCAATTGCAGATAATACGCCAATCCTATAATCAACTTGTCCATCATTGTTGAGTTCAGGACCCAAGGTTGCAAAGACATCTACTATCTTATGGATATAGTTTGGGGGTAACCCTGGAGGACCACTACGAAATCCTGTTAGGGTGGTTAAACCTGTATTAGGATCATAGACTACCGGCTCTTCTAAATTAGGAAAAAACAGTGGATCATCTTCAGCAAGCTTAAGCTCGAACTTAATAATCTCACCAGGAATCCCCTCTGAAGCGCGAGATGAAGTTGAGTACGTGGTTATGGACTGTAGAGGAGCGGTAAGACCAGTAGTATCAAAAAATCCCTCCCAATGAATAATGTCGCCAGGACGACCCGCTACGTCTAAAACGGGGTCATCGTCTAATTGTGCTTCTGGTGTGGTTATAAATATCCTCGCTCCATAAGCAGGAAGTCCAGCTACTAACAGAACTGTAGCTATAGATAAACCTTGAATTAGTGCCGAAATCTTCATTATTAACTCCTCCAAAAACTCAAACTTTTCTGAACTTGTTAACCAAATCGTATTGCCGCTACCCTTTCAGACGCAACTCAACAGTTTTTTCTGTTGTCAAAAATTCTGGGAATTAGTAGCCATTCGATTGACGGCTTCATCGGTTTTGAGGAGTGTTGTAGTCGAGCAAAAACTTGATATTATACTAATATTGCACCTTCCTCTTTTGCTTTCTTAAAAAGACTCCAAATCCTCCAGCTATAACTAAGCCAAAAATGCTTGATGGTTCAGGAACTGAAGCTGGCTGAACCTCAAACTCGACGATGTTGAATTGATCCGTGACATCTTTGCCGTTAGCATCGATTGCAGATGATATGCCAAGCCTATAATCTGCTTGTCCATCATTGTTGAGTTGATCTCCCAAGGTGATAGTGACCTTAGTTACTATCCTACCGGCATAGTTTGGGGGTAACCCAGGAGGACCACTACGATTTCCTAAAAATATGCCGTCCAAAGCCGAATTAGGATCAACACTGAACTGCGTGGAAAAATTGGGGAAAAACTGTTGCAACTCGGTAGTATCTTCACCCTCAATCTTGAACCCAGGAATCTCATCTGTAGCGCGAACTGCGTACGCATTGAAAGACTGTAGATTAGCGGTGAGACCAGTAGTATCAATAAATCCCTCCCAACTAAAAGTGTCACCAGGACGACCCGCTATGTCTAAAATGGGGTCATCGTCCAATTGTGCTGCTGGTGAGTTTATGAATATCGACGCTCCATAAGCAGGAAGTCCAGCTACTAACAGAACTGTAGCTATAGATAAACCTTGAATTACTGCTGAAATCTTCATAACTAACTCCTCCAAAACTCAAATGTTTTTCACTTTGTTAGCACCACGCCTACCCTTTTAGAGCCAACTCAACAGTTTTTTCATTGCTTTAGTTGGCGGTATCAGTTGGCCAGCGCAACTTTCTCCTGAACTGGATCTTGGCTTCCGACTTGAAAAGTTTCTATGGCTTACAGCCCGTGACGATACTCCAGTAGCCAAAGCTCGGCTTGACTTCAACATCGGTAAAACCCGTCTCTGCCAGCATCGCTGACAATTCCTTAGCTGAATATTGCTGACCTTCGATTAACACCAGCATTGTGAGATTATATGCCGCAACTGCAAGCGGACCCACTTTTGGCTCGTCGTAGAGCATTTCGTGGATAATGATGCGACCCCCAGATGGCAGACTTTCAAAGCTTTTCTGAGTCAAAAAACGTCCTTGTTCCACCGACCAGTCATGGTATATATCTGCATAAAAGTGCAGGTCTGCCGCTGGAAAGGGGTCTTGCCACATATCGCTGACACAAGTCTGAATTCGACTTTGTAAGCCAAAGCGCTTGATAAATTCTTGGGCTACCTCGCACACGGGAAGCATATCTAAAACCAGGGCTTGCAAGTGCGACCATTTACACGTTGCACCAATCGCATGAGCTCCCGATCCTCCTCCAATGTCTAGTAAAATCTTGTATTCTGACAGGTCAATAATTTCCGGCCAAGCAAGAGCAGGCCCCATGCTGTGAGCGTGCATTGTGTAAGTAAAGACGCGTGCCAACTCGGCTTGCTCTTCATGGGTCTCAAATGGTTTATCGCTTTTATAAAGCTGCGGCGAATTGGTCAGCACCGCTTTTTTTAAGCTCTCATACGAGCATACTACGTATTCATTGGCAATCATAAAGTCCAGCTGACCGCCCCAGTAGGTTGAGCTGCTGTCTAAAAGATAGTCCTCGGCAATAGCACAAAGGGAATAATAGTCTTGTTTGACTTGTATCAGTTCAAGATAAACAAGCACTCCCAAGATAGCTTGCGCGGGACGGCACTCTATTTCCAGCGCTTCACAAACTTCGGCTAGAGTGCGAGGTTTTTCAGCAAGCAGAGGAAAAAGTTTGAGGTCATGAGCAACCATCAGTGTTCGTTGTCCTGCATTACCAAGGATAATATCCCACAGTCGTTTGTCATCTGTCCTTGGCTTGCGAATCTCCGTACAACTAGATACATCCATAATTCATCATCCTTGGGTTAAACCTTCTCAAGCAGGGAGCCAACTTTATTTACTCGGATGGATTATCAATCCATTCTCCAACCCTATTAGAATTACTTAGGGCGGCGGAGGCACTAAATTGGGGGAAATTGCAGGGTATCACGCTTCTCATCGTTTCAACTGATAGTTTGGCATACCAAGTAATGAAGAGCCAAATTTTTTCTTTGTTAACCGAATTATACTGCGTCGTACCGTTGCAGATGAAACTCGCCAGGTTTCTTCTGTCCTCAAAAGTTCGGGATAATTAGCAGCCATCTGATTCAGGGCTTAATCCGTTTTTAGTAGCCTTGTAATGGAGCGAAAATTTTAAATTATACTAAGCTTGCGCTCTCCTGTTTTGCTTCCTAAAAAAGGCTCCAAATCCTCCAGCTAGAACTAAGCCAAAAAGGGTTGAGGGTTCAGGAACTGCAGCTAGCTGTACCTCAAACGCCAGGGGTTTTCCGAATAGAGCCGTGACATCTCTGCCGTTTGCATCAACTGCACGTGTTACTAGGCCAACCGTAAAATCAGCTTTTCCATCATTGTTCAGCTGAGAACCTAAGGTTATAGCGACATCATCAAACTTGTGGTTAAAGTTTGGAGGTAACCCTGGAGGACCACCAATAAAACCTATTATGGTGGTTAAACCTGTACTAGTATCAGTGGTTACCTGTCTGGAAAATTCAGGAAAAAACTGTGCATCATCATCAACACGCTTAAAATCGAGTCCAGTAATCTCATTTGAATCGTAAATTGCGACCAAGGCTATGGACTGTAGATTAGCGGTGAGACCAGTAGTCTCAAAAAATCCTTCCCAACTAATAGTATCACCAGGATAACCTGCTATGTCTATAATGGGGTCATTGTCTAATTGTGTTTCTGATATGTTTGTGTAGAACGATAATCCATAAGCAGGACGTCCAGCTAATAACAGAACTGCACCTATAGATAAACCTTGAATTAGTGTTGAAATCTTCATAGCTACCTCCTTCAAAATCTCAAAATTTTTTCTTTGTTAACCGAATTCTACTGCGTCGTACCGTTGCAGATGTAACTCACCAGGTTTTTTATGTACTCAAAAATTCGTAGCATGACAAGGGACTTTATAAACATCCTCTGTGTTAACCTCACAATACCGCTGCTGTGGTCGCCAATTCTTCGAGCTTGCGATCGAGCATTTGCGCGACTGCCGAAATTTTCTCGTTTTGGAATTGTCCTAGAAGAGACGACGGCTTGTCGTAAACGATGTGAGTCTTTCCGTCTTTGTCTTCGTACACAAACAGTCGCAAGGGAACGTAAAGTCCGACCCCTAAATTTTGTTCCAACATTTGTCTGGCGATTAGAGGATTTCCAATTATGTATAGCATTGCCTTGACGCCCTCAAAGGCCAAAGACATCAGACTACCATGATCAATCTTTGTAAAGGTCATAAAACCATTACTTCCGACCTTTGACTCAAAGGCTTCCCGGAACTCATCCCACGACTTGCTGGCTAAGATAATTTGTTCAACGATCGCCAAATCAATTTTATCTGCGATCGCCATCGACTCGATCGCTTCTGCTACCTGCTCAAAGGACTTGCTTGAAGACACTACGACGTGCGTTCCAGACCCGGTTAGGGTTTCCATTATTTCTCCTTCTTGGATGCTGATACCAGCTTTCAAATAGGGTTGTGTTGTAAAAAATTAGAAAAACTGGCGTTGTAGTAGCTCAACAAGTTGAAACTTTGCTACTAATCCCGTTTCTATTGGGTCTAGCTCTTCATGGGTTCGGGCGATGCCAGATGCTGTTAAGCTACCTCCAGAAGAACTATCAGTATTTGCGATTATCCTAGTCCCATTCACTACTATTTAAAAATAAGTTATGTAACAGCCTGACTAAGACTAAATATTCGCCTACGCTGACAACGTGCCGCTTGACGACACCCGATCTACTACAGCGGCCGCTTCGCTATCAGAACGAGGGAAAAATCTTTGGTTAATCCAGCGAGTCAAGGTGTGAGACAGCAACCCAAAGGGGCCAGCAAACAAACAGAGGGTAAGCGAGTGAGCCGTCCAGATACCTGTTCGCTGCCCTTCCCAATAAATCCAGCGACCGACAAACAAATCCACGACCACAAAATGAACCCACCCAGTTGCTACAGCCCTTTCGTCCGCAAATAATCGGGCAATATTCGCTAGCCTGGGAGTGAATAAGGCTTGAGTTTCTGGTGTGATGCTGCTAACGAATAAGTACAAATACAGTCCTGCCAAAGCCACGAAGGGTACATATGATTGCATTACCCGCCGTGTGATTCCCCAGTTTGGTAATAGAATCATCAACGCCCAAAAGGGTAAAACAAAGAGAGTAGCGATATCGAACAGTTGAATAAGGGTCATAGCTGCTTTCTCACATTAGTACAAAATTATTGTCATCTTACTATCGGGGTAATTGCTGTTCAATCATTCAGTGGTAACAGCCTTACCCAGACAAGAAGCGTGGTCAATACTGCTCGGTTAAGAATATTTGTAGGTTGGGTTGAGGCAATGCGTTACGCAACAAACCCTGCAAGATTGCTATCTGATGTGCAAGGGACGCAGACCCGCTTTAGGTGGCGCTATCCGCCCTTTGGCTTGGTGGAGTCGCTCATGGGGGAAACCACGCCAGGTGCAATAAGAGTGGCTCGCCGACGGCAGTTGCTTTAAGCCTTGTTACCCCTCCAACGCACTGCCTGCCTCCCTTCTTACCGCGCTTATTGCCATTCGCGATCCCCTACTCTATTTGAGGCGATCGCATCAATCTCAGAGTGCAAAGCGCTCGAACTCAGATAACCCGCAACTTGGGTTATTAGGCTTTTATTCTCTCGACAGTTGGCTAAAAAACGGTTGTATTGCTTATGACCATTAGTTAACTTGCCTCTCTAGGTTTCTTTTTCGACAAGCAACAATTCCCATGTAATCTTTTTCCCATAAACGGAATTTACCTAAACTAACTAAAGTGCATAACTTTCTTGACTAAAAAAAGATTATCTTTTTGTGAGGGATGGAAGTTTGTTCTGAAATATTCAAGTGAGTGCAAGAATACTTTGAAGACAAATTTTTCTTTGGTAAAAAAAAACTGTATCATTTCCTGCCAAACTTTGATATTGAGAAGCTTTTTGTCTTGATATAGCATCATGACTAAACCCAGACTAACGAAACCTAAAACAAAGGTATAGGCTATGAAAATACCTAGCAGACGAATTATGTAATTTTTTGTTACATTTTGAAAAACATCATACGCGACTGTTTTATGCTCAATCTCTTCAGCAGAATGCCACTCAAAAAGCTCTTTCATTTTGGGTTCTGCTTCTGCAAATAACTCCTCTCTCAAGACTAGATCAGCGATCGCATTTGTAAAATGTTCAACTCCTGCGATCATAGCTAGCTTGAACTTGATACTCAATTGATTTTCACAAACGTTAAAAAGAATAAACCGCAGAAAGCGAAGATAGGTGTCAAACTTATAACCTTGCTGGCGTAGGTTATTCCAAAATTTTTCATGCTGAACAGCATGTTGTGCTTCTTGACCAATAAATGCTGAAGCTTCCTGTTTGAGTTGGGGGTTATCAATCTCCTTTAATTGTCGTTTTACAGTCCGAAGCATGAATTGTTCACCATCAGGAAACAAAAGTGTGATGCTGTTAAAAAAGTGTGTTTTGAAGGGACTGTTACCATACCAGTACCTACCAATTGCCTCGGTAAAATCAAAATTCATCTGCCGTACAGTTATTCGAGACATAATAATTTATGCTCCATAGGTAAGATAGTTTCTATAATCAAGATGATACAGTAGATTTTATGCAACCATTGTTACCACATTTTCTAGCTTTTGATCAAGCATTTGAGCCACCTTCAAAATTTCCTCGTTCTGAAATTGACCTAGCAATGATGAAGGTTTGTCATAAGTAACACGAGTCTTACCATCAAAGTCTTCGTAGACAAACAGTCGCAGTGGGACGTAAAGTCCAACCCCAGGATTTTGTTCAAACATTTGGTTAGCTATTAGCGGGTTTCCAATTATATAAAGCTTGGACTTATTGCGCTTGCCAGATTGAGATGTTAGCAATCCACCCAGTTCAAAATCTACCAAGATTGTCAAGCCGCTTTTCCCAACCATTGACTCAACTGCATTTTTGACCTGATCAAACGATTTATTTGTATCTAACCTCTTTAGCTGTCTAAGGAGCGCGTTGTCGGCTTGACTAACTATGGTCTCGATCGCACTTGTGACTTGCTCGAACGACTTCTCTGAAGACACAATAACGCAAGTTGTTGTGAAATTGACATTTGTCATAGAATTAACAGTTGTCACTTGTTTGTTTCTCCTTGAGTTTCTATTTACCAAGATTACGCAAAAAGGCAGTGAAAGCCTTGATTTACCGTAGGGACAATTCATGAATTGCCCCGACATTTTGTACTTGATGCGTAAGTCCTATTTACTTAAAAATTTGATGTAACAGATGTCTACAACGCCATTTTAGGGTCTTAAGAAGCTTTAGCAACAGCTACCAAATCATCTTCTACTAGATAAACCCGGTAGAATTGCCAAACTTGGGAATCTGATATTGCTTTGTTGGTCGGAAAATTCTTTGGGGCTTTGTTTAAGATATCATCTGGTGTGGCATTTTCCATACCACTGAGAACTTCACTAGCCATTTTTGTATATCCTGCTGCATTGCCAAGTAGTTCACGAAATTTGGCGGCGCAAGCTGCTGCCCTAGCTAATGCAAACCGATAAGATCCGGCTGCTGTTCCTAGTGCTTCTAGGGTTGCACGTTCTGCACCACCAATAGAGGCGCAGGCGTATCCGACACCACCCCAAAGGTCTGCCTGTCTTGTAGGAGGAAAAGCTGCGATCGTTTGGGAAATATGAGTAATATCAGCACAGTTTACCATCCAAATACTGCGACCCAAACCTTGGTCAAAGATGTGACGAGTGTAGCCAGAAAATTGCTCAGGAGGCGTTGCTGTAGCATCAAGAAAGTCTCGCCAGTGAAACATTCCATGTTGAAAGCCATAGCCATCGATTATCGGCCAAACTTTCACAAGATCGCTTTGTTTTAAATACCGTTCGATAGGCAACCGACCTTTACCTAGCATTAAACCCACTCCTAAATAAACCATAGTCTGATAAGCTGGACTACGGCCTGCCACAAAGTTCTCGACTCGATTCTGCTTGCTGGGTGCGACTAAATCCTGCTGAGAAAGACCTATGCCTATACCCTCTAAGGCAAATCCGAACAATTCGGTTTCAATTGAATTTAATTTGTCTATGAGTACCTTTGGTTCATCACTAGCAAGCGCCGCTTGGTGAGTTTGCCACATTGCATTGGTAACTTGAAAAAATCGCTCTTGCATTCTGTGATCGTCTGTTCTAACTCCACGTTCTGTCCAAGTATTCTTCAAAAGCGTCATCACAGTGTTGATTTGTAGCTGCCAAGAGTCTTGTTGCATTTCGATTCTCCTTTTTGATTAGTAGATTTGTTGTCACAAAAGCCTTTAGCTGTTGAACCTGAGGACATTTGAGATTTTGGATTAAAAGCCTTTGAAAAAAAAGGTGATTCCAGCAATATAAAACAGCACCACCTATACTCTTTTTGGGTGAAACTATTAAGTTGATGAAGCAATTGTGCTAGGCATCACTAGATGCGATCGGTAATGCTGCCAAACTTCTTGCTCTGGCGTTGCTGTGTTAGTGTCGAGGTTTTGAAGAGTCTTGTTGATATTCTCAGCGACTGCATTAGTTCCCATTCCTGACAGAACCTCACAAGCTAGTTCTGTATGTGCAGAATAGCTACCAATTCGTTGACGAGACTTGGCGGCGAAAGCTGATCCTTGAATCAAAGCAAACTGATAATGTCCTGCTGCTGTCTTTAAGGCTTCTAAAGTAGCACGTCCTGCACCACCAGAATAAGTGCAGACGAAACCAATACCACCCCACAAATCTGCCTGCCTTATAACAGGGAAAGCTCCGATAGTTTTTGGGATACGAGTCACATCAGCACCGTCTACAAACCAAATGCTGCGACCCATACCTTGGTCAAATACACGCAGAGCATAGCCAGAAAGATGCTCAGGGATAGCTAAGTTATCGAGATATTTTTGCCAGTGGGATAAACCATGTTGAAAGCCATAGCCATCAATGACTAACCAAATCTTTGCTGGATTAAGTTGTGATATGTAAGGTTCTAGAGGCAAGGGAGGCTTGCCTAGCATTAAACCTACCCCCACATATACGAAATGTTCATAAGCTGCTCCAGAACCTGCTACGAATGCCTCAACTCGATTCTGCTTGCTGGGTGCAAACAAATCCCTCTGAGTCAGACCCATGCCTACCCCCTCGAAAGCAAATCCACGCAACTCATCTTCAATTCCATTCAGTTTGGGTATAATCGCCTCTAGTTCATCACTAGCGATCGCAGCTTGAAATCCTTGAAGCAAAGTGCCACGAATTTGTCGAAGTCGCTGCTGCACACTAGGACTAATCGCTGGAATCCCACGTTCAGCCCAAATATTGACTGGTAAGGTTTTATCTTCATTTAATTTTGTTTCCACAGCATCCTGTGTCATCTTGATTCTCCTTTTTTAACAGTTAATTTCGGTATCAAAAAACCTTTCTCTCTTCAAGCTTTGAGAACAGCAAGAGGGCTATCCTGCTTTAGTTCTTCATTAATTGCCTTCAGTTTGAGAAAAGATATCTGGCCTAGTAGTCCAATAGTCTGCTTCAGCAACCCAATACTGCACAAACTCAGCTTTTCAATTCCCCAAACTCGCTCCCACTTGTGTATTAACTCTTGAATTTTGCGATCGTAACTAGATAGATATTCTGTTCTATCTAACAAGTTGCCCTTCGCTAAACCTTGAACGACAAAATCAGCAGCAATTTCCCCACTATTCATCCCGATCGCTACTCCATTGCAAAAGAATGGATCGAGAAATGCTACTGCATCTCCAACAATCAAAAATCCATTGCCTGAATACCTGTCATATTCCCAGTCATAATTCATAACTGCTTGCGTCGGCATCACTTTTTTAGCTGCTCGTATAGCCTGAGAAAGTGGCTCCCAACAATTAACGGCTTCCTGAAATACATTTTCCAAATTCTTCGCACCACTTCTGGCTTTTTCTTCCCATAAAATAACCATGACACTGACTTGTTCATTAGGAAGAAGCATAACCAAGACATAGCCTCCATCTAGACTAATAACTAAAATTCCGTTATCGGGAATCAACTCAGTTAAGCTATGTCCAACAAAATGGCAAAAAACTGCTACATATTCATCAGGTTTTTTCCTCGCAGCCTTCAAACCTAAACCCTGTGCCAATGGTGTCAGCTTACCTCTGGCATCAATAACTAGCTTTGCTCCATATTCACTATAGCCATCAGGACTGTAGCACTTAACACCAGTTAACTGATGATCAGTGAAAACAAAATCTTTCACTAATGTGTTTGGCAAATACTTTGCTCCCCGACTCACAGCGTTTTCTATCAAAACTTGCTCAAAGACTGCTCGGTTAAGTCCCATTCCATTATGATTACCCTTCAACTTTTTCGGTTCAATTTCAATTTGATAATTGAAACCTTCATTGGTTGAGATCAACCGAATTTTCTTTGGTTCTTCAACTGCTATCTGGATTTTTTTCTCAATGTTAAGCCGTACCAGCAGGTCATAGCTGATGCCACAGAAGGTTTCCGGAAGTTGGAGAAATTGTTGAGTCTTTCGGTCAACCATCAATACATCCAATCCATTTCCTGCTAGTAAACTAGCTGTAGTTAATCCCGCAGGACCTGTACCAACAACAATAACATCATAAACATTGTTCACCATATTTCCCTTCCTAACTTCGTCAATATAATATAGGGCTAGTATTTGATTTTTGAAATACACGTAGGGTTTGTTATCGCCGAGAGTACGACACTACAAGCTTGGAATGGTGCGTTCCGCTCTGCTAACACACTCTACTACTGAAATTTTTTCAGAAATCAAATATGATTCCTATATAGGACTCGTATTTGATTGCGTGAAAAAAATCAGTACACCCCGAAAAGGCTTCTTCCCCACTCCCATTCGGCTACTTCGACTACGCTCAGTACAAGTACGCTCACGGCAAGCCTACTCCCCACTCCCCACTCCCTGTCTACGCAAATAATTTCAAAAATAAAAGCAGACTGCTATAGCTACTAATGGAACCAAAGATATAATCAGATGCAGTGGCTGATTATCTTAGATAAAATCTGACTTCTAAACTAATTCCCAATGCAGACTATTAAATTAAAAACCCTTTGGAATCCAAATTCCGTGAAAACCGTAAGGAATTCTCTGAGGGAGGAGAATCCGGGCTAGAGGTTCGTCTGTTAAATCTTGGGCATTCACTACTATCAACTCAGAGGTTTTTTTAGCCGAGTCGTAGACAAAAGTCAACAACCATCCATCATCCTCTTTAACACTATTAGGCCGAGGAACAAATACAGCCTCTCCGCCGTAGCGGTCTGATCCAAACTCATGAAATTGAGAGTAACCACTGGCGAAGTCATACTTAAGCAATCCGTCAAAAGTAAAGAGGGGTGTTTGTTCAGATACCATTCTTGCTGTATAACCATAGCGATTCTTTCTTCCTAACCATTGCTGATTCAGACTAGGAAATTCTGATGGTAAATTATCAATTGTTTCTGACTGCACTACACCTGTACGCAGATTAAATCGCCAACAATGCAGACGAGGTTTATCTTCCTGGCTATCATTTAGCTTTGTCATTGTAGGTAGATTCAGAGCCTTGGCATCATTCGCCCGACAGGCGAGTAAGACAACTTCTTCTCCAATTTCATAAGCATTAAGAGTATGCAAAACGTAGCAACTAGGAACCTCAAACCAGCGAATACTGCTGTTATCTCCATAACGTGGAAGAATACCAATTCGACTAGGAGAATTCGGCTCAAACATGTAAGCTGGTTCCCTTCGTTGCAGCCTTTCTATTCTAAACGTCAGGGGTAAATCCATGAAAAGTGTGTAGTTTTCAGTGATAGCAAAGTCATGCATCATCACCCCTATTGGTAGGTCAATGGGAACTGTTTTGAGTATCTTTCCCGCAGCTGAAACAACGCTATATTGTAGATAGGGTTGTTGCAGCAAAGAATAGCCGAAAAACATCATTTCCCCAGTTATCGGATCAACTTTGGGGTGAGCCGTGAAAGGAGAAGTTAGTTGACCATTATAAGTGTATGGGCCAATTGTATTTAGGTCAGGTAACTCAATTTCGTATGGTTCACCTCCTTCCCAAAGTGCCAACAAGTGACCCGCGTGCCACACTAAAGCGGTATTTGCAGTATTCTTGAAAGGACTAAAGAGGTTATTAGTGGGATTATTTAGCTGTGGTGGTTCCAACAGACCAGTCCAAATAGCTCGACCGGACTTCTGTTCCATTTTAAATCCCCGTGTCTGCACATAGCAATTGCGGTAAGCAGCTTTACCATTGCTAATCTGTATCTCATGCAACATTCCATCCCCATCAATCCAGTTGTAACGGCCTAGTGGCGAAAACTGGGGATTAGGGCCATTGCGGACAAATATTCCAGATAAATCGCGAGGTAGCTTACCTATTACTGGTAAGTTATTGACAGTAATTTCTGTTTGTATGGGAGAAAAGTTATCACGAAGATAAGAACTAACTGTTGTTGCAATCATTGCTTGCTCTCTTAAATAGGTAAAGATTATTGGGACTACTTTACTAGTAAGTTTTCAACTTGAAAATCAGTAAATTAACTTAGCTAATTCAGATAGTACTGTCAACTTTTTAAAACAGTTTTTATTTTGTAGTTAGTGCTATTTTTTTTGTGCATAGGGAGGATATCTCCATTTCAAATCTAGAAGAAAGGATTTGTTTAATACTCCTCTTTGATAAGAAAAGGTATCAAAGCCAGCCTTACCATGATAACGACCAAAGCCGCTAGCTCCAACTCCGCCGAAAGGTAAACCTGGGACAGTCAACTGCATAACAGTTTCATTGATACAAGCACCGCCTGATACAGTTGACTGCAAAACAGACTCTTGATTTTTTTTATTGCTAGAGAAGAAGTATAAAGCTAGTGGTTTTGGTTGTTTGTTAACAAGGTGAATCGCTTCTGATAGCTCGGTATACTCAACAACAGGCAGAATAGGCCCAAAAATTTCTTCTTGCATGATCTTATCTTTCCAAGAGACTTGATCTATGACAGTAGGAGCAATGTAGAGAACCTCTAAATTAGTATCTCCTCCTACTAAAATTCTGCCATCTTTTAGCAATTCAGAAAGACGATAAAAATGTCTTTGATTGATTATCCGTGAGTAGCTATGGCTTGTTGATGGGTCGTCGCCATAAAACTTTTGTATTTGTTCTTTGATGCTATTCAACAAATCTTTTTTAATCTTCTGGTTGACCAAAAGATAGTCAGGGGCAGTACAAGTTTGACCTGCATTGCTAAACTTTCCCCAAACAATTCTCTTTGCAGTGTACTCAATATGAACACTATCATCGACAATACAAGGACTTTTGCCTCCTAGCTCAAGGGTCACTGGAGTTAGGTGTTGCGCGGCGGCTGACATGACAATTTTGCCAATTTCAGTTCCTCCAGTAAAAAAGATATGATCGAAACTTTCTGATAAAAGTTCTTTACTAGTTTCTACACCTCCTTTGATAACAGTAATAAATGATGGATCGAAAGTTTTTTGGATGATATCAGCTATAACTGAAGAGGTATGTGAGGCAATTTCTGATGGTTTTAAAATAGCACAATTTCCCGCAGCGATCACACCTACTAAAGGAGTAAAAATTAAGTTAAATGGGTAATTCCAAGGACCGATAATCAGAATTACACCTAGAGGCTCATGATAAACCTTCGCTGAAGATAAAAACTGATGAAATGGAGTAGCAACTTTTTGGGCTTTTGTCCAATTTTTCAGATTTTTGAGAGCATATTTTATTTCAGTTAAAACTCCGATTATTTCAAAATAAGCTTCAAATCCTGGCTTGTGTAAATCAGCTTTTAAAGCTTGAATGATCGGATCTTTATTCTCCTCAATTGCTTGTTCTAATCTTTTTAGTGTTTCAATCCGAAACTCAACATTTTTTGTTTTTCCTGTCTGAAAAAACTGTCGCTGTTTGTTGACAAACTCGCTAACTTTACTCTGAGTCATCATAGCTTTTTATCCTCAGTTAAACAAAATAAGTAACAGAGAAATTTATCAAGAATTTAGAGAATGTTTCAAAAGTTGTAAAGTACACTATGGCAAGGGTTTTATGTTACCAAAAATGCTTTTAAAACATCCTCTAAGTTAGACCTAATCCAAGCAAAATTTATCGGAATAATAGAAAGAAATGGCACTATTTTACATCTGTTGATTTTGGCGATCGCTTGCCCAAATCTGGAAGACACAAGGCTAACAACAGAGTGCCAGACTATTGTTCACCCGACTATTCTCTTTTAAGCACAGCAAGTACTGGTTTTTAACACCTTAGCTCTACTAAGCATAGTTAAACCTGAGGTGTGACTAGCTCTGGAACTTTTGATACATTTTTGCTATTTGTTTGTAAGGATTGTTCGGCTAGCTTTTGTGTCCAAGGCTGCAACTCAGGTTGGTATCGATAACTCTTGAACTCTTCAGTTGCCTTGGCAATAATACTGTTGGCTGGCAAACCTCTAGTCTTAAACCGGAAAATCAAATCATCCAATGCACATTCACCAGATGCTTTTAGTAAATTGAATACGTGGTAAAGATTTCGCGGTGATAACAAGCCAGTAATCCCAAAACCTTTCCATAGGAACTTCAGATACCACAGGGCAACAAAGAAGTAAATATTTTTCATGTATGCAAAGACATTGCATCGTTGAGGTTCGTATTTAGTGTCCTGTAGATAACTGTCAAATTCCTTAGTGATATAGTAACCAAAGGGTAATTGACCCCCGCGATGGATATACATTAACCCAATATTAACATCTTGTTCTACAAGTTGATTAAACTGGTCGTACACATGAACCATAAGTTTTCTCACAACTCCACGACTTTGTTTGCCAAACTTGCGGAGAAACTTTAGATCCAAGTGCCATTTTCCTACATACATCGGGACTATTATCCCAAACCACCACATATTTTCTAAGTACATCCGCCAGCTCATCACACTAGCGTGACCAAGTTGCTTGTCCTGATCGCGGAGGAGATGATTGCAAGACTCTATATACCCAAGATTATAGGCATTATAAACAGCCCGCTTCTTTTCTACATCTGGCTCCCCTGCTAGCTTTGCACGAATAATTTCTGTGGTGCTTTCCATTTGAAAGGTCATCATCACCATTCCTAAAGAATAGAATGGATCGAAAATAGCTGCGGCATCACCAACTACGTACCAGTTGTCTTCAGAAAATATCGTCTTACTCTTATGCGCCAACCTTGGTAAGTAATGAAAGTCGATATCTTCTCCACTCTTGACTAGCTGGTAAAGGACATTGTGATTTTCCTCTAGAAAGGCATAAAACTTTTCTTTGGTGTTAACACTTTGAGCGGGG
>NZ_JBGTFY010000436.1:0-3448 GCF_041747015.1 Nostoc sp.
GGATGATTGCAGGCTGGTTGCATTTAATCCTGGCTCAGTTGCATTTAATCCTGGTTCAAATGAAATTATAGTTGCAAATAATCCTGGCTGAAAACAACGATGATTGCAGGTTGGGGGATTTATAATTGCAGGTCGCTACAATTATCTGGTGAATCAGGGTTACAACACTAGGGAAATCCAAGACTTTCTCGGACACCGCGATATCAAGCACACGGAGAAATATACCAAGCTGAATGCTCGACGCTTCCTAAATTTTGATTGGGGTGATTTGTAAAAATTCTGGTCACAGCTAGCTGCGCCAGATTCAATTTAGGTTTTGCAGTCTTTGAGGTTAATTATAGCTAAAATCCTATAGCGTTCTACAACCCCAACAGGTGAGAACCAGCCGCAGCACCTAACCAAGTTGCGATTTTAACAATAATTGGCTTGGCTGTTGTCCAGATTTTCTGACCAGCTTCCACGCTCTTACTCGTTTTATCAAGTGTTTCTGCCACACTTGTTAAACGCTCTAATGCTCGTTTCTTGTTTGGCTCTTCTTTATCTGTGGCATTTTTAGCAGCATTCAAATCTTCAGTTAGTTCTTTTTTAGTATCTGCTGGTAATTCAGCACCATGAATCAGTGTTTCTAATTGTGCCAACAACTTTACAACATTCTCTTTAGTCAATGGTGTTCTGGTATCTACACCCACTTGATTTTGTTGTGTAACTTGATTGTTATCACCAAGGACAGCCTGATTATTATCCCCCTGAACTGCTCTGTTGTTGTCACCTTGAACATTGTTGACGTTGCCGCCTACTGAACCGCCTACTGAAAAGCCACCAGGATTGTTAGCCATAGTATCTACCTGTTTTATGTTTGAATAATAACTAGGGCGTTGTAGCGCCTGATTAACAAAATTTTCTAAACTATGAATTCTGCTATCTTTTTCTGCTAACAGTAATTTAATTTCTCGCTCTGGCAAGCTTTTTATCTCGTTGTAAGTGTCAAAATATTCTGCACTTAGTTCAGATTTGTCAGCCGTAGCTGCGGTTTTCGCCCGAAGTAAAAACTTATCCTGACCCCGCTTTTCTATTGCCACAATTTCTAATTCAGCATCAGGGTGATTTTCTGCTAATTGCTTAAAGGAAATTGCAATCGCACGAGGATCAATATCTCGATTATGGTAAAGGTCGAGTGTATCAAAAATTGGCTTGATGAAGTCTGCAAAGTCTCCGTCTTCAAAAACTTCTTTGTTGTTATCGGGTTTACGACACGGATCGAGATCATCTTCCGTAGGTAAACGCATATAAATATACTTACACCTTACTCCATTAAGTTTGGTATGGCTTGTAATACCCCAGTCTTGTATGATAGCTCCAGTAAGAGTAGCACCTGTTAAATCTGTTCCATCTAATTGAGTTTGTACAAGTTTTGCTTTAGATAAATCAGTATCCTGCAAATTTGCTCCGCTCAAATCGGTTCCCATAAAGCTAATGTCTGCAAGGTTTGCTCCAGACAAATTAATACCTCTTAAGTCCTGTCGATTGTTAAAGTTTTTATTTTGTCCAAAACCTGTCATAACTAACTGTTGTAAATCTTGACTTTCTAAATAAGTTTTATCCATACAAGCATAGTTAAGGTTTCTAGATTGAAAAAAACAGGTTCGCTTAAGAATAGCTGCTCTAAAATTTGTGTTTTTAAGTTGTGCTTGAGTAAAATCACTATCAGTTAAGTCAGCTTCTTGAAAGCTTGTTCCTCTTTTTGCAGCATAAGCTATTACCATTGCCAAAATAAAAATATACTTACTATTTCCAAATATAGCTTCTTTACCTATATGATTGCTTAATAAAATTGAAGTTAGAATAATCCCTACAAATAGAACAGATAATAAAATAGAAAAATAATCAACAGCTAGATTATTATTAAATAATTGAAATAAAATAATATAACCACTAAAGCCAGCTATGGCTAATGCTGCTATCTCAATCAAAAATCTAGTTCTAGAGCCAGCTATGACGCTTATTCCTGCTACAGCTATAGGTTGTAAAAAAGTTACTCCTAAAGCTAAAACTACACTTAGGAGTGCAAGAAAAGCCATATATATAGTTGCCATTCCAACTCCTACTAAAAGCCCTACCGAAAATGCAAATAAAACGCTAACTAAAAATCCAATTGGATTCTCTAAAAAATTCAACTTCAAAACACCTAATACTCCCAATGAACCACCAATTAAACCACCAATTAAATCTATAACTATAAAAATAGTTATCATAGTTTTCAAACCGGCAATTAAACCTTTCCATAAAGTAGTAGTATAAAATACCGCTAATAACACGAGTTGTACGAGGGATATCCAAGGAAAAATGACACGAGTCATTGCTATCATATTTTTTAGTTCTTCGCCTTGCATCCTTCCATATGGATCCATCATAGATTTTAAAGAATCCTCAGGAAAAAGACGAATAGTTGAATACATTAGCGTTCCAATAGCGGTTGATACAGAGATACCCGCAGATACGGCTGTAGTAAAAATTAAAATTGCTATAAAAATAATTATCCATCGTCTCTGTAAACCAGCTTTAATATGACTAAAGTTCGTCTTTATCAAAATAGTTTTAGTAAAATCTGCACCACGAATATCTGCATAACTAAAGTTAGCATTTGTCAGGTCTTGACCTTTAAACGAGCGACCGCAGAGATTTTGACCAGAGAAATCTAAATCTAAGGACATAGCATGACGAAGAGAATGCGGGAATATATACTTTAATACATCTTGATTATGCAAGATTCCTGATTTTAGGATAATATTGCGCTACAAATCGTCATTAACAGCATTTAATAGCATTTTCCAAAGTTCGCCAAACCTCGCCAATAGCATAAAGAATATATCGCTATTTGAAACAGTGGCGATATTTGACGTGTTTGCACGGGAGGGCAGTACTAAAAGCGATCGCTGTTTGGCGGGAAATGATAGTTTAACGACATCTCCCCAAAGCCTGAACACATAAGGACTTGAGGTATTTAGCAGTAGCTTATGGGGTGCGATTATGTAGACTGCGACCGCTTTTGCTTATAGTTGCGATCGCTTGCTTCTTACTACTGTTGACAGTTAATGGTGGGGAAAATCGGAAAATCTTGCTAGTCTTTTCCAAAAATCCGTAAGTTGTACAACATTGTAGCGGAAGCCTCCCATCTTCGACCTCGCGGGCCTCCACTGGTTTTAGTCCAATCGTTTACAAGTTAAATTAGAGGAATAACCCGTAAGTAAGTTTTCCGAGCCAAAAATTTTAATACAGCACACTGTTTAACCCACGATTTTTTACCAAGTGCAGTAGCTTAAGAGATGCTCCACTAGGCCGCTTTTGTCCTATTTCCCATTTTTGAACTGTTGAAGTACTTATATTCAAAATACGTGCAAAAACAGCTTGACTAACTTGAGATGATTCCCGTATTTCTTTAATTTGTAAT
>NZ_JBGTFY010000437.1:0-4521 GCF_041747015.1 Nostoc sp.
TCAAGTATTTATACTTAATTATTCGACCTAATTGTTTTTTTAGCCATTGCCTCTGGCTGAAAAACTAGTTATTTTGTACTATATTTTCAATTCCAAAATCGGGGTTAATACCCTATTTTTTCCAAAATGAGAATTGCTGGGCTGGTTGGGCTTTTAAACTCTTGCATTAACTTTTATGCAGCTACGTACTTCTTGCATAAAAATTTACCACCTTAAAACCCTTAGAGTCAACACCCTACCTTGTGGGCGTTCTTTTGACTCAGCACTCAGCACTCTTCATAAATGTCGCCAGAAGTTTTTACTGATAGTCTTGAGACTGACTATCTTGGGTTCTGCTGCTTCAGGGGCATGACCAACACCCACCGCAGCAACTTGTGGTGCAGGTGTGGTTAACAAAGAATTAAGCAATCCCATTTGATAATCAACATCTTCTACTGAGCGATATACTCTGTATGGTTCAATTTGCATACCCAAAGGTGTTGGGACAATCTTTAGATATTGATTTAGGGCATTGATATAAGCAACTGAAAAATTTCTCTGCTCTACGCAAGGACGAATAATCTCTAGTAATTCAATCGCTCTATTGATTTCAGAAACTTCACAATTACTATCAATTTGTGACTGACTTCTTCTATAGCCTTTCATCATCTTTTCGGCTACCAGATTACGATATTTGAGAACAGCTTCTTGATTGCTTCTTAAAGAATGAGTTTTAGTCTGAGACTTGTAGCCAACTCGTCCCCATTCAACAATTAAATTGTTGTCTTCGACCTTGGCACTCCAGAACTTATTGCTATTCTGGATAGCATCAACAAAGACTAAATAGATTTCCATGTTGATTATTTCTCCGTTGATTGTGGATTAGACTGTTGGATTTGAAAAAGCGATCGCCCCCATAGAATCAGGAGACAATCGCTTTCTCATCAGTTCAGATTCCGAAACTTAGCAGCACGCAAAGATTGAGTTTTCGCTGCAACCACAGGACTACTAGCCCGTCGTGCGGTGGATGCCCAAGCCTGCATACGCTCAACTGCCGCAGCATCCTGAATTGCGAGTGGGGTAATGGTTTGACGACAGGTTTCGAGGTCAGCAAGCGTTACCTGCTGCGGTCGTCCTTCGTCAAAAGCCAGTAGTGCCGCTTCTGCTGCTAGAGTTTCGAGTTCTGCCCCGGAAAACTTGACGGTGTTTGCAGCGATCGCCTCCAGATATTCGTCTTCGACCTCAATACCAAATCGCTCTAGGTGAATTTTCAGGATTTGGCAGCGTTCTGGTTCACTGGGCAAATCAACGAAGAAATTTTCATCAAATCTTCCTTTCCGTTTCAACTCACTGGGCAGTGCAGATGGGTCGTTACACGTTGCTACAACGAACACGCCAGCAGTACACTCAGACATGAATGTAAGCAAATTTCCCAAAATTCGCTGGGAAACTCCTGAACTATCGCCACTACCGGACAAGGCTTTCTCTATTTCATCCACCCATAAAACGCAGGGTGCGATCGCTTCTGCCGTTTTCAAGGCACGGCGGACATTGCCCTCAGATTCACCAACTAGACTGCCCAAGAGGGATGCAATATCAAGCTGGAGTAATGGTAAGTTGAGTATGGTAGCAATATTTTTGGCACAGTGAGTTTTTCCAGTACCCGGCGGTCCCGCCAGCAGCACACCTTTAGGTTGTGGCAGATGAAGCGATCGCGCCTCTTGGGTGAATAGTCGCCGCCGCCGAGTTAACCACTCGCGCAGTAAATCCAGTCCACCGAATGGGATAGTCGCTGGTTTACCCAATTCGATACCCATTTGAGCCAGAAGTCGGGTTTTGTACTCGACTATCAGAGGCGTGATTGTGGCATCAATCAAAATACCAGTGCTGCTCAAACGCTCTTTCACAGTTAGCCTCAGAAAATCGCTGACTTCTTCTAGGGTTAATCCCAGCGCTGCCTGTGCAAAGGTTTCTTTGTCTTCGTAACTCAGGGACACCCGAAATGTGACATCCTGCTCTGTAGCAGATTCTTCAAGAAAAACTAGATACGACTCGAAGTGGTCTTGAATTTGACCAATGTTCGGTAGTGGCACTTCACAGTAGGGGATGAGCCTTACCAAAGAATCGTGTTGTTCGATGTTTTGACCCAGCAGCACGATCCGTTTTTCTGTGGGTTTGAGCCGGTGGTAAAGGTTTTTCACTCTGGTCAAGATTTCCCAGGATAACTGCGGTGAATTCTTGCCAACAAATGGGTGTATGTCTCCCAGAATAAACACGCCAGCACCATCAAAGTTATTGATGTAGTCGAAAACGAAGAGTATTGGATCAGCGTGAGGTGGTCTTTTGTACTCTGGCACTGGCTTAAACACCAGCCCACCATCTTCAGCAATCAGGCATTGCTCCAGGCTGGATACTCCCAAATTCCAGAAGAATACGGGACTTTTGAGTTTGTCTGATACTTCAATTGTTAGCCACTGAATGATAGTTGCCTCATCAGGTGACAGAACATCAACTGCGGCGATTGGGATTTGTGAGTCGAGTGTGCTGATTAGGTTTGATAATTTCATAGTTGTAAATTTTGATACGGTAATGGCGCTAGTTCTTCGTGCGTATTAACAAGTCTCACGACTACCTCATGAAGTTTGGCATCGCCGTTAAAAATCTCCGCAGTTCCATCACTGAACGCGATCGCCGAAATCAAAGCATTAACAAGCACACACAAGCCTTCTGTATTGCCTTTGATGACGATTGCTTCTCTTGCTTTCGTCGCAGCATAAATATGAACCATCGCGTATTCTTTTGGTAATTCGTTCATGATATTTTTTGGGGGAACTTTACCAATTCGCAATTCGCAATTCGCAATTCGCAATTAATGGTAAAGTTCCTCCGCTTTTTCTTACTGGTGTATTCGTGTTTGATGAGTTGAGGTCATCCGTTGCGTTTGGGCTTCGGGCTTAAATTCGCGTTCGCCCTCTACAATCCCCAACGCCTCTTCAAAAGGTTGAGTTGCTTCCAGGCAAGACAGCCCTTCAAAACCCGAAGCTTCTACCTTCACTTCACCCGTGATTTTGTCAAAATGTATCAAAATTGAGCGTTCCATAATTACCTCCGTGTGTATTGTTTAACTTCTTGATGTCCAGTAAAGGTTAACCGTAGAGTTTGCACACTCCCATTGGTTTCTTCTGCTAGAGTGCATTCCCCAAACTTTTCTTGTAACTCAGCAGCTTTTGCGCGAACCATCCGCTTACCGTAAGCCAGCATTAGTTTGTGGCTAAAGAAATCTTGTCCCAGTTGTGTAACTGTTTCGTAGCTGTCGTGTATCACGTCGTACACACCACTTGTCTGATTCCACTGGAAACCTATATCTGCACGGGTTTTAATTGTGCGACCAATGACGATAATTTCAGCGCTCTGTCCTTGTGAACCGCCATAGTAGCCCTTAAGTGGCTGTGGCTTTTCGTGGACTTGCGGTGATAGCTGTAAATCCTGTAAAGCTTGCACCAAACAATCACGGTTGGCAAGTTTAGTTTTGACTGTTGAAAAATGTGACATAATTTTATTTCCTTTGTTATCTGGTTTGAGAAATAGTAAAAGTGCGATATCCTTTTGGAGCGTGAATATTGCACTTTTAATACATCGGTTAGTCTTGGACAATGCACCCTGTCCAAGGCTATTTTTTACCGGAACTTAAACGACATCACGGTAGCTTTTGATAAGCCCACGTCGCCAGTTGCTAACTGTTGTAGATTGCGTTGTTCATCAAGCAGCTTGGCGCGAATATCATCCATCTTTTGTTGCAAATGACTACGCCCATCACTACCAAGATTCTTCGACTCAATGGCTGGATCGGTGACAATCGAATCCAAATGCTCCATCATCTGCTGTAAACTACTGCCAGCTTCCGGTGAGGCATTTGCCAGTAACACCCGCACTTTCATCAGGTGTTTTTCCATCTTTTTTTTGAACTGCACCGGTTTGCGTCCTGGCTCCCAGTCGCTCAATTCTTCAAGGAGTTGCGCCGCCAGTTGTTCACCGCCAGCGATCGCAGATTCCCGTAGCCTTTGCTCCAGATTTTGGTCATACTGTTGGATGAATCGTGTGATTTGGTCTAAACACTCAGCCTGTTTATGGTCGAGTTGTTCGGACAGCGCAGGAATAATCACCGGACGACCGATGATTACCTGTAGATAATCCTCCAAGTCAGTGAGAGTGGGGAATGCTGTTAACAAACTAGCTTTGACTTCTTGTTGCTTGTCATGAGGAAGTTCCCAAGCATTTAGCGAAAGGAATTTGTCAATCCGTTCCTGATAATCTACAAGTCCTGCCTCGTAATCAACTGTTAACTGATTACGTAAACTGGGAGCTAGATTATCCCTTATATTGATTAATTGATTCCAGACAATTGGAGCTAAGTCTATAGGACAAACCCAGTCCCCAGTATCAGCAGACATCCACTCTTGAACTGAGGCAATTTCTTGACGCAGTTGAGCAGATGCTTCATCTAGCTTTTTGAAAACTTTGATTCCTCGTAACCCGACTTCG